>NZ_VWSD01000211.1 GCF_009829685.1 Cellulomonas citrea
CCGGGCCCGGGCTCCGGGGCGGCGGGGCCCCCTGCGTCGGCCCGGTTCGTCGTCTCGCTGCTGCTCACCCGCGCATCGTGGCATGGACGCCCGACGTGACCGCGCACGCTGCCGCCTGCGGGCAGGGTCAGTCGAGGGCCGCGGTCCAGCGCAGCAGCGCCCCGCGGCCCGACGGCGGCTGCAGCAGCGCGAACGTGCCGCCGGACTCCTCGGCCCGCCGGGCCAGGTTCTTGGTGCCGGAGGCGCGGGTGCGGGCCGGCGGCACCCCGACGCCGTCGTCCTCCACCTCGACCGTGATCGACCCGTGCGCGCCCGAGGTGACGAGCAGCCGCACCGCGACCGCCCCGGACCGGGCGTGCCGGGCCACGTTCGACAACCCCTCGCGCACGACGGCGACGACGTTGTTCGCCCGGCCGGGCGCCACCAGGTCGTCGATCCGCAGCCCCAGGGCCGGGTCCGTCTCGACGCCCACGCCGTCGACGCTCATCGACAGCTCCGGGGCGAAGCCCAGCGAGCTGCGCGCCAGCTCGACCTCGGCCGCCACCCGCTCGACCAGCGGGACGGTGGCGCCCGGGTCGTCGAGGGTGCGCACGATCACCCTGATCTGCCGGATGCCCGCGTCGACGTGCCCGACGGCGGTCTCCAGCACCCCGTCCAGCGCCGGCGGCACCGGGTCGGGGCCCTGCCGAGCCGCCTCGATGGCCATCCCGGCGGCGAACAGCTGCTGGATCGCCATGTCGTGCAGGTCGCGTGCGATCCGGGTGCGCTCGTCGCGCAGCACCGCCTGGCCGCGCAGCTGCTGCGCGTCGGCCAGCACGAACGCCAGCGCGGCCTGCGAGGCGAAGGACTGCGACATGGCCAGGTCGTCCGCGGTGAACTCGGGGTCGCCCGGGGCGCGCAGCATGACGAGCACGCCGATGCTCTCGCCCTCGGTGAGCAGCGGGGCGTACAGCGCCGGCCCGTACCGGTCGAGCGGCTCGGGCGCGCGCCCCGCGGCACCCGCCCGTTCCGCGCGCGAACCGACGACGTGCCCGGTGCCGGCCTCGAAGGCGGCCCGCACCTCGGGATCCCCCGACACGTCCAGCCCGACGAGGTCGTCGGTGCCCACCCCGTCGACGATCTCCAGCAGCAGCTCGAAGTCGGCACCGGGCAGCGCGAGCGCGACGCACTGCGCACCGTCGATCTGCCGGGCGTTCGCCGCGACGGCCGCGAGCACGTCCTCCTGGTCGGCGCCCTCGAGCAGCATCGTGGTGATGGCCCGCCCGGCGCTCTGCCACTGCCGCTGCCGCCGTTCCAAGGCGTAGAGCTGGGCGTTGTGCACGGCCACGGCCGCCGCGGCGGCCAGGGAGCGCACCACCGACTCGTCCTCGGCGTCGAACCCGCCGTGCTTCTCGGCGAGGTAGAGCGTGCCGTACCGCTCACCACGCACCCGCACCGGCGCCCCGAGGAACGAGCCCATCGGGGGGTGCCCGGCCGGCAGACCGCGGAACGCCGGGTGGTCGCGCAGGTCGTCCAGCCGGAGCACGCCGTCGTCGGGGATCTGCCCCAGGACGCCGGCGGCGTGCGGCGGACGGCCGAGGGTCGCGGCGGTGCGCGCGTCGATCCCGGTGTGCACGAAGGTGGTCGAGGCGCCGGCCGAGTCGACGATGTTGATGGCGCCGTACCTCGCGCCGGTGAGCTGCACGCTCAGCGCGACGAACCGCTCCAGCAGGCTGCGACTGTCCAGGTCACCGGCCAGGTCGAGGATCGCCGACATGAGCTGTGCCGAGGCGTCGGCGACGGCCGGCCCCCTCGGGCTGCCACCACGTCCGGCGGGCTCGTCTGCTCCAGGCATCGCCTCACAGGGTACGGGATCTGGGACCTAGGTCCCACCCGACAGTCCGCCGCGATCGGGTGACGACGGCGCGCCGTCGAACGCCGAGCGCGTACCGTCGACAGCACCAGGCAAGGGGCAGGCCCGGCGACGCGGAGGCTTGGTGGACAAGGGTGGTCGACGGGCGCACGCGAGCGCGCTCGCGCTCGGCGTGCTGCTGGTCGCTGCCTGCGCCGTCAACCCGACGCTGCGCTACGCCTCGGTCACGGCGGCAACCCTCGTCCCCCTCGTCGTCCTCGTGGTCCAGCTGGTGCGACGCACCTGTACCCACCGCACCGCCTGGCTGGTGATGGCGCTCGGCGTGGCCCTCGTCGCGGTGCACAACGCGCAGAACCAGGTCGCCATCGCGACCTCCGGGGCGCTCGCCTCGGGCGTCGCGGCCGCCGCGACGCTCGTGCTGGGCTACACCGCCCTCCTGGTCGGCGCCGTGGTGGCGCTGGTACCCCGGGCCGCTCCCGACCTCGGCGGGATGACCGACGCGGCGCTCATCGGGCTGGCGGCCGCGAGCCTGCTGTGGGGCCTGCTGCTCGGCCCGGCCCACGTGCGCCTCGGCGCCGGGCCCGCACGCATGGCCTACGAGCTCGTGCTCGTGCTGCTGGTCAGCGCGATCACCGGCGGGGTGGCGCGTGCGGCGGTGAGCACCCCGCAGGCCCGGGCAGCCTGCCTCCTGCTCGTGGTCTCCACCGTCGCCGTCAACGTCGGCGCCGTCACCCTCACCCTGTCCCAGGACCCCGCGACCGGGCAGACGCCGTGGTGGGCGAGCGTCCCGTGCATCGTGTCGCTGCTCGCCTACGCCGCCGCCCTCGCGCACCCCTCCGTACGGGCGGTCGGGTCGGTGCAGAGCCCGCAGGGCGGCCTGACCCGCGCGCACCTGGTCTTCCTCGGCGGCGCACTGGCGGTCAACCCGCTGCTCGCCGCGGCCGAGGTGGCCTTCCATGCACCGGTCGACGCGCTGCTGCTCGCCGTGAGCGGGCTGCTCGTCGTCCCGCTCGTGCTGCTGCGGATCGGGCTGCTGTCCCGCTGGCACGTCGAGGCGGAGCGCAGGCTGCTCGCCCTGGCCACACGCGACGAGCTCACCGGCCTGGCGAACCGTCGGGCGCTCACCCGCCACCTCGAGGCGCTGCTCGACCGGGTGGCCGAAGCGACCTCCCCGGGCGCCGTGGTGGCCTACCTCGACCTCGACGGTTTCAAGGCCGTCAACGACACCTTCGGGCACGGGGTCGGCGACCAGCTGCTGCGTGCCGTCGCCGAACGCGTGGCCCCGTTCGGCGGTCCGGACGACGCGGTCGCCCGGCTCGGCGGGGACGAGTTCGTCCTCGTGCTGGACGCCGCCCCGCCGCGCGCACCCGCCCTGGTCGCCGAGCTCAAGGACGCCCTGGCCTACCCCGTGCGGATCGGCGACGTGGTGCTGTCGACACGGGCGAGCATCGGGGTCGCGGTGGTCGCCCCGGGCGAGCGCGCGGACGCGGCCACGCTGCTCAACCGGGCAGACGGGCAGATGTACGCGGTCAAGCGCGTCCGGCGCGAGCAGGCACCGGCAGACGCCTGACCCGGGTCAGGCGGCCCAGCCCAGCGCCCGCAGCCCGGCGGCCGTGGCCGCGGCGGCTACCACGACGACGACGAGCGAGGCCCGCCGCCA
>NZ_VWSD01000212.1 GCF_009829685.1 Cellulomonas citrea
CGGCCGGAGCCGGCGCGGACGACGTCCGGGCGGGAGCCTTGGGTGCGGGGGCCGCCGGGGCGGCGGAGCCGCCGGCCGGGTAGGCGGACCGCAGCTTGCGGACCACCGGCGGCTCGATCGTGGACGACGGCGTGCGGACGAACTCACCGAGCTCGTTCAGCTTCGCCATCAGGGCCTTGCTGTCAACCCCGAGCTCCTTCGCGAGCTCGTAGACGCGGACCTTGGACACTGCTCTCCTGTCTCGGCCCGCCCGGACAGGGTCGGACCGCGGTTAGTTCAGGGTGGTCATTGCGCACTCATCGGTGCACGCTCATCGGGCAGCCATCGGCTTCGTGACCCGCTTTCCTCATCGTTGTTCGGCCCGAGGTTCCGGGCCGTCCTGCACCGGGCCGGTGGCCCGGTCCGTCATCACCGTGAGCGCCGCGCGCAGCGCACCGGTGTCGAGCGGCCCCGTCGATCTCAGGGCCCGTCCGAACGCCCGTCGCCGCTCGGCGAGCTCAAGGCACTCCAGGTCCGGGTGCACCCAGGCACCCCGTCCCGGCATCCGGGCGGCCGTGTCGAGCACGAGCCGCGGGGACTCCGCGTTCGCACCGGCGACGACCACCCTGAGCAAGGACGACCGCGAGTCTCGGGCACGGCAGCCCACGCACGTGCGGACCGGGCCCACCGGGGGCACCACGGCATCAAGGACGTCGGGGGCCGACAGCGGGGACCGCCTGCGCGGTGAGGACTGCCGGGCACGCGACCCGGCTCCGGCGAGTCTACCGCGCCGCTTCACCGGGCGGGACCGGCGGCACCGTCCTGCTCCGGCGCGGCCTCGTCGGAGCGGATGTCGATGCGCCACCCGGTGAGCTTGGCGGCGAGGCGGGCGTTCTGCCCCTCCTTGCCGATCGCGAGCGAGAGCTGGTAGTCCGGGACGACGACCCGGGCCGAGCGGGTGGCCTCGTCGACCACCGTGACCGACACGACGCGGGCCGGCGACAGCGCGTGGCCGATCATCGCCGCGGGGTCGTCGGAGTGGTCGACGATGTCGATCTTCTCCCCGTGCAGCTCGGCCATGACGGCGCGCACCCGGTTGCCCATCGGGCCGATGCAGGCGCCCTTGGCGTTGACGCCCGGCACCGTGGCGCGCACCGCGATCTTGGTGCGGTGCCCCGCCTCACGGGCCAGCGCGGTGATCTCGACCGTGCCGTCGGCCACCTCGGGGACCTCGAGCTCGAACAGCTTGCGCACCAGGTTCGGGTGGGTGCGCGACAACGTGATCTGCGGGCCGCGGCTGCCCCGGGCGACCTCAAGCACGTAGGCCCGCAGCCGCTCGCCGTGCACGTACTTCTCGGTCGGCACCTGCTCGTGTGCCGGGAGCACCGCCTCGGTGCCACCGATGTCGACGAGCACCGTGCGCGGGTCACGGCCCTGCTGGATCACCCCGCCGAGGACCTCGCCCTCCTTGCCGCGGAACGTGCCGAGCACCGCGTCGTCCTCGGCGTCGCGCAGCCGCTGCACGATGACCTGACGTGCCGTGGCGGTGGCGATCCGGCCGAACCCGGCCGGGGTGTCGTCGAACTCCGGGCCCTCGACACGCGCCGCGGCCGGCCGCGGGGTCTCGTCCGGCTCCTCCTCACCGGCGGGCTCCACCGGCTCGGGGAGCTCCTCGCGGGCCCAGACGGTCACGTGCCCGCTGCGCCGGTCGACCTCCACCCGCGCCTGCGGGTGCGCACCGGGCGTGCGGTGGTAGGCGGACAGCAGCGCCTGCTCGATGGCCCCGACCAGCACGTCGAGGCTGATCTCCCGCTCGTGCTCGATGAGCCGCAGCGCCTGCATGTCGATGTCCACGTCAGTCCTCCTCGTCCTCGTGCGTCTCGTCGTCCTCGTGCGAGGCCAGACCCGACAGGTCCACCTCGACGCGGCCGGACCGCACCTCGCTCAACGCCAGCCGCCGTGCCGGCAGCTCGGCCGGTGGCCGTCCCTTGCGGACCGGAGCCCGCGGCGCCACCTCCAGCTCGTCACCGTCGACCGCCAGCAGGCGGCCCGTCGTCGTGCGCCCCTGGGAGTCGACGAGCGTCACCAGCCGACCCACCGCACGCACGAAGTGCCTGCGCAGCGTGAGCGGACGGTCCACCCCCGGGCTGGACACCTCGAGCGTGTACGCCCCGGGCAGCACGTCGCCGGCGTCCAGCGCCTGCGACACCGCCTCGGAGGCCTGTGCCACGCGGTCCAGGTCCAGGTCGCCCGGGTCGTCCTCGCCGACGTCGACGGTCACCTCGACGACCAGGCGCCCGCCGCTGCGGCGGGCGCGCACACCGTCGAGCACCAGGCCAAGACCCTCGACGACCGGGGTCAGTGCTCCGACGAGCCGCTGCTCGGACGCATCCATCGCTGCCTCCTCCTCACCTGCACAGGGGGACGATCGCGGGGCGACCGGTGTGCTGTTGTGGGCCACAGCCTAGTTCGTCGGTGCGCGCCTGCTGTCCGCCCTCGGGGCCGGGTGGCAGGATCGGGCGACGATGACCAGCTTCGTACGCCGCCTCGCGCTCACCCTCACGCTCGTGCTCGCCACGGCCGGCTGCGGGGTGCGGCTGGCCACCCCGGCCCCTACCGAACCGTCCCCGGGGCCCGTGGAGCAGGTGCGTGCACGGACCGTCGCCGACTCCCTCGAGCTTGCCGCGACCGCGACGGCGCTGGCCGCGACGGGCCTGGCCGAACCGGTCGCCGCGGTGCTGGCCGAAGTGAGCGCGCAGAGCACCGCGCACGCGGCGGCCCTCGGTGGGGTCTACCGCTCGGGCCTGCCGTCCAGCACACCGACGGCCACCGGGACCGCGTCAGCGCCGGTGCCGACCGCGGCCCAGCTGCTGACCGACCTGGTCGCTGCCGCCGGCACCGCGTCCGTCGACACCGACACGCTCACCGACGGCGCCCTGGCGCGGCTGGTCGGCTCGGTCGCGACGGCCCGCACCGAGCTCGCCGCTCGGCTCGCCGCTGCGCTCGGCACACCCGTCCCGGCGCCCGCACCGGTCGCGGCACCGGCACCGACCGGTGCGTCGACGAGCCCCGCGACCCCGCAGCCGTCCCCCTCGACGACCTCGCTGCCCGCCGGGACGCTGAGCGCCCTCGTGCTGGCGCACGACCAGGCCGGGTACGGGCTCGAGGTCATCGCCGCCCGAGGTGGTCCGGAGAAGCGGCCCGCGACCCTCGCTGCGGCCCGCGCGCAGCGCGCCGACGCCGAGCGGTGGGCGCAGGCCGCAGGTCTGGCCGGGACCAAGTCGGACCCACGACGAGCCCAGTACGCGCTGCCGGCCGGGCTCGAGCAGGCCGACGTCGCGAGCACGACCGCGGTCTCGCTGCTCACCGCGGTCGCCCAGGCCTACGGCGCCGCCCTGGCGGCCGCACCGGCCGGCGGACGGGCCGCGCTGCTCACCGGGCTCATGGTGGCCACCGCAGCCGCACGCGACCTCGGGGGCGCACCCGTCACCTT
>NZ_VWSD01000213.1 GCF_009829685.1 Cellulomonas citrea
GACCGCACCGACCGGCCGGCAGGTCGACGAGCTCGTCCGGGCGCACCGGCGCTGACCGGGCCGCGCACCCGGGTCAGGCGCGGGCGCCCCGCGCCACCATCGCCGCCTGGTACTGAGGGGACGTCCCCTGCGTCCGGACCTCCTGGAGCACGTGGTCACGCACCCCGAGGTCGGCCAGCACCGCGCTCAGCTCGGCGACGTCCGCCTCGGTGAGCACCGTGGGGTCCACCGTCGTGCGCACCTGCACGTCGACCCCGCTGGCCAGCACCAGGCGCAGCGACTCGAACGCCGCCTCGGCACTCGTCGTCGGGCCGCCCACCTGCGTGATCGCGCGGTAGAGCCGGGCGGGCGCCTTGATGTCCAGACCCACCCAGTCCACCCAGGGCAGCACCCGGGCCAGCCGGCGCGGGTAGGCCCCGCCGGTGTGCAGCCCGACGCCGAACCCGGCCGCACGGACCTCCTGCACGGCGTCGAGCAGCGCGAGCTGACGGGTCGGCTCACCACCGGAGAACACGACCCCGTCGAGCAGTCCGTGGCGGGCCGCCAACAGCTCGCGGACCTGCGACCACGGGACCACCCCGGGCGTGCGGGGGTCGATGATCGCCTGGTTGTGGCAGTAGGTGCACCGCCACGGGCAGCCCTGCGCGAACACCGTGGCCACGAGGTGGTCCGGCCAGTCGCAGGTGGACATCCGGGTCAGACCGGCGATCGCCAGACCGTCGGCCCCGTCCGACGGCGTGCGCACGGCACCCTCGGACGGGGCGACGGCCACGGTCACACCCCGGCCAGGGCGGGCTCGCGGAACGGCGTGCGCTCGGCCTGCTCACCCTTCTTGCCGACGTTGAAGCTCGAGACCGGGCGGTGGTAGCCCATGACGCGGGTCCACACCTCGGTGACCGCACCGCACGTCGGGCACGACCACTGCTCACCGTCGAGGTACCCGTGCGCCGGGCAGATGGAGAACGTCGGGGTGACCGTGAGGTACGGCAGCCGGAACCGGGACAGCGCCCGCCGCACCAGCTCCTTGCACGCCGCCGGGGACGAGACCCGCTCGGCCATGTACAGGTGCAGCACGGTGCCGCCGGTGTACTTGGTCTGCAGCTCGTCCTGGCGCTCGAGCGCCTCGAACGGGTCGTCGGTGAAGCCCACCGGCAGCTGCGAGGAGTTCGTGTAGTACGGGTTCTCCGGCGTGCCGGCCTGCAGGATGTCCGGGTAGCGCTTCTTGTCCTCCTTGGCGAAGCGGTACGTGGTGCCCTCGGCCGGGGTGGCCTCCAGGTTGTACAGGTGGCCGGTCTCCTCCTGGAACTCGACCATCCGGGCGCGCACGTGGTCGAGCAGCCGGACCGCCATGAGGTGGCCCTCGTGGTCGGAGATGTCGAGGGCGTCCAGCGAGAAGTTGCGGATCATCTCGTTGATCCCGTTGACGCCGATGGTGGAGAAGTGGCTGTCCAGGCTGCCCAGGTAGCGCCGGGTGTAGGGGAACAGGCCGTCGTCCATGAGCTTGGAGATGGTCTGGCGCTTGAGCTCGAGCGAGTCGCGGGACAGCTCCAGCAGCCGGTCGAGCGCGGCCAGCAGCGCCGGCTCGTCACCGGCGTGCAGGTAGCCCAGCCGGGCGCAGTTGATCGTGACGACACCGACGGACCCGGTCTGCTCCCCCGAGCCGAACAGCCCGTTGCCGCGCTTGAGCAGCTCACGCAGGTCGAGCTGCAGGCGGCAGCACATGG
This sequence comes from Cellulomonas citrea, assembly GCF_009829685.1. GTDB lineage: Bacteria > Actinomycetota > Actinomycetes > Actinomycetales > Cellulomonadaceae > Cellulomonas > Cellulomonas citrea. The sequence goes on from NZ_VWSD01000213.1 coordinate 1,725, forward strand.
ACCGCACGTCACCCGGCTTCATCTCGGAGTTGATGAAGTTCTGGAAGTAGGGCAGCCCGTACTTGGCGGTCATCGCGAACAGCCGGTCGGCGTTCTCGGAGTCCCAGTCGAACTCCTTGGTGATGTTGTACGTCGGGATCGGGAAGGTGAAGACCCGGCCCGATGCGTCACCGGCGGTCATCACCTCCATGTAGGCGCGGTTGATGACGTCCATCTCGGCCTGCAGGTCGCCGTAGGTGAAGTCGCACGGCTCGTCGGCGACGAAGACGACCTCGTCGCGCAGGTCCTCCGGGCAGGTCCAGTCGAAGGTGAGGTTGGTGAACGGGGTCTGGGTGCCCCAGCGGCTGGGCACGTTGAGGTTGTAGACCAGCTCCTGGATGCCCTGGCGCACCTGGTCGTAGGTGAGGTTGTCCAGCCGCACGTACGGCGCCATGTAGGTGTCGAAGGAGCTGAACGCCTGGGCGCCGGCCCACTCGTTCTGCATGGTGCCGAGGAAGTTGACGATCTGGCCGATCGCGGAGCTGAAGTGCTTGGGCGCGGTGGCCTCGACCTTGCCCGGCACCCCGTTGAGGCCCTCGGCCAGCAGGCGCTTGAGCGACCAGCCGGCGCAGTACCCGGACAGCATGTCGAGGTCGTGGATGTGCAGGTCGCCCTCGCGGTGCGCGGACCCGACGGCCTCCGGGTACACCTGCGAGAGCCAGTAGTTGGCGATCACCTTGCCCGCGGTGTTGAGGATCAGCCCGCCGAGCGAGTAGCCCTGGTTCGCGTTGGCGTTGACCCGCCAGTCGCTGCGGTCCAGGTACTCGTCGATGGACGATGCGACGTCAACGGTGACGGACGTGGTCACTGAGCGCTCCCTACTAGATGTTGTGGTGCGACCGGGCGCGCACGACTAGATGTGGGGAATTTCTACGTCAGAGACCCCCCGAAACCCGGGACGTACGTCCCGCCCGGACGAGGCCGCACGACCCGACCTGCACCCCCGCGCAGCCGGTCGCCACAAGTTCCCGGCGTGTCGTTGCGCGCCCTCACCGCGCCGCGCGCACCACGACCTCGTCGCCCGGCCTCAGCTGGGCCCACACCTCCCGGGACGCCGCCGTGAGCACCCCGACGACGGGGTAGCCGCCGGTCACCGGGTGGTCCGGGCCGAACACCACCGGCAGACCCGACGGCGGCAGCTGCACGGCGCCGCGGACCAGCGGCGCAGGAGGCAGCTCCCCCGCCCGACGCCGCCACGGTCGGCCGGACAACCGCAGCGCGACGCGGTCGCTGTCCGGCTGCACGACCATCGGCTCACCGGGCAACGGGTCCGCCAACCAGTCGAGCTGCGGACCGGGCAGCAGCTCGAGCACCGGCAGCCCCGCCGGACGCACCCAGGGCGGCACCTGGCCGTGCGGGTCGGGCAGCTCGACCGCCTCGTCACCGAGGCCCAGCACGTCACCGGCGGTGAGCGGCGGCGGCCCCCACCGGGCCAACGTGTCCCTGGACCGTGACCCGAGCAGCGCCGGCACCGCGACCCCGCCGCGCACCGCCACCCAGGTGCGCAACCCCGCGTCGGGCGTCTGCAGGGTGAGCTGGGCGCCGTCGACCAGCCGCACCGCCCGACCGCTCGCCACCGGCCGGCCGTCGACCTGCGGCCGGGCATCGGCACCGGTGAGCGCGACGACGACGGTGCCGCGCGCACGCAGCCGCAACCCGCCGAGCAGCACCTCGAGCCCGGCCGCCGCC
>NZ_VWSD01000214.1 GCF_009829685.1 Cellulomonas citrea
TCCACGCACCTGAGCCTCACAAGGAGACTGGGCTAACGCATGAATGCCACAGCTTCGGCGGTGCGCTTGAGCCCCGCTACATTGTCGGCGCGGAATCACTTGACCAGTGAGCTATTACGCACTCTTTCAAGGGTGGCTGCTTCTAAGCCAACCTCCTGGTTGTCTGTGCAACTCCACATCCTTTCCCACTTAGCGCACGCTTAGGGGCCTTAGCTGGTGGTCTGGGCTGTTTCCCTCTCGACTACGGAGCTTATCCCCCGCAGTCTCACTGCCGCGTTCTAGCTTACCGGCATTCGGAGTTTGGCTAACGTCAGTAACCTGGTAGGGCCCATCGGCTATCCAGTAGCTCTACCTCCGGCAAGGAACACGCGACGCTGCACCTAAATGCATTTCGGGGAGAACCAGCTATCACGGAGTTTGATTGGCCTTTCACCCCTAACCACAGGTCATCCCCCAGGTTTTCAACCCTGGTGGGTTCGGGCCTCCACGCGGTCTTACCCGCGCTTCACCCTGCCCATGGCTAGATCACTCCGCTTCGGGTCTAGAGCACGCGACTGAGTCGCCCTATTCGGACTCGCTTTCGCTACGGCTTCCCCACACGGGTTAACCTCGCCACGTACCACTAACTCGCAGGCTCATTCTTCAAAAGGCACGCTGTCACCCCTGCTAAGGAGGCTCCAACGGGTCGTAAGCACACGGTTTCAGGTACTATTTCACTCCCCTCCCGGGGTACTTTTCACCTTTCCCTCACGGTACTTGTCCGCTATCGGTCACTAGGTAGTATTTAGGCTTACACAGTGGTCTGTGCTGATTCACTCCAGGTTTCTCGGGCCCGGAGCTACTTGGGATCCACATCAGCAGGTGCAACCATTTCGTCTACGGGGGTACCACCCTCTGTGCCGGGCCTTTCAAGACCCTTCGACTATGATCACACTTTCTTACTGCTCGCCCGTCCGGCAGAACGGGCCGACATGTCCCACAACCCCGCACACGCAACGCCCGCCGGCTATCACACGTATACGGTTTGGCCTGATCCGCTTTCGCTCGCCACTACTCACGGAATATCTCTTCCTGCCGGTACTGAGATGTTTCACTTCCCGGCGTTCCCTCCACATACCCTATATATTCAGGTACGGGTCACCGCACATGACTGCGGCGGGGTTTCCCCATTCGGACATCCTCGGATCACGGTTCGCTTGCCAACTCCCCGAGGCTTATCGCAGGCTGCTACGTCCTTCTTCGGCTCCTAGTGCCAAGGCATCCACCCTGTGCTCTTACAAACTTCCAACCACAAAAACCAAGTACAAAGATGCTCGCGTCCACTGTGCAGTTCTCAAACAACGACCGGCCACCACCGAGCAACCCCCGCCACACCAACGACCCCACCAACAACGGCAAGACCACCAGCAGGTACAAGGACCCGACAGCCCGCAAGACCCCACCACACGGGTGTTGCCTCAGGACCCAACAGTGTGCCGAACCGACCAACCCCAACGCCACCCCACGTTCCACACCCCGCACCCACCAACGACCGAAGCCACCAGCGCACACGAAGCAGTACTAGCAAGACACCACCAGAACCAGCCGAGCAGTCGATGTTCCACCCTTGAGCAACCACCCCAGGCACGAACGGCCCAGAAAGCGGCCCTGGACCAACCCGCCACCACTACAGCAGCGAACCAGCCAAGAAGCTCCTTAGAAAGGAGGTGATCCAGCCGCACCTTCCGGTACGGCTACCTTGTTACGACTTAGTCCTAATCGCCAGTCCCACCTTCGACAGCTCCCTCCACAAGGGTTGGGCCACCGGCTTCGGGTGTTACCGACTTTCATGACTTGACGGGCGGTGTGTACAAGGCCCGGGAACGTATTCACCGCAGCGTTGCTGATCTGCGATTACTAGCGACTCCGACTTCATGGGGTCGAGTTGCAGACCCCAATCCGAACTGAGACCGGCTTTTTGGGATTCGCTCCACCTCGCGGTATCGCAACCCTTTGTACCGGCCATTGTAGCATGCGTGAAGCCCAAGACATAAGGGGCATGATGATTTGACGTCATCCCCACCTTCCTCCGAGTTGACCCCGGCAGTCTCCCATGAGTCCCCGGCATAACCCGCTGGCAACATGGGACGAGGGTTGCGCTCGTTGCGGGACTTAACCCAACATCTCACGACACGAGCTGACGACAACCATGCACCACCTGTGCACCGACCTTGCGGGGCAACCATCTCTGGAAGTTTCCGGTGCATGTCAAGCCTTGGTAAGGTTCTTCGCGTTGCATCGAATTAATCCGCATGCTCCGCCGCTTGTGCGGGCCCCCGTCAATTTCTTTGAGTTTTAGCCTTGCGGCCGTACTCCCCAGGCGGGGCACTTAATGCGTTTGCTGCGGCACGGAATCCGTGGAATGGACCCCACACCTAGTGCCCAACGTTTACGGCATGGACTACCAGGGTATCTAATCCTGTTCGCTCCCCATGCTTTCGCTCCTCAGCGTCAGTTGCGGCCCAGTGACCTGCCTTCGCCATCGGTGTTCCTCCTGATATCTGCGCATTCCACCGCTACACCAGGAATTCCAGTCACCCCTACCGCACTCTAGTCAGCCCGTACCCACTGCAAGCCCGAGGTTGAGCCTCGAGTTTTCACAGCAGACGCGACTAACCGCCTACGAGCTCTTTACGCCCAATAATTCCGGACAACGCTTGCGCCCTACGTATTACCGCGGCTGCTGGCACGTAGTTAGCCGGCGCTTCTTCTGCAGGTACCGTCACTTTCGCTTCTTCCCTGCTGAAAGAGGTTTACAACCCGAAGGCCGTCATCCCTCACGCGGCGTCGCTGCATCAGGCTTTCGCCCATTGTGCAATATTCCCCACTGCTGCCTCCCGTAGGAGTCTGGGCCGTATCTCAGTCCCAGTGTGGCCGGTCACCCTCTCAGGCCGGCTACCCGTCGTCGCCTTGGTAGGCCATCACCCCACCAACAAGCTGATAGGCCGCGAGCCCATCCTCGTCCGAAAAACTTTCCACCACCCACCATGCGACAGGAAGTGAATATTCGGTATTAGCCACCGTTTCCAGTAGTTATCCCGAAGACGAGGGCAGGTTACTCACGTGTTACTCACCCGTTCGCCACTGATCACCCCAGCAAGCTGGAGATCACCGTTCGACTTGCATGTGTTAAGCACGCCGCCAGCGTTCGTCCTGAGCCAGAATCAAACTCTCCGTTAATGAACAACCACAACCCGCAACCCAAAAGCCGCGAGCCATGAACAAACGGAAAAACATCAACTGGCATCAACAACACCACCCCGCAAGCAACGGGGCGGCAACATCGACACCAACCCAGCCACCACCCGCAACACCCGCCACAACAGCAAGCACCACGAACAGCAACCAAGCAAACGGCATCGACTACTCTCGACACACTGTTGAGTTCTCAAACAACACACGCGCATCCG
>NZ_VWSD01000215.1 GCF_009829685.1 Cellulomonas citrea
CGCCCGGCCGCCGCGGCCCGACCGGCTCGAGATCACCTTCCTGCCCGGTCTGGGCGAGGTGGTGCGCGACGAGGTGGTCGAGGTGCTGCGCCCGCCCCGGCCGCCGCGGCCCGTCCCCGGACGCGACGACGCGATCGGGCTCGACCTGCCCGGCTGGGACCGCCGCGTGCTCACGCTGCGCACCGCCGTCGCAGTGTTCGCGAGCCTGCACCTCGACGTGCCCCGGCCGCGGTCCATGGTGAGCGGGGAGCACCTGGGCCGCATCGCCGCGGCCGTCCGCGCCTCGCTCGCACTCGCACCCAGCCGGGCGTTCCGGTTCGAGGCCGCCGGCTCACGCTCTGCGGACTTCACCCGGCTCGGAGCCGAGCTCGCCCAGGTGGTCGGGCTGCCGTACGCCCCCGACGACGGCGAGCTCGTCGTCACGGTGCGCCGCGGTCACGCCGCACACCCCGGCCAGGGCGTCGACCCGGGCTGGGACGTGCTGGTGCGGCTCGGGCCCCGGCCGCTGTCCGCCCGCACCTGGCGTGTCGTCGACTACCCCGGCGCCGCCAACGCGACCATCGCGGCCGCCATGGTCCGGCTGGCCGGTCTGCGACCCACCGACCGGGTGCTCAACCTCATGTGCGGGTCGGGCACGCTCCTCGTCGAACGCCTGCTCGCCGGGCCGGCCGCCACCGCGGTCGGCGTCGACCTGTCCGACGAGGCGCTGGACGCAGCCCGGGCCAACCTCACCGCCGCCGCCGCAGACGCCCGGCTGACCAGGGCCGACGCGACGGACCCGACGGTGCTCGGCGACGAGCGCTTCGACCTGCTGCTGGCAGACCCGCCGTGGGGCACCCTGCACGGCTCGCACGCCGACTCCCCCCGGCTGCACGAAGGTCTGCTCGCCGCCGCCCACCGGCTCGCGGCACCCGGCGCACGGCTCGTCGTGCTCACGCACGAGATCACCGTGATGGAGCACGCCCTGCGGGACGCCGACGGGTTCTGGCGCGCCGACCCCGCCCTGCGGGTGTTCGCCAAGGGGCACCACCCGCGCGTCTACGTGCTGCACCGCCGCTGAGCCCGACGCCGGCCGGAGCACCGCACCCGGGCGGAGGGACCTCGCTCAGTCGCCGTCCTGGGCGGCGACGTACATCGCCGCCGACAACGCGGTGCGGACCCGCTCCTCGAGCGTCGCGTCCGCCGAGGCACCGACCTCGATGCGCCAGCCCCGGTGGTCGACGGAGACGGTCCGGACGGCCGTCGGCTGAGCCGCCGGGCTGCCGCCGCGCGCGACCACCACGCGTTCCCCCGGCAGCCGCTCCCGCAGCACCGTCCAGGCGCCGCCGCCCAGGGTGTCGGTGGCGGTCGAGGCCAGGGCGCACAGCCGCGACAACGCCCCCGGACGCGCCGAGGCGATCGCCGGCAGCGCACGGGAGAGCACCTGCTGCGCGGTCACCATGGGGTCGGCCGTGTCGGGCAGCGCGAGCTGACGACGACGGGCCCGTGCACGCTTGGCCCGGTACTGGGCGAAGTCGGCCGCCCGGAACAGGCTGCTGATCGGCACCCGCTCCCCGATCGAGCTCGCCGCCACGCCCCACGAGATCGCCGCACCGTGCGGCAGCTGGTGCTGGTCCATCGTCGTGACGAGCACGTCCTCGACCGTCCCGCGCGGCCAGCCGGGCACGACGAGGCAGAACTCGTCACCGCCGATCCGGGCCGCGGTCGTGCCCGGCAGGGCGTCGGCGGCATGCCGCAGCACCCCGGCCACGATCCGCAGCAGATCGTCGCCCGCCGCGTGGCCCAGCTCGTCGTTCACCTGCTTGAGGCCGTCGACGTCGCACATCACGATGCAGGTCTCGACCCCGCTGGCCAGCGCCCGCTCGGCCGCCGCATCGGCGACCCGACGGTCGGCCAGCCCGGTGAGCGGGTCCTCGGCGAGCAGGTGGAACACCTGGTGCTCGAAGTCCAGCCGGATCACCGCGGCGGCCGTGAGCGCCGCGAGCATCTCGGTCGCGGCCACGTCCTCGTCGTCGAACTGACCGGTACCACGGGTGACGATGAGCGCGCCCCACACACCACCGTTGACGACGACCGGCGCGCACACCTCGGCCGTCACGCCGAGACGGCCGAGCAGCTCGAGCTCCACCGGGTCACCGAGCTCGACCCCGTCCGCGTCGCCCTCGGCGCGGTGGGCGCGCGAGGGCGTGCGGTCGAGGATCAGCCGGCGCAGCTCAGGCCGGGCGCTGATCCGGGAGATGTCCTCGATCACGACCGCGTGCTCGGCGTCGGTGACCGGCGGCGAGAGCCACAGCGGGCGCGCCTCGTCCTGCTCGATGCGCAGCAGGATGGTCCGCCGGGCGTCCAGGGTCTCGAGCAGGCAGTCGCACGCGACCTGGGACAGCTCGGCCATCCCCCGGCACGCCTCGAGCCGTCGGGCCGAGGCTGCGAGCAGCTGGACCCGGCTCGACGGGGCCCCCACCCCGTCGCCGGGGCGCGCGGTGTCCTGATGTCCGCGCTGGCTCACGCGGACATCATCGACCACGGCGACCGCCCGCAGCTCGGGACCACCCGGGTGTGCACAACCCGGACGGACGGCCTGCGGACTCCGATTCACCCACCTGGGCGATATCGGCCGCACGCCGACCCACCTTGAGCGGGTGAAAAAACTCCGAGCCGATCGGACCTCTGGGACTCAGGCGAGGGTCCGGGGGTAGCGGGGGGCACCCTCGCCGGCCAGACCCAGGACGTGCTCGGCCAGGAACGCCTCGACCACCTGGTACCAGAGCCGCGCGTGCTGCGGTGAGAGCACCCAGTGGTTCTCGTCGGGGAAGTAGAGGAACCGGTGCGGTGTACGCCCCTGCTCGTCGGCGGCCAGCTGGGACCGGGAGAGCAGCTCGTACCAGAGCCGCAGGCCCTCGCCGATCGGCACCCGGTAGTCCTTGTCCCCGTGCACGACGAGCATGGGCGTGCTGATCTGCTCGACGAAGCGGTGCGGGGAGTTCTCGAGCGCCATCTGCTCGGTCATCTCACGCTGCCAGTAGAACGCCGCATCCGTGGTCGGGCCGAACTGGTCGAGCGCCCACAGGCTCGCATGCGTGACGATCGCCCGGAACCGGTCGGTGTGCCCCGCGATCCAGTTGGCCATGTAGCCGCCGAACGACCCGCCCATCGCGCCCGTCCGGGTCTCGTCGATGTCCGCGCGGGCCACCACGGCGTCGGTGACCGCCATGAGGTCCTCGTAGGGTCCGGCGCCCCAGGCGCCCCAGCCGCGCTGGATGAAGTCCTGGCCGTAGCCGGTGGACAGCGCCGGGTCGGGCAGCAGCACCGCGTAGCCGCGGGCCACCAGCAGCCACGGGTTCCAGCGCCACGACCAGGCGTTCCACGAGCCGAGCGGGCCGCCGTGCACCCACAGCAGCAGCGGGGCCGGGTCCTGCGCGCTCGCCCCGGCCGGCAGCGCGAGCCAGCC
>NZ_VWSD01000216.1 GCF_009829685.1 Cellulomonas citrea
TCGACACCAACCCAGCCACCACCCGCAACACCCGCCACAACAGCAAGCACCACGAACAGCAACCAAGCAAACGGCATCGACTACTCTCGACACACTGTTGAGTTCTCAAACAACACACGCGCATCCGTGCCGACCGTGAGGCCGTCATCGAAGGCTTGTCCTACGATCTGAGCGCGCGACCACAAGACGCCGAAGCGTCGAGGACCTGCTCAGGTTTGTCCGCCGGTCCGGGACCGGCCACCGGGTTCAACCCTCGGTGTCCGTTCCTCCCTGCGGCGGCTTGGAGAACATTACCGGTGTGTTGCCGCGTGTGCAAATCGGCCCCCGCGGACGGCCCCACAGAGCCCTCATGCGCTGCGTTTTCGCAGGTCAGAGGCTCTGTGAGTCACCAGCGTCCGTGGGGCAGGCCGTTCGCGGCAGACGAGGCCCCCTGTGCTCGACCGGCAGAGGCCCCCGGACGTGACTGACGGCGAGGTCCGGGCACGCTCACGGCTCGCCCCGACAACGCGCGAGGACCAGTCGCCGTCGCCGACCCGGCGACCCGGCGCGAGGAGCCGGCCTCCCGGGACACGGCGCCGGGTCCCGGTACGAGCACGCGACGCCACGACCCGGCTACGGGGACGCGTCGAGAGTCCCGACGCCGCGACCCGGCGCGAGGTCCGGGCGACGCGCGCCCCACAGACGCGAGCACCCGCCGCAGACGTTCCTGCGACGGGTGCTCGGTCACGACAGCGGGACGCGGGGCGCCCCGGTGCGCTCAGTCCTCGGCGGGTCGGGTGTCCACCACGGCGAGCGTGCGCTTGCCACGACGCAGCAGCGCCCACCGTCCGTGCAGCAGCTGGTCGGCCGCCAGCACGGCGTCCGGGTCGCTCACCCGCTCGTTGTTCACCGACAGCCCACCCTCGGCCACCGCCCGGCGGGCAGCCGCCTTCGACTCCACGACGCCCGAGGCCGCCGCGAGGTCGACCCACCGGTCCCCCACCGCGCCAGGCGCCGAGCGGAGCTCGGCGACCGCCGCCTGCACCGTGGCCTCGTCGAGGTCGGTCAGCGAACCACGGCCGAACAGCGCCGTGCTCGCCGCGATCACCTGGTCGGTCGCGTGGTCGCCGTGCACCAGCCGGGTCACGTCGTCCGCGAGCACCCGCTGCGCACGCCGCGCCGCCGGCGCGTCCTGCACCGCGGCCTCCAGCTCGGCGATCTCCTCCCGGCTGCGGAAGGTGAACACCTTGAGGTGGCGGACGACGTCGGCGTCATCGGTGTTGAGCCAGAACTGGTAGAACGCGTACGGGCTCATCATGTCCGGAGCCAGCCAGATCGCCCCGCCCTCGGACTTGCCGAACTTGGTCCCGTCGGCCTTCGTGATGAGCGGCGTCGTCATGGCGTGCACCACGTCGTGCTCGGACTTGCGGATCAGCTCCACCCCGGACAGCAGGTTGCCCCACTGGTCGTTGCCGCCGGTCTGCAGCGCGCAGCCGTAGCGCCGGTGCAGCTCGAGGTAGTCCAGCCCCTGCAGGATCTGGTAGCTGAACTCGGTGAACGAGATGCCCTCCTCGCTCGCGAGCCGGCGGGCCACCGTGTCCTTGGCCAGCATGGTGCCGAGCCGGTAGTGCTTGCCGACGTCGCGCAGGAAGTCGATCGCGGTCAACGAGCCCGTCCAGTCGAGGTTGTTGACCATCCGGGCGGCGTTCGGGCCGTCGAAGTCGAGGAAGTGCTCGATCTGCGCCTGCAACCGGCCCACCCAGGTCGCGACGGTCTCCTTGGTGTTGAGCACCCGCTCCCCCGACATGCGGGGGTCGCCGATGAGGCCGGTCGCGCCGCCGACGAGGGCCAGCGGACGGTGACCTGCGCGCTGCAGGTGCCGCATGAGCACGAGCTGCACCAGGTGGCCGTGGTGCAGGCTCGGCGCCGTCGGGTCGAACCCGGCGTAGAAGGTGATCGGGCCGTCCGCCAGCGCAGCGCGCAGCGCGGTCAGGTCCGTGGTCTGGGCGACCAGCCCGCGCCAGGCGAGCTCGTCGAGGATGTCGGTCATGCACAGCTCCTCAGCCGGCCGCAGCCGGCACGACGGTGCGCCGGTGGCGCACAAGGGTCAGGGGTTGGGGTCACGCGCAGGTGCTCACGCCGACGTCGTCGCCCCACCGGGGGCGTCTCCCGACGCCGGCGAGCGATACCCGGGCCGGAACGCCGACACCGTCGGCTCGTTGGTCAGCCACAGCCGCCAGGGATGACGCGTCGGGTCGCTGCCGGCCCCGCCGACACCCACCCGCACACCCGAGGCCACCGTGCCCGGACGTGACGGCAGCTCGGCCCGGTGCACGACGACGCGCCCGTCGGCCTCCGTGACGTCGGCGCCGTTGTCGTCCAGCGCCAGGCCCAGGCACACCGACAGGCGCGCCGGACCGCGGGCCAGCTGCCGGGCGCTGTCCACCGTCCCGTGCCGCGCACGGCGCGCCCAAGCCAGGTCCGCCCCGTCGACCACCTCGCCGGCGCGCAGCAGCACCGCGGCCGGCCGACCGGTCGGCTCGGCCACCACGTTGGCGCAGTCGTGCAGTCCCAGGTGGCGGTACACGTACAACCGGCCAGGCTCGGCGAACATCGTCGCGTTGCGCGCGTTGCGACCGCGGTAGGCGTGCGAGGCGGGGTCGTCGTCGCCGCCGTAGGCCTCGACCTCGGTGAGACGCACCGTCACGTCGCCGTCCGGCGACCGGGTCGTGACGAACGCGCCGAGCAGGTCACGCGCGACGTCGAGCACCGACCGGGCGAACCAGACGCGGGCCGGGACCCGGCCGAGCGTCGGGACTTCCCTTTCGGCGGTCACGTCGGCATTGTGCCCCATGCGTCGAGGCGCACGTCGGCCCGTCGGAGGGTGTCCTGCGCCGCGAAGTGGTCGGCCTCGTCCCGCATCCAGGCGATCCAGTGCTCCCGGGCGCCCTCGCCGTCCCGGAGCAGACCACGGGCGAGGCGCAGGTCGTCGGGCGCCTGCACCCAGACCCGCAGCGACGCCACCGGGTCGCAGTCGCGACGCGCGGCACCGCAGCCCTCGAGGACGAGCACCTGCGGCACCGGGACCGGCACCCACTCGGCGAACCGGCCCAGCACCCAGTCGTAGCGCTGGTAGCAGCCCGGCTCACCACGGCGCAGGGGTTCGAGCACCTGGGCGCTCAACCGCGGCCACAGCGAGCCCGCCAGCCCGGACCAGCCCTCGTAGAGATCGTCCAGGTGCAGCACGGCGACCCGGGGCCGGACCAGGCCTTGGGCACTGCTCGGGGGCATCGACCTGCCACCGCGCGTGGGCGGCACGGCACCGCCCAGCGGCGCGGGCCCGTCACCCCCCGGGGTCGGGGCGGCACCGCCGGTGACCGCGAGCGCCGACGCGAGGGCCGCGGCGAACGTCGTCTTGCC
>NZ_VWSD01000217.1 GCF_009829685.1 Cellulomonas citrea
GAGGCGCGTGCGGCCGGGGCGGTCGCGGCCGAGGTCGCCCGGGCCACTGCGGTCGCCGTCGAGGGGGTGCTCACCGCGGCCCGCGCACTGGCCGGGGCTGTCGACCGGCACGCCCCCGTCGTGCGCCTGGCCGGGCTGGCCAGCGGGCAGGGGGCCGACAACGTCCGTCGCCTGTCGCTGGCGACGTATGTGCTGGTGCGACGGTTCGAGGACGTCATGGCCGCGGCCAACATGCGTCTGAGCACCATGTCCGACGGCCGCTACCAGCTGGTGCCCAGCGAGCAGAAGGAGGACGTGCGGGCTCGCGCGACGGGGCTGGCGATGCGCGTCGAGGACCACTGGACCGGTGCGCTGCGTGACCCGCGCACGCTGTCCGGCGGCGAGACCTTCTACGTCTCGCTCTGCCTGGCGCTCGGGCTGGCCGATGTGGTCGGCGCCGAGGCGGGCGGGGTCGAGCTCGGCACGCTGTTCGTCGACGAGGGCTTCGGCTCCCTCGACCCGCACGTCCTCGACCAGGTGCTCGCCGAGCTCGGCCGGCTGCGGGCCGGCGGGCGCACGGTCGGGGTGGTCTCCCACGTCGAGACCCTCAAGCAGGCGATCGCCGACCGGGTCGAGGTCCGCCCGCTCCCGGACGGGTCGAGCACGCTCACGGTCCGAGCGGGCTGACGGGCCGGTCGCCGGACGCCCCGGGTGCCCCGAGCCGAGGCTCGCTGCTCACCAGCTCCAGCCGCGTGCGGCGAGCTCGACCTCCTCGCGGAACCGCTCCTGCGGGTCACCCGTGAGGACGCTGGGCACCTCGACGCCGGCCATCCGGCAGGCCTCGGCGAGCAGCGCGTCGTAGGCCTGCTCGGTGGCGGCCATCCAGTGCGCCCGCGCGAACGTGTGCTCGTCGGCCTCCAGCCGGCGTACCTGGGCGGCGACTGCGGCCAACCGGTTCTGCAGCCACAGCGTCGCGAACGGGTCGTGCTCCGGAGGACGTCGTCGCACCCGCTCGGCCACGACGGTGAGCGCGCCGAGGCACAGCATCACCCCCGTGAGGAGGCTCGCCACGGCCACCACCCACATCGCTGGTGCCCTTCGCTCAGGGTTCGTCCAGGCTAGGGCGGGCTCGGCGGGCGCACCAGCGGACCGCCGGTGCCGTGCGTCACGCGGTCCGGCAGCCGTCCAGGACGTCGCTCATCGCGGCCTTCTCGTCCGCGGTCACCCACAGCCCGTAGGCCGACTTCACCCGGATCTGCTCGAGCACGTACGCACAGCGGTACCCGCTGCGCGGCAGCCACTGCGAGGCGTCGCCCGCACCCTTGGACTGGTTCGCCGCCCCCTGGACCGCGAGCAGGTTCGCCGGGTCGTTGGCGAACGCCAGCCGGCGTGCGTCGGCCCAGGTCGAGGCGCCGGTGCGCCACGCGTCGGCGAGTGCGACGACGTGGTCGATCTGCACCTGCGCGGACTGCGGACCGCGGACGAAGCTGATCGTGGTCCCGGTGTACGGGTCCGGCAGCGTGCCGCTGAGCACCCGGCACCCGTCGTCGGCGAGCACGACGTCGGTGAGGTCGCGGGCCAGCACGTCGTCGCGGGTGTCGCACCCGTTGCCGTCGACGTCGCTCCAGGCCTCGCCGAACTCCTCCCGGCGGTACCCGTCGAGCGGGTCGAGGTCGCGCACCGGGAGCTCAGCGAGCTGCGCGCGTCCGACGGTGAGGTCGTCGCCCCGGACCGGGAACCGTGCTGCGTCGCGTGCGGTCGCCCACTGCGGCGCCCCGAGCCCGATGGCCACGCAGACCACGAGGAGCGCCAACCACGGCCACACCTTCCGCCGACGCGGACCAGGAGACCGAGCCGGACGTGAACGCACCGGGGAAGCATGCCCTGGCCCGCCCACGTCCCGGCCGAGGCGACGGTGCGTGTCGCCGCCGGCCGGTGCCGGGGACGGTTCGTGGCGACGGCCGGTCCCCGCGGCGAGGTCGGGTGTCGCGCCCCGAGCCCGGCTCAGCCCTCGTCGGCGACCGGCTCCAGCACGAGCACCGGGATGACCCGGTCCGTCTTGGTCTGGTAGGTCGCGTAGTCCGGCCAGACCTCGACCGAACGCGCCCACCAGTCCTCGCGCTCGGCACCGGCGAGCTCACGCACGTCGTAGGTGCGTCGGACGGGGCCGTCCTGCAGCTGCACCCGCGGGTGCGCCACGAGGTTGTGGTACCAGGCGGGGTGCTCCGGGGAACCGCCGCGGGACGCCACCACGGCGTACCGGCCGTCGTGCTCGACCCGCATGAGGGCGACCTTGCGCTCGGCACCCGACCGGGCCCCGGTCGTGGTGAGGACGATGATCGGCACCCCGCGCAGGGTGTTGGCCTCGAGGCCTCCGGAGGCCTCGAACGCGGCGACCTGCTCGTCGCCGAACAGCTGCGGTTGGCTCATGCCTGCCCCAACCCCGGATCGCGCGAGCCTGTTCCCCGGGGCGGTCGAAGCCGGGTGACCCGTCGGACGGGCCGGGGTGGCCCGCCCGACCGGCCGGGGTGAGCCGGGCCGCGATCTGCGTGGCCGAGCGTGGGCGTCCCGGGCTCAGGCGACGCCGGCGTGGTGCGCGGCGAGCGCCTCGTCGAGGTCGGTGAGCAGGCGCTGGCACTCCTCGACGTCCCACGGGGTGCCCGCGAGCTCGAACTCGAACAGCACCGGCCGACCCGAGCGCCGGGCGATCTCGCGGGCCGCCATCTGGTAGTGCCGCCCGAAGTTGCGGTTGCCCGAACCCATCACCGCGACCAGCTCACGGCGGTTGTGGGCCGAGCGCAGGAAGCGGCGCACGGCCTCGGGGATGGTGTCGTTGCGGTCGTTCCCGGTCTTGTACGACGGAGTGAGCAGCACCCACGGGCCGTCGACCTCGCTCAGCCGGTGCTCACGCTCCGCCAGGTTGAACACCGGGCGGTCGAGGCGTTCGGCGAACGTACGGACCAGGCCCGAGGCCGAGGAGTAGTAGTAGACCGGGGTGCGCCGCATCGGTCCATTGAACCCCGTCGTGGGCTGCTGGTGCAGCGCGGCTCACCCGCCGGTGCACGACCGCAGCACGTTGAACACGACGATGGCGAGCACGATGAACACCGGGACGAACGACGACGCGTTCGACTTCCCGGCGGGCTTGGCCTGCGTTCCCGCTGCGGGCTTGCGCCGGGTCGCCGTCGTGGCCGGCACCCAGCCGTTCGGGGTGAGGACGTAGCCGTTGACCTTGTCGCCCACGCGGTAGGTCACCTGCTGCGCCGGCGTGGGGCTCGCGGCGGGCGCGCCACCGGTGCGCACGTTCGACGAGGCTCCGCCGGGGTTGGGCCGTGCGGCGGTGGGCCGCGCGGTGGCCGGTGCGGTCTGCGTCCGGGGTGCAG
>NZ_VWSD01000218.1 GCF_009829685.1 Cellulomonas citrea
CGACCAGCCCGTCGCCCCCGCTGCCGGTGCGGCCGTGCCCGGTCAGCGGCAGGGACCGGTCGGCGAGCAGGCCCCGCCTGCGGCCCCGGCACCGAAGCCGGCCCCGGTGACTCCGACGGAGGAGGCCCCGGTCGGCACCTCCCGCGGGGCCAACGAGACGTCGATCCGGGTGGATGTGGAGGTCCTCGACTCGCTCATGCGGCAGGTCGGCGAGCTCGTGCTGGCCCGCAACCAGATCACCCGGCTGGCCCAGGGCTCCGAGGAGGCCGAGCTGGTCCGGGCCTCGCAGCGCCTCAACCTCATCGCCGGTGAGCTGCAGGAGGGCGTCATGAAGACGCGCATGCAGCCCATCGAGCACGTGTGGTCCAAGATGCCGCGCGTCGTGCGCGACCTGGCCGCCGCCTGCGGCCGCGAGGTCGTGCTGGAGATGACCGGCAAGGAGACCGAGCTCGACCGCAGCCTGCTGGAGGCGGTCAAGGACCCGCTCACCCACCTCGTGCGCAACGCGGTCGACCACGGTGTCGAGCCCGCCGACGTGCGGGTCGCCGCCGGCAAGCCCGCCAAGGGCGTCCTGTCGTTGCGGGCGTACCACGCCGGCGGCCAGGTGGTCGTCGAGGTGGCCGACGACGGCCGCGGCATCGACCCGCAGAAGGTCGCCGAGGCGGCCGTCGCCCGCGGGGTCAGGACCGAGGCGCAGGTGGCGGGCATGAGCCCGGCCGACCTGCTGCAGCTGCTCTTCCTGCCCGGCTTCTCCACCGCCGAGAAGGTCACCAAGGTGTCCGGCCGCGGGGTCGGCATGGACGTCGTGCGCACCAAGATCGAGGGCATCGGCGGCACCGTCGACGTCGAGTCGGTGCTGGGCAAGGGCACGGTCTGGCGGCTGCGGATCCCGCTGACGCTGGCCATCATGCCGACGCTCACGGTGGCCTGCGCCGGCGACCTGTACGCCGTCCCCCAGGTCAACCTGCTCGAGCTGGTCGCGCTGGACTCCAGCCGTGGTTCGGGCGGCATCGAGCACGTGCACGCCGCCCCGGTGTACCGGCTGCGCGGGGAGCTGCTGCCGCTGGTCGGGCTCCGCGAGGCGCTGGCCCTGCCGGCCGACGACGCCGGTGAGACCACGGTGATCGCCGTGGTCCAGGCCGACGGGCGTCGGTTCGGGCTGCTGGTCGACCAGGTGCTCAACACCGAGGAGATCGTGGTCAAGCCGCTGTCCGCACGGCTCAAGGCGATCGGCGTGTACGCCGGTGCCACCGTGCTCGGCGACGGCCGGGTGGCGCTCATCCTCGACGTGCAGGCCATCGCCCGTCGCGCCCTGCCGGGTGAGCCCCTCGAGCAGGCCAACGACCTGCTCGCGGCCGCCAACGCGGGCGCCGACGAGACCGAGCAGGTGCTCGTCGTCGGGGTCGGCGCCGGTCGGCGGGTGGCGATGCCGCTTGCCTCGGTGGCCCGGTTGGAGCACCTGCGCACGGCCGATCTGGAGCTGGTGGGAGGCCGCGAGGTCGTCCAGTACCGCGACACGATCCTGCCGCTCATGCGGCTGGGTCACCTGCTGGGTGCGATGGGCGAACCGGACGGCGACGAGCTGCTCGTCGTCGTGTACTCCCGGGCCGGCCGCAGCGTCGGGCTGGTGGTGGACGAGATCCTCGACATCGTCGACGACCACGTGCACGAGCACTCCGACGTCGAGGACTCCGGCCTGCTCGGGTCCACGGTGCTGGGCGGTCGGGTCACCGAGCTGCTCGACGTGCAGGCCGCGATCCTTGCGGTCGACCCGACGTTCTACGACGAGCGCGGCGACCAGGACGACGTCGATGCCGTGTTCTCCGAGCTGGTAGGAGCGAACCGATGAGCCAGTACGTGACGTTCACGCTGGACGGCGACCTGTACGGGGTCGACGTGCTCCGGGTGCAGGAGGCGCTGCGGTCGCACACCCGCACCCGGGTGCCGTTGGCGCCTCAGACGGTGGCCGGTCTGGTCAACCTGCGTGGCCAGGTGGTCCTCACGGTCGACCTGCGCACCAGGCTCGCACTGGCGCCCCGCGAGGACGGCATCGAGCCGATGATGGTCGTGGTCCGCGTGGACGACGAGGCCGTCAGCCTGCTCGTCGACGAGATCGGCGACGTCGTGGATGCCGACGCCGACTCCTTCGCACCGCCACCGGACACCCTCGAGGCGCAGATGCGCTCGCTCGTCGTGGGTGCGCACAAGCTCGATGACAGGTTGCTGCTCGTGCTCGACGTCGACCGAGCAGTGGCGTGACCCGCATTCAGTCCACGGAATGAGGTGGTTCGCGGTCGTGGCCGGACAACCACGACGCTGAACCTCGCTCGCTGACGAGCGCCTCGCTCCTGGAGCACGACCCGGCCTCCCCCCCCAGTGCCGGTTGCTGCGTTCCCGAAGGGAAGCTCGAGATGACCCGCCGCACTTCTTTCAACGATCTGCCTCTGGCCGTCAAGATCGGCACGCTGCTCGGCCTGTTCGCCGCTGTCGCCGTGGGCCTCACGGCGCTGGCCACCGTCCGCCTGTGGAGCCTCAGCGACGAGCAGGACGTGATGTACAAGCAGAGCTCGGTCCCCATGGACGATCTCGTCAAGGCCACCCGTCAGGTCGGCCGGCTGCGCGCCTTCGTGACGGGGCTGCCCTCCTGGGAGCCGGCCGACCAGGCCAAGGCGATCGCCGAGCTCGACACCCAGAAGGGCGCGACGCAGGACGCGATCAACACCTACCTGCCCTCGGTGCGGGACCAGGCCAACACGGACGCCATCAAGACCAACCTGGCGAGCTACCTGGACTCGGTCGGGAAGGTCGAGTCGGCCGTGCAGGCCGGTGACATGGCCACCGCGCGCGCGCTGACGGTCGGCGACATGCGGGCCACCGTCACCTCGCTCAACGACGCCCTCGCGTCCGAGGCCGAGCTGCAGGCCCAGGCGTCGAGCGACCTCAACGATGCCGGTACCGCCATTGCGCGCAGCGCGACGTGGCTGCTGTGGATCGTGCTGTCGGTCGCCATCGCGGCGGTGATGGCGATGGCCTTGTACGTCATCCGGTCGATCAAGCGTGCGGTGAACGAGATGAACTCGTCGATCGAGGCACTGGCTGCCGGTGATCTGACGCGGACCCCGCAGGTGAAGGAGCGCGACGAGCTGGGGCAGATGGCCGAGAACCTCGCTCGTGCGCAGGAGCAGGTGCGTGGGGTGATTGAGACGGTGGTGACGACGGCTGCTGCGGTGGCTGCTTCTGCGGAGGAGCTGTCGGCTGCGGGTGCGCAGGTGGCGTCTGGTTCGGAGGAGACGAGCGCGCAGGCGGGTGTGGTGGCTGCTGCTGCTGAGCA
>NZ_VWSD01000219.1 GCF_009829685.1 Cellulomonas citrea
GAGGCGGGCGCGGCGGCCGTCGCGGCCGGTGGCACCGGACGACCCGCCTCACGGACGGCGTCGGCGAGTGCGAGCAGGTCGTCCCGGCTCGGTGGCGGGGTGGTGAGCTCCGGGGTCAGGCGGACCACCTCCCAGCCGCGCGGCGCGGTCAGCCGCTGGGCGTGCACCGCGCACAGGTCGTACGAGTGCGGTTCGGCGAGCTGGGCCAGGGGCCCCAGGACCGCCGTGGAGTCGGCGTACACATAGGTGAGTGTCGCGACCGCGGGTTGCCCGCACGCCGTTCGCGAGCACTGCCGGACGCTTCTCACGGACCCGACGGTACCGCGCACGTCCCACAGCCACCGGCAGGCGCGGCCGTCGGGACCGACCGGGCTACCCTGGGTGGGTGATGGCGTGGGGAACGAGTCGGCGACCCGGCGGTGCGGCGGGGACCCCCGGACCCGCGCCGTCCCGCTCGCTCGTGGGCACCCGGCACGCCGGTGCGGCCCCGGCGCCCACGGTGGGGGTGCGCCGACGGGACCGGCGCGGTCGCGGTCTGCGTGGGCCGCTCATGCCGTCCTCGTTGCCCGCCTACCGCACGCGGGCCGAGCGCTTCGACGACCTCGTGCTCGACGCCGTCGAGTCGCTCGAACGACGGTGGTCGCGCCAGCTCGACGGCACCGAGTTCGCCGTCGAGGACGTCCCCCCGAGCCAGCCGGCGCCCTGGGAGGTCGGCGGGGTCCCGCTCGGCCGGTACTTCCCGTCCGACGCAGGTCAGCCCGACCGGATCGTGGTGTACCGCCGCCCGATCGAGATCCGCGCCGTCGACCGTGACGACCTGGCCGACCTCGTGCACGACGTCGTGGTCGAGCAGGTCGCCCACCTCATGGGTCGGGCACCCCAGGACATCGACCCCGACTTCCGCGACGACCACTGAGGCCCTTCCTTCCCCATGAGCACCGCCATCGTTCGCGTCGTCTGCGTCGTCTTCCACCCCGGTGACGAGCTCGCTGCGTTCGTGGACTCGCTGCCGGCCGCCTCGTCGCGCCCGGTCGAGCTCGTCGTCGTCGACAACGGGACCGACCAGTCGGTGTCCGGCCCGGTCACCGCACGCGCCGGCGGCCGGCTCGTCGTCACAGGCGCGAACCTGGGGTACGGGGCGGCAGCGAACCGGGGGGCGGCGGGTGCCAGCGCGCCGTGGATCGTCGTGGCCAACCCCGACATCGTGTGGACACCGGGTTCGTTGGACGTGCTGCTCGACGTCGGCGCCACCGAACCGGGGGTCGGCGCCCTGGGACCGCAGGTGTGCAACGTCGACGGCACCGTCTACCCGTCGGCCCGCGAGCTCCCGTCACTCACCCAGGGTGCGGGCCATGCGGTGTTCTCCCGGATCTGGCCCACCAACCCGTGGACCCGGGCCTATCACGCGCGGCAGGAGCAGGCCGGTGAGCGGCGCACCGCCGGGTGGCTGTCCGGGTCCTGCCTGCTGCTCCGCCGGGACGCCTTCGAGCAGGTCGGGGGCTTCGACGAGGGGTACTTCATGTTCTTCGAGGACATCGACCTCGGTGAGCGTCTGGGCCGCGCCGGCTGGGCCAACCTCTACGTGCCCCAGGCCAGCGTGACCCACGTCGGCGGCGCCTCCTGGCGGGCGACTCCCGCACCGATGATCCGGGCCCACCACGCGAGCGCCCGCCGGTACCTGTTCGCCCGGTACTCGCGCTGGTACCAGGCGCCGGTCCGGGCCGCGCTCGCGGTCGGTCTCGCCGCCCGTGAGCGGGTGCAGGTGCACACCTCGCGCCGAGGCTGAGGCCCCGCCGACGGACGGAGCCCGAGCCGCTCACCGACCGTCCTGGGTCGGCGTCGAACCGCACCGGGGCCGAGGTCAGCCCAGTCCGAGCGCCGGGTCCTCGCGCACCGGCACTGCCGCGGCGGTGGCCTCCTGGCCGATCGGGTCGAGCAGCGTGACCAGGTCGCCGTCGGCCTGGGACACGGTTGCCAGCAGGGCCCAGACCAGGCGCGCGGTGGCGCCGTCCGCAGGGACGACCCGAACGGCCGCCACGTCCGAGGCCCGGGTGCCGGCCGGCAGCAGGTCGCCGACCGCCCACGCACCTGTCGTGCCGGCGTCGACCGACAGCGAGTGGCTGGCCAGCACCTGCCCGTCGGTGCCGATCACCTCGACCTGCCCGGCAGCACTCACCTGGGCCGACACGTCGGTGCCGTCGCCCACCGCCCCGACGACGAGGGTCGAGGACACGGCGGCGGGGACGGCGACCACGCCCTCGCCGCCCGTGGTGGCCGCGGCCGAGGCGCGGGCCACACGGGCCGTGTCGTCGAGTTCGCCGGCCTTGCCCACCCGGGAGAACGTCACCGAGGCCACGATGGAGACATCGGCGTCTGCGACGACCGTGTAGCGGTCGGCAGGAAGCCCACCGAGCGGGACATCGACCACCTGCCCCGCAGCAAGGTCGACGGACTGCGCACCCGGCAGGTCCACGGGGCCGCTCGAGCCGAGCAACGACAGGTGCGCCGTGGTGTCGTGGTCCGGGGCCAGCAGACGCAGGACCGGCTGGGCAGCGTCGCCCACCGCCGAGGCGTCGACCACCACCCCGGGCACCGTCTGGCGCTCGGCCGGCCCGGCGCCCGCCACCACCAGGGCGGTGCCGGCCGGTGTGAAGCCGTTGAGCAGGTCGTCCTGCAGGTGGGCCCACAGCTGTCCGCCGCTCACCGCGACGTGCACCACGAGGGCGCGCTGCTCACCCGCGACCGCGGCGAGGTCGACGACCTGCTGGGCTCCCGGGGCCACCAGGACCCGGTCGGTCGTGAGGTCCACCGGACCGGCCGAGCCCCACACCTGCCAGGTGGCGAGGGCCGCGGTGCTGCCCGCGTTCACCAGGACCAGACGGGCGGTCGCACCGGCTGTCGTGGCACCCCCGACGAGCCAGGCCTGCGCACTGGCCGGCTGGCAGGACGCGGCCGCCAGCCCGCGCAGGTCGCCGGCCGTCGTCAGCGTCGTGCTCGCGGCGGCGACCTGCGTCGTGCCGCCGGGACCCGCATCGGCGCGGATCACCGACGCCTGGTGGACGCCGCGCAGCTCGGCCGAGGCGCCACCGCCGGCGAGCTGGTCCAGGGTCGTACCGTCCAGACCGCGGAGGAGCGCCGGACCTGCGGCATCGCCGACCGTCACCGCGCCGAGCCGGGTGACCGGCGGCACCGGGACCGCGTCGAACTGCGAGCCGGTCGACGTCACGCCCTGGGGCAGCTGCAGGGTGCCGGGGCACACGAGCGCCGTCGCGGCGGACGGCACCTGCACGGCGGCGTCGGGCACGTCGCGCGCGGCG
>NZ_VWSD01000021.1 GCF_009829685.1 Cellulomonas citrea
CCGGTGACCCTCGTAGAGGGCGAACACCGCCACTGTCGCACTCGCGGCTCGGTCACCTTTCGGCGCCGCTTCCGGCCGGTGCCGCTTGATGAGGCGGCGTACCACCTCAGCTTCGCTGATGCCGGCGACTGCGGCCGGGCGCGAGCTCGCCGTGCTCGCGGGCCACCTGCAGGTGCCGGTCAACCGGCTGACCACCGGCACCGTGGCGGCCTACGTGCCGGCGCACGCCCCGGTGGCCCCGACCGCGGCCGCGCTGGCGAGCCGCTGCTTCGACGGGTCGGCGCTGGCGGTGCGGCGTGTCGTCGTGCACCGGGAGGTCGCCGAGGCGTTCGAGGAGGCGTTCGTCGAGGCCACCGACGCGCTCGTGGCCGGCGCCGGGCTGGACTACCGCGCGGAGGTGGGGTCGCTGTCCGACGCCGAGCAGCTGCAGCAGGTCGGTGACCTGGTGGCCGAGGCCGCCGGGATGGGTGCCCGGGTGCTCACCGGGGCCGAGCCGCTGCTCGCCTGCGGTCCGCTGTTCTACGCCCCGACGGTGCTCGCGGACGTGCCGGCCGAGGCCGGGGCGCGGGACGTGCCGACCGCCGGACCGCTCGTCGTGCTCGACCAGGTCGCCTCCGACGACGAGGCGGTCGCCGCGATGAACGCCACCGGCCCGATGCCCCTCGCGCTGCTCTGCGCGCCCGGTGCGGGGGCGGGCGCGACGTCCGGTGCGCGCCCGCACGACGTGCGCGCGGATGTCGTCGCCACCGGACGTCCGGGCGTCCTGCCGGTCCGACCCGACCTGGGCACGCTGGTCGACCACGTGACCGACGTCCAGGTGGTGCGCGGCGCCGGTGCCCCGGCCGTGCTCGGCGAGATCGCCGGCGCGCTGCGGGCGGATGTCGTCGGCCGGGTGCTGCGCGTCGGGCGGGGGACCCGGCCGACGTCCTGACCGCCTCACGTGCCGGTGGCCCCGACCCCCGAGGGGGACGGGGCCACCGACCTGGTGCCTAGGAGGTCAGGCGCCGACGAGCGTCGCCGCCTGCCGCGCGATCTCCAGCTCCTCGTTGGTCGGCACGACGAGCACCGTGACCCGTGCGCCGTCGGGGGAGATGACCGTCGGCTCCGACTTGCTGCCGGCGTTGCGCTCCGGGTCGACCTCGATGCCGAGCTCGGCGAGCCCGCGCAGCGCACCGGCACGCGTCCGGTCGTCGTTCTCGCCGATCCCCGCGGTGAACGCGATGACGTCGACGTGCCCGAGCTGGGCGTAGTAGTTGCCGACGTAGCCGCGGATGCGGTGGTAGTAGACCTCGAGCGCCAGCAGGGCGTCCTCGTCACCGGCGTCCGCGGCCTCGTTCACGTCGCGCATGTCGGTGTGCCCGCACAGCCCGAGCATCCCCGAGCGGCGGTTGAGGATCGAGTCGAGCTGGTCGATCGAGTAGCCGGCGGTCCGCGACAGGTGCACGAGCACGGCCGGGTCGAGGTCACCCGAGCGGGTGCCCATGACCAGGCCCTCGAGCGGCGTGAGGCCCATCGACGTCTCCACCGAGCGCCCGCCGCGCACGGCCGTCGCCGAGGCCCCGTTGCCGAGGTGCAGCACGATCGTGTTGAGCTCCGTCACATCCTTGCCGAGGAACTCCGCGGCCGCGCGCGAGACGTACAGGTGCGAGGTGCCGTGGGCGCCGTAGCGACGCACCGAGTGTGCCTTCGCGATCTCCTTCTCCAGCGCGTACGTGTACGCCGCGGGCGGCAGCGTCTGGTGGAAGGCGGTGTCGAAGACCACGACGTGCGGCACGGCGCCGAAGGCGTGCTTGGCGGCCAGGATGCCCTGCAGGTGCGCCGGGTTGTGCAGCGGCGCCAGCGGCGACAGCGACTTGATCTTGGCGAGCACGTCGTCGTCGACGAGGGCCGGGCCGTCGAACAGCGACCCGCCCTGCACCACGCGGTGGCCGATCGCGGTGAGGTGCGCCGCGTCCAGCACCGGGCCGTGCTCGGCGAACTGGGACAGCACGATCTGCATGCCGATCTCGTGGTCCGGCACGGGCAGCTCGACGCTGTGCTTGCCGTCGGGGCCCTTGTGCGTCACCCGGCCGTCCTGCGCGCCGATCCGCTCGACGATGCCGCTGGCCTGCGGGTTGCCGGACTCGACGTCGACGAGCTGGTACTTGATCGACGACGAGCCGGAGTTGATGACGAGGACGAGGGTGGTCACTTGGCGGCCTCCTGGGCGGCGACCGCCTGCGCCTGGATGGCGGTGATCGCGACGGTGTTGACGATGTCCTGGACGAGGGCCCCGCGCGACAGGTCGTTGACCGGCTTGCGCAGGCCCTGCAGCACGGGTCCGACGGCCACGGCGCCGGACGAGCGCTGCACCGCCTTGTAGGTGTTGTTGCCGGTGTTGAGGTCGGGGAAGACGAACACCGTCGCGCGGCCGGCCACCTGGGAGTCCGGCAGCTTGGTCTTGGCGACCGAGGCGTCCACCGCGGCGTCGTACTGGATCGGGCCCTCGACCGACAGGTCGGGGCGGCGCTCGCGCACCAGGGCCGTCGCCTCGCGCACCTTCTCCACGTCCGCCCCCGAACCGGAGTCGCCGGTGGAGTAGGAGAGCATCGCGATGCGCGGCTCGATGCCGAACTGGGCCGCCGTGGCCGCCGAGGAGATCGCGATGTCGGCGAGCTGCTCGGCCGTCGGGTCCGGGATGACGGCGCAGTCGCCGTAGACCAGGACGCGGTCCTCGAGGCACATGAGGAAGACGGACGACACGTTGCTCGTACCGGGTGCGGTCTTGATGATCTCGAACGACGGCTTGATGGTGTGCGCCGTCGTGTGCACGGCACCGGACACCATGCCGTCGGCCAGACCGTCGGCGACCATCATCGTGCCGAAGTAGGAGACCGAGGCGACGATCTCGCGCGCCCGGTCCTCCGTCATGCCCTTGTGCTTGCGCAGCTCGGTGTACTCCTTGGCGAACCTGTCGAGCAGCTGGCCGGCCTTGGGGTCGATGATGTCGGCCGCGTCCAGGTCCAGGCCCAGCTCGGTGGCCCGGCCGCGGATCGCGACCTCGTCGCCGAGGATGGTGAGGTCGGCGACCCGGCGGCGCAGCAGCGTCGAGGCCGCGCGCAGGATGCGGTCGTCGTTGCCCTCGGGCAGCACGATCCGCTTGCGGTCGTTGCGGGCCCGCTCCAGCAGCTCGTACTCGAACATGAGCGGCGTGACGACCTGCTGCCGCGGCAGGTCGAGCGCCTGCATGATCTGCGTGGTGTCGACGTGCTTCTCGAACAGCGCGAGGGCGGTGTCGACCTTGCCCTGGGCGTCCCGGGTCAACCAGCCCCGGGCGCTCGCGGCGGCCTGGGCCGACTTGAAGGTGCCCAGGTTGTTGCGCATGAGCGGCAGCCGGCTGCCGAGGCCCTCGATGAGCGTCGAGATGGTCGGTGCCGGCAGGATCCCGCCGTTGAACAGCAGCCCGGCGATCGACGGGAAGTTCTCCGCCTGGTGGGCCAGCAGGGTGCCCAGGATCGCGTCCGAGCGGTCGCCCGGCACGATGACCAGGCAGCTCTCGGTGAGCCGCGTCATGAGGTGGTCGACGCCCATCCCCGCCACGACGATGTCGAGCACCGAGCGCGACAGCAGCTGCTCGTCACCGGACAGCAGGGTCCCGTCGGCGGCATCCATCACCTGGCGCAGCGTCGGGGCGTACAGCGGGATGTCGTCCGGGATGACCCAGCCGGGCACGTCGCCGACCAGCCGCTCGCCGATCTCGTGCAGCTGGGACGGCTCGCACCGGTTCGCGATGACCGCGACCACCTGGGCGTGGTTGGCGTGCATCTCGGCCGCGGCCACCTCGGCGACCTGGTGGATCTCCTCGGGCGAACGGCCGAGGCCGCGCACGACGAGCACCACGGGGGCGCCGAGGTTGGCCGCGATCCGGGCGTTGTAGGCCAGCTCGGTGGGCCCGATCAGACCGGTGTAGTCGGTGCCGACGACGAGGACCGCGTCGTTGGCGCGCTCGACGTCGTGGAACCTCGAGACGATCGTGGACAGCGCGCCGTCCGGGTCGGCGATGACCTCCTCGTAGGTGACGCCGATGGCGTCGTCGTACTTGGTGTCGATCCCCTCGTGCCCCAGCAGCAGCTCGACCACCCAGTCGGGCTGCTCGGTCGAACGTGCGATCGGCCGGAACACCCCGACCCGCTGCACGTTGCGGGTGAGCAGGTCGAGCAGCCCGAGGGCGATCACGGACTTGCCCGTGTCGCCCTCGGGAGCGGTCAGGTAGATGGTGCGGGCCACGGTCGGCTGACTCCTCGGTATGTCGGGTGGTGCGGCGGGACTACTCGTTGTCCCCACCGGTGAACAAGGCGGCGTCGACCTGGGCGGGCGCCGCGGCGTCACCGGCGTCGGGCCAGACCCAGTCCCGGACCGAGGGGATGTCCTCCCCGTACGTCCGGGTGTACTCACGTGCCTCGATCCGCGCGTCGACCATGCGCTGTCGCAGCCCGGCGTACGACGAGCGTAGCCAGTGGACCTGGTCGATCACGTCGATCACGAGGTGGAATCTGTCCAGATCGTTCAGCATCACCATGTCGAACGGGGTGGTGGTCGTGCCCTCCTCCTTGTACCCGCGAACATGCAGGTTGGAGTGCCCGTTGCGGCGGTAGGTGAGGCGGTGGATGAGCCACGGGTAGCCGTGGTAGGCGAACACGATCGGGCGGTCGGCCGTGAAGATCGTGTCGAATTCTCGGTCGGTGAGCCCGTGCGGGTGCTCGCGGGCGTCCTGCAGGCGCATGAGGTCCACGACGTTGACGACGCGGATCATGAGCTGCGGCAGCTCGCGGCGCAGGATGTCGACGGCGGCCAGCACCTCGAGCGTCGGCACGTCACCGGCGCAGGCCAGCACGACGTCGGGCTCCTTGCCGGGCTGCTCCGTGCCGGCCCACTCCCAGATGCCGAGCCCGCGCGTGCAGTGGCTGACGGCCTGCTCCATCGTGAGGAAGTTCGGGGCCGGCTGCTTGCCCGAGACGACGACGTTGATGTACTGCCGGCTGCGCAGCAGGTGGTCGTACGTCGAGAGCAGGGTGTTCGCGTCCGGCGGCAGGTAGACGCGGACGACCTCGGCCTTCTTGTTGACGACGTGGTCGATGAAGCCCGGGTCCTGGTGCGAGAAGCCGTTGTGGTCCTGGCGCCACACGTGGCTGGACAGCAGGTAGTTGAGGCTCGCGATGGGCCGGCGCCACGGGATGTCGTTGGTCACCTTGAGCCACTTGGCGTGCTGGTTG
The DNA here is from genome assembly GCF_009829685.1 of Cellulomonas citrea. Lineage (GTDB taxonomy): Bacteria > Actinomycetota > Actinomycetes > Actinomycetales > Cellulomonadaceae > Cellulomonas > Cellulomonas citrea. The sequence goes on from NZ_VWSD01000021.1 coordinate 5,253, forward strand.
ACCATCGAGTCGACGATGTGGATGAAGGCCTCGTAGCTGGTGAACAGCCCGTGCCGGCCGGTGAGCAGGTAGCCCTCGAGCCAGCCCTGGCACTGGTGCTCGGACAGCATCTCCATGACGCGTCCGGCGCGGGCCAGGTGCTCGTCGACCTCGGGGCCCTCGAACTCGGCGTTCCACTGCTTGTCGGTGACCTCGTAGACGGACTGCAGCCGGTTGGACGCGGTCTCGTCGGGGCCGAAGATGCGGAAGTTGTCGGGGTTCCGCCGGATCACCTCGGTGAGGTACTCGCCGAGCACCCGCGGGGCCTCGGACAGGGTGGCGCCGGGGGCGGGGACGTCGACCGCGAAGTCACGGAAGTCGGGCAGCCGCAGGTCGTGCAGCAGCTCGCCGCCGTTGGCGTGCGGGTTGGCGCTCATCCGCAGCGGACCGGCCGGGGCCAGGGCCGCGATGTCGGCGTCGAGCGCACCGGTCTCGTCGAACAGCTCGGCGGGGCGGTACGAGCTCAGCCAGGTCTCGAGCACGGCGAGGTGCTCGGGGGTGTCCCGGGCGCTGGCCAGCGGCACCTGGTGGGCGCGCCAGCTGCCGGTGGTCTTCTTGCCGTCGATGGTGGCCGGGCCGGTCCAGCCCTTGGGGGTGCGGAAGACGATCATCGGCCACATCGGGCGGGTGAGGTCCCCGGTGGCAGCCCGGGCCTTGATGGCCGCGATGTCGTCGAGCGCCTCGTCGAGCAGGGCGGCGAACCGGCGGTGGGTCTCCAGCGCGGGCTCGTCGTCGAACCCGCCGACGAAGACGTACGGCTTGTGCCCGTACCCGCGCATGAGGTCGGTGAGCTCGTCGTCGCTGATCCGGGCGAGCACCGTCGGGTTGGCGATCTTGTAGCCGTTGAGGTGCAGGATCGGCAGCACGACGCCGTCCTGGGCGGGGTTGACGAACTTGTTCGAGTGCCAGCTGGTGGCCAGCGGGCCGGTCTCGGCCTCGCCGTCGCCGACGATCGCGGCGACCAGCAGGTCCTTGTTGTCGAACGCGGCGCCGTAGGCGTGCGAGAGCGCGTAGCCGAGCTCGCCACCCTCGTGGATCGAGCCGGGGGTCTCGGGGGCGACGTGGCTGGGGATGCCGCCGGGGAAGGAGAACTGGCGGAAGAGGCGGCGCAGCCCCTCCTCGTCCCCGGTGATGTCGGGGTAGACCTCGGTGTAGGTGCCGTCGAGGTAGGCGCTGGCGACCAGCCCGGGACCGCCGTGGCCGGGGCCGATGATGTAGATGGTGTCCTGCTGACGGGCGGCGATCGCGCGGTTGAGGTGCGCGTACAGGAAGTTCAGGCCCGGCGTGGTGCCCCAGTGGCCGAGCAGCCGCGGCTTGACGTGGTCGCGGGTGAGCGGGACGCGCAGCAGCGGGTTGTCGAGCAGGTAGATCTGCCCGACGGACAGGTAGTTGGCGGCTCGCCACCACTTGTCGATCCTGGCGAGGGTGGCCTCGTCGGGGGCGGGGGTCGCGGCCCGCCAGGTCGTGGGGATCTTCGAGGTGGCGGTATCGGTCATCGTGCTCGCCTCCGGACAGTTCGGGTCGTCGGCGACCCGGTGGGTGGTGGTCGGGCGACCCACGGACGGGGGCACCGCGAGGCGCGGAGCGCATGCGAGCGCTACCGCACCTGTCCCATCGAACCGCGTCCGGCGCATGCGTGCACGGAACGTTGGTCCCATATCGTCCCATGAATGATGTGCTGGGGTAGGGCCATGCTCGCCGGACCCTGGGCACGGCCGGGGTACGGTGAGACGTGTCCGACGCGCAGGCCGAGCCGTTCTGGCAGGTCGCACGTCGCCCCCGGATGCTGGGGCTGCTCGCGGTGCTGCTGCTGGCCGCCGCCGTGTGCGCCCGGCTCGGCATCTGGCAGCTGGACCGCGCCCAGGTGCACGGCGCCCAGGCCGAGCAGCGTCGGGTCGCCGCACTGGTGGCGGCCGACCCCGTCCCGCTGCAGCAGGTCCTCGCCCCGCAGACGTCCTTCACCGGCGGGCTCGTCGGGCGCAAGGTCGAGGTGACCGGGACGTACGAGCCGGACGGCCAGCTGCTCGTCACCGGACGGGTGCACGCGGGCGTCGTCGGGTCGCTCGTGCTCACCCCGCTGCGCGTCGACGTCGACGGGGAGCAGGCCGTGCTGCCGGTGGTGCGCGGCTGGGTCCCCGCGAACCAGGGCGAGGCTGCGCCGCCGCCGTCCGGCCCGGTGCACCTGGTCGGCTACCTGCAGGCGGGGGAGGCCCCGGCGGGCACGATCACGGACGGGCGCTCCGAGGCGATCAGCCCGGGACAGCTGCTCACCACGTGGAGCGGGCCCATCTGGACGGGGTACCTCGTGCTCGCCGAGTCCGACCCCGGCCAACCGGGCGGGCTCACGCTGCTCGACGTGCCGACGCGCACCGGGGCGGGCCTCAACCTGCAGAACCTGGCCTACGCCGCGCAGTGGTGGATCTTCGCCGCCTTCGCCCTCGTCGTGTGGTGGCGCGCGGTGCGCGACGAGTCGCGCGACGGTGTGAGTGAGGGAGCTGACAGGCCCGTCGGGCCGTCGGAGCCGGACGGACCCGCGGGAGCCGACGGGCCAGCTGGACCGGCAGAGCAGGCAGGCCCTGCGGGCGACTGACCCGCCCGCGGGGCCTGCCTGCTGCTGGTCCTGCTACTCGTGCTGCCAGGAGCGCCACAGCCGGGCGTAGTCGCCGCCGGCGGCCACGAGCTCCTCGTGCGGGCCGATCTCGGCGATCCGGCCGTCCTGCACCACGGCCACCCGGTCCGCGTCGTGCGCGGTGTGCAGGCGGTGCGCGATCGCCACCACGGTCCGCCCTGCGAGCACCGCCGACAGCGACTGCTCGAGGTGCCGGGCCGCGCGCGGGTCGAGCAGGCTCGTGGCCTCGTCGAGCACGAGCGTGTGCGGGTCGAGCAGCACGAGCCGGGCGAGCGCGAGCTGCTGGGCCTGCGCCGGGCTGAGCGTCGCCCCGCCCGAGCCGACGAGCGTCTCGAGCCCCTGCGGCAGGGCGGCCACCCAGTCCCAGGCGTCGACGGCGCGCAACGCGTCGACCAGCTGCTCGTCGTCGGCCTCGGCGGCGGCGAGCCGCAGGTTGTCGGCCACCGTCCCGACGAACACGTGGTGCTCCTGGGTGACGAGGGCGACATGACCGCGCAGCTCGTCGAGCGGCAGGTCGACCAGCGGCACACCGCCGACGGTGACCCGGCCGCCGGTGGGCGGGTGCACCCCGGCGAGCATCCGGCCGAGGGTCGACTTGCCGGCACCGGACGGGCCCACCACGGCGAGCCGCTCGCCCGGCACGAGGTCCAGGTCGATGTCGTGCAGCACGTCGTGGCCCTCGCGGTAGGCGTAGCGCAGCGACCGTGCGGCCACCTCCTCGTCGGTGGGGCGCTCGCCGCTCACGGCACGGTCCGGCTCGACCCGCTGGATCCCGATGACCCGGGCGAGCGCGGTGACGGCCACCTGGATCTCGTCGAGCCAGAAGATGAGCTCCCACACCGGACCGGTGATCTGGTAGGCGTAGAGCAGGATCGACGTGACGGCACCGAGGGTCGCGTGCCCGTTCGAGACGAGGAACGCGCCCCACACCAGCACAGCCGCGGGTGACAGCACGAATGCCAGGTCGACCCCGGGGAACAGCACCGTGCGCAGGTCGAGGGTGCGGGACTCAGCCTCGAACGCCTCGTGCAGGTCGGCTCGCACCCGCCGGTGCCGGCGCGGGCCGAGACCCAGCGCGTCGATGGTGGTCGCGCCCTCGACCGACTCGGTGATCGTCCCGTTGAGAGTGGCGTAGGCCGCCGCCTCGCGCAGGTAGGCCGGGGTGGCCCGGCGCAGGTACCAGCGCACCACGACGACGAGCAGCGGGACCCCGGTGAACAGGGCGATCGAGACCAGCGGGGACAGCACCACGCACGCGGTCACGGTGAGCGTGATGGTCGAGACCGCGACGATGACGCGCGGCACGCCGAACCGCACCGCGTGCTGCAGCTTGTTGATGTCGTTGGTCGTCCGGGTCACCAGGTCGCCGGTGCCGGCCCGTTCGACCGTGGACAGCGGCAGCGCGGTGACCGTGGCCATGAACTCCTCGCGCAGCTCGGCGAACACCCGCTCGCCGAAGACCATCGACGTGCGGGAGGCGAACCGCACCAGCAGGGTCTGGGCGAGCACGGCGACCAGCCCGATGGCGATGTACGGCCCGAGCACCCGGGCGGCCGTCCCGGCCGTGACGGCATCGACGATGCGGCCCAGCAGGTAGGGACCGGCCAGACCCGCGATGGCCGCGCCGGTGTGCAGTGCGGCGATCGCGAGCAGGGGGCGTCGGTTGCGGGCGAACAGCCCCGCGGCGTAGGCGCGCACCTGGGGTGCGTCGGCGATGGGCAGCTTCATGCGTGGTCTCCTGCCGAGCCGTCGGCTGTGCGGCCCGCCCCGGTGAGGGCGGGTTCGTCGTCCATCTGCCGCCCGACGACCGAGCGGTAGACGGCGGCCACCTGCTCGCCGGCGGCGCCGGACAGCAGGTCCTCGTGCGTGCCGCGGGCGGCCAGCACGCCGTCGACGAGGAGCTGGACCTCGTCGGTGTGCTCGAGGATGAGCGGGCTGGCCGTCACCACGAGCGTGCTCCGGCCGCGCCGGTGGTCGGCCAGCCGGGCGGCGATCCGGGCCTCGGTGTGCGCGTCGACCGCACTGGTCGGCTCGACCAGGACGAGCACGGGGGCGTCCACCAGGAGGGCGCGGGCCAGTGCGAGGCGCTGGCGCTGGCCACCGGACAGCGACCGTCCCTTCTCGTCGAGAGCACCGTCGAGCCCGTCGGGCACCGAGTCGAGCACGTCCGCCGCGTCCGCCAGCTCCACCACAGCCGCCAGCGCGGCCTCGTCGGCGGTGCCGCGCACGTCGAGCTCCTCCCGCAGCGGACCGCTGAACAGGGCGGGGGTGCTGGTGGAGACCAGGACCCGACGGCGCAGCTGCTCCTTGGGCAGGTCGGCCAGCGGCACACCACCCAGCAGCACGGGGGTGCCGGCCTCGGCCTCGTCGTCGAACCGGCCGAGCCGCACCGCGATCGCCGCGGAGGCGTCCGGGTCGGCGCTCACCAGACCGACGACGCGGCCGGGTTCGAGCACCACACCGCTGGTCGGGTCGTGCAGCTCGGCGTCGACCGGTGGCATCGGTGCGGTCGACTCGTGGTCGACGGTGGAGGGGCGCACCCGCAGCACGGCCAGCACCTTGCGGGCGCCGATGGTGGCCCGGGTGGCTGCTTGCAGCATCTCGGTGGCGATCTGCACCGGCCACGCGAGGAACGCCGCGTAGCCGTAGGTCGTCACGAGCTGGCCCGGGCTCAGCGTGCCGTCGATGGCCATCCGGGCGCCCAGCCACACGAGGGCGAGCACGAACAGCCCGGGCAGCAGCACCTGCAGACCGTCCAGCCACGACTGGGTGAGCGCGACCTGGACGCCGCGTCGGCGCACGTCCTGGGACTGCGCGGCGTACCGGGCGGTGAACACGTCCTCGCCGCCGATGCCGCGCAGGATCCGCAGCCCGGTCACCGTGTCCGAGCCGAGCGTGGTGAGGTGCCCGTTGGCCTCGCGCTGGGCGCGCTGGCGGGCCTGCAGCGGGCGGACCAGCAGGCTGAGCGTGCCCGCCACCAGCGGCAGCCCGATGAGCACGACGAGCCCGAGCTGGACGGAGATGCGCAGCATGAGCACCGCGACCACACCGTAGGCGACCAACGAGCCGACGAACCTCGCCGCGGTCGCGTACAGCTCGCCGACCCGCAGCGCGTCGTTCGCGACGGCTGAGACGACCTCACCGGTCGGCAGCTCGGTGGTGATGGACTCACCCGACCGGGCCACCGTGGCGCCGACATGCTCGGACGCGGTGTATGAGGCCCGCAGCCAGTTCTGCACGTCGAACCGGTGCCCGATCGCGTTGGCGACCGCGGAGACCAGTCCGAGGCCGGCCATCAGCCCGGCGTAGCGCCACACGTCCGGCCCCAGCCCGTGCGTGAGCCCGGCGTCGACCGCGCGGCCGACCAGCGACGGTGTGATCGCCTGGGCGAAGAACCCGGTCATCCCCAGCAGCACGGAGACGGTGAGGATGCCCCACTGGCGACGTGCGATCCAGGCGAGGTAGGCAGCCGGTCCGCTCAGTGGTGGGGTTCCGGGGTCGGGGAGGGGGAGGGAGCGCACGGGAGTCCACGGTAGGCCCGGGGTCCGACATCGGCCGACCCCTTTTCGTCGGGCGCCCGTCGCCGAGCTGACGACCCCGGCGCGGGCGCGACCGGTCCGACCGGACCGGGCGGGGCACGGCAGGCCCGGTCGGGCCGTTCAGGGCGCGGCGTTGAGGCGCAGGACGAGCGCCTTCTCGGCCGCCGTCAGACCGGACCCGGCGAGGACCTCCTGCAGCACCGCGGACTTGCCCGCGACGTACCGGGCGAGGGTCATGCCGTCCTCGGCCGCGAGGGCGAGCTTGACGGCGCCGTACCGCTCCCGGAGGGCGGCGTCCCGGCGCAGCGCGTCCCGGACGGCCAGGTGGTTGCGGACGTGCAGGGTGCCCTCGACGCACACGTAGACGTGGCGGGGCGGGTCGTCGTCGGGGGCGTCGAAGGCCTCCCGGTCGGTCAGCCCGAGGTCCCCGCGGTGGACGTAGCCCGCCGCCTCGAGCCGCGTCGTCGCAGCGCGCACCGCGGCACGCCCGACGATCACGTCGATGTCCAGGATGGGCTTGGCCGGCAGGCCGGGCACGGCGGTCGAACCCACGTGCTCGATCGCGACCAGGGGCACGTCCTGCAGCGCCTGCGCCAGCCGGCCCGCCGCGAGCGCGAACTGGTCCGGCCACGCGGGTGAGTACGCCGACACCTCGATGGTCACCGCCCCAGCGTGCCGTACATCCGTGGCGGGCCGGTGGTGCGCGGGCCCGGGCGGTGGGACGGCCGGTACCGGCGGCGACCGGCGACTATCCTGTGCCGGTGACGTCACCCGCCGCCCGCCCGGTTCTCGTCGTCGACTTCGGGGCCCAGTACGCCCAGCTCATCGCCCGCCGTGTGCGTGAGGCGCACGTGTACTCCGAGATCGTCCCGCACACGCTGTCGGTGGCGGAGCTGCTGGCCAAGGACCCGGCCGCGATCATCCTGTCCGGTGGTCCGGCGAGCGTGTACGAACCCGGCGCACCGGCCGTCGACCCGGCGCTGTTCGACGCGGGCGTGCCCGTGCTCGGCATCTGCTACGGCTTCCAGGCGATGGCGCACGCGCTGGGCGCGGACGTCGACGCCGCGGCCACCGGTGAGTACGGCCACACCCCGGTCGCGGTCGCGGTCGACGGCACGCTGCTGGACGGCTCCCCGCAGGCCCAGCAGGTCTGGATGAGCCACGGGGTCGCCGTGCGCACCCCGCCGCCCGGTTTCGAGGTGCTCGCCAGCACGGCCGGTGCCCCGGTGGCCGCGTTCGAGGACGCGGACCGGCACCTGTACGGCGTGCAGTGGCACCCCGAGGTCAAGCACACCCCGCTCGGCCAGGCCACCCTGGAGAACTTCCTGTACCGCGGTGCGGGGCTCGCGCCCGACTGGAAGGCCGGCAGCGTCATCGCCGAGCAGGTCGCGGCGATCCGCGCCCAGGTCGGGTCGGCCCGGGTGATCTGCGCGCTGTCCGGCGGGGTGGACTCCTCGGTGGCGGCGGCGCTCGTCCAGCAGGCCGTCGGCGACCAGCTCACCTGCGTCTTCGTCGACCACGGGCTGCTGCGCCAGGGTGAGGTCGAGCAGGTCGAGCAGGACTTCGTGGCGGCCACCGGGGTGCGGCTGGTCACGGTCGACGCCCGGGAGCGGTTCCTGTCCGCGCTGGCCGGGGTCACCGACCCGGAGACCAAGCGCAAGATCATCGGCCGGGAGTTCATCCGGGTCTTCGAGGACGCCGCGCGTGACATCGTCGGCGAGGGCGGCGAGCCCGTGAAGTACCTGGTCCAGGGCACGCTGTACCCGGACGTCGTGGAGTCCGGCGGCGGTGAGGGCGCGGCCAACATCAAGAGCCACCACAACGTCGGCGGGCTGCCGGACGACCTGCAGTTCGAGCTCGTCGAACCGCTGCGCACGCTGTTCAAGGACGAGGTGCGCGCCGTCGGCCTCGAGCTCGGGGTGCCCGAGGCGATCGTGTGGCGCCAGCCGTTCCCCGGCCCGGGCCTGGGCATCCGGATCATCGGCGAGGTCACCGCCGAGCGGCTCGACATCCTGCGCGCTGCCGATGCGATCGCCCGCGCCGAGCTGTCCGCCGCCGGGCTGGACCGCGACATCTGGCAGTGCCCCGTCGTGCTGCTCGCCGATGTCCGCAGCGTCGGCGTCCAGGGCGACAGCCGCACCTACGGCCACCCGGTGGTGCTGCGGCCCGTGTCCAGCGAGGATGCGATGACCGCGGACTGGACGCGTGTGCCGTACGACGTGCTCGCGACCATCTCGACCCGCATCACCAACGAGGTGCGGGAGATCAACCGGGTGACGCTCGACGTCACCAGCAAGCCGCCGGCCACGATCGAGTGGGAGTGAGCGTGTCGCAGAAGGCTGCAGGGGCGCTCGCGCGCTACCGCGTGATGGCGTACGTCACGGGCACGATGCTCCTGCTGCTGTGCCTGGAGCTCGTCCTCAAGTACGTGGTCAACGTGCACGGCGACCACTCGCCGGTGATCGGCACCTGGGTGGCGGTGGCGCACGGCTGGATCTACGTGATCTACCTCGTCACGGTCGTCCAGCTCTGGTCGGCGATGCGCTGGCCGCTCGGGCGGCTGGTCACGATGGCCGCGGCGGGCGTCGTGCCGGTGATGTCGTTCATCCTGGAGCGACGCGTGCACGCCGATGCGGTCGCCCGGCTGACGGCGGCTGACTGACCCCGTGCGCGTCGTCCACGTCTCCGACTGCTACCCGCCGCGGACCGGTGGCATCGAGTCGCAGGTCGGTGACCTGGCTGCCCGGCAGGCGGCCTCGGGGGACGAGGTGCACGTGTTCACCGCCACGCCCGGGGCCGACGGCGCGCACGGCGGGCAGGTCGAGCTTCGCGACGGGGTGCGGGTGCACCGGATGGGTGCCCGGCTGCCGTTCGACGTGCCGGTCAACCCGATGTCCGGACCCAAGCTGCTGCGCTCCGGCTTCGGGGACGTGCTGCCCGATGTGGTTCACGTGCACGCCGGGATGGTCTCGCCGTTCGCGTTCGACGGTGCTCGGCTGGCCATCGCCTCGGGCCTGCCGACCGTCATCACGTGGCACTGCATGCTCGACGGGATGATCCCGGCGCTGCGCCTGGGAGCCCGCACGACGTCGTGGAACCGGGTCCCCGCGGCACTCACCGCGGTGAGCGCCGCCGCCGCCCGACGGGTGGCCGACGTGTTCGACGCCCCGGTCGAGGTGCTGCGCAACGGGCTGGACATGGCGTCGTGGCGCCCGGCACCGGGGTCGGGACGCTCGGGTGAGCACGGTCCGTTGCGCCTGGTCGCGACAATGCGGATGGCGCCGCGCAAACGTGCGGTCCCGCTGGTGCAGATCGTGGCCCGCGCGGCGCGGACGCTGCCGCCCGACCGGTTGCGGCTGACCCTCATCGGGGCCGGGCCCTCGTTGAGCCGGGTCCGGTCGGCGGTGTTCGACCTGGGGCTGGGCAGGGCGGTCGAGCTCACCGGGCGGATCGACCGTGCCGCGGTGCACGAGCGCTACGCCGACGCGGACGTCTTCCTCGCACCCGCCGAGCTCGAGGCGTTCGGCATCGCGGCGCTGGAGGCCCGGGCCGCGGGTCTCGTCGTGGTCGGACGGGCCGGTACCGGGTTGGCCGAGTTCGTCCGGGACGGGGTCGACGGCCTGCTGGTCGACGACGACGAGGCGATGGTGGCCGCCATCGTGCGGCTGGCCCGGGACGGTGAGCTGCTGGCCCGGTTCAAGGGGCACAACCGCGAGGTGGTCCCGGCCTTCGACTGGGCCGACGTGCTGGGGTCGGCCCGCGAGCAGTACGGCCGGGCCCGGGCGATCGCGGCGCTCGCGAGCTGACGGCACGGCACCGGCCCGCACGGGGGTCGGTTCCCCCGGTGCGGGCCGGTGCCTCGGTCTGGGCCGGTTGTCTCCGTGCGGTCCGCTTGCCCCTGCGCGGGGGCGGACCAGGGGTCAGTCCCGGGACCGGCCGCGCCGTCCGGCCGCTGCGAGCGAGCCGATGAGCAGCGCGACCCCGGCGCCGGCGAGCAGCACGATGGCTGCCAGCCCCAGGTCGATCCGGGCCCCGGCGGCGGTGGCGAGGACGACCACGCCGAGCGCGGTCACCACCAGCCCCCAGACGACGGTGGAGACCCGGGGGCCGCGGTCGGTGGTGACGTCCTGCGGGGTGGGGGTGCTGCTCATCGTCCTGCCTCCTGCTCGAGGGTGAGGTTGCCGGCCCCGACGCTCACGTCGAGCCGGAGGGTCCCGTCGGTGCCGGTCACGGTCACGGTGCGGCTGAGGCCGACGCCGCTGGCGTTGCCGCCCTGGTCCGCCACGTCCCACCGCAGGGAGCCGGCACCGACCGACAACGACCCGTCCAGCCCGGCGTCGGCCGGGAGCACGATCGTGAGGTCACCCGCTCCCTGGTCGACGGGGACGGCGATGGTGCGGCCGTGCAGGTCGAGGTCGGACAGGTCGACCACGGTCTTCCCGTAGCCGAGGTGCACGCCCTTCTGCGCGGCGTCCACGTCGGTGACGTGGACGGTCTGGTCACCCGACCGGTACCCGGTGCTCCACCAGTGCGAGCTGGCGCTGAACGGCCAGGCGACGAGGAGCACGATGACGGCGAGCGTCGAGAGCACCCCGCCGCGGCGGCCGCGCAGCCCCGCGACGATGATCCCCAGACCGGCCCAGACGACGGCGGCACCAGCGGCCAGCAGACCCACGGGGCCGACGAGGTGACCCGTGCGGTCGGCCAGCAGCAGGCCGGCGAGGGTGAGCAGGGACAGCGCGACGACCACACCGGTGGTCGGACGGCCGGGGCCGAGGCGGCGCGGTGCGCGTGCGGGCGGTGGCTGCCAGCCGGTCGGACCGGTCGCGGTCGGGCCGGCGCCGGTTGGTGCGGGCCCCCATGCGGCGGTCGGCTGCTCGGCGGTCCACACCGGCGGCGGGGTGACGAGGGTGTCGTCCGTGCCGGGTGCCGCGGGGGTCGAGGTGTCGTCCCCGGTCTCGGGGCTCTGCGGGGTGGGTGCGTCGGGCACGACGGTCTCCTGGCTGGTGGTGTGCGGTGCGCCGGTGCCGGGCGGCGGCGGTGCGGCCGCGGTCGAGGACCAGCCGCTGGACGTGGCGGCCGGGCTCGGTGCGGTGAAGGGGCCGTAGGTCCCGGATGGGGCCGAGGGGCCGGTGGGTTCGCCGGCCCGGAACGGGCCGTACCTGGTCGGCGGGCGGTTGGTCCCGGACGAGCGCTGCACGGCGGAGACGACGAGCGCCACCGCCAGCCCGATGAGCACGAGCCAGCCGAGCCCCTGCACGGCGCCCGGCACGTGCCACGGCGTGATCCACGTGCCGCCCCGCCCGATGCCGACGAACACCAGGCCGACGGCCCCGAGCAGGGCCACGTCGAACCGTCCGGCGAGCGTCTCCTCGAGGTGGATGCGGCCGTCGCGGGCCTCGGGCAGCAGCGCCCAGCCCAGGCCGTACAGCACGAGGCCGAACCCGCCGAGCAGCACGCTCACCGCGACGAGGGCCCGCACGAGCAGCGGGTCGAGGCCGAACCGGTGCGCGAGCCCGGCGCAGACCCCGCCGACCCACCGGTCGTCGGTGCGCGCGACGCCGATGCGGCGCATCGCCCCGAAGAAGCCGTTCTGCGTGGGTGGGGCGGGTGCGGGGCCGCCGGGCGGCGTCCGGTCCGAGGTGGTGTCCATGGCTCGATCGTCGTCCGTCGCCACGGGCGCGGGCATCGGGCTGGTCCCTGAGCGGACCCTGAACCTGCCCCTGACCGGTCCCTCGGTCGGCGCCCGGGGGCGGCCCGACGTGTGACGATCAGCAGGTGAGCAGCGTCGGCGTCGTCCCCGTCCGCCCACCTCTGCTGCGTCCGATGCGCGGACGGTGGGTCGGGGGTGTGGCCGCTGCCCTGTCCGCGCACCTGCGGCTGCCGGTGCCGGCCGTGCGGCTCGCGTTCGTGCTGCTGGTGCTGCCGGCCGGTGTCGGGCTGTGGCTCTACCTGTTCTGGTGGGTGACGGTCCCGACCGGCAACCCGGACGACCCGTCCACGACCCGCCCGGCGGCGATGTCCCGGCTGGCGGCCCGGCAGTCGCTCGTCGAGCCGGGGCGCCGGCTGCCGGTCACGGATGTGGGCATCGCGCTGCTCATGCTGGCCGGGGCCGTGCTGCTGGTGGCGCTGCGTCGCGGGGTGGCCGTCGACACCCGGTGGGTCCTGCCGCTGCTGTTCCTGCTCGGCGGGCTGGCGCTGGCCTGGTCGCAGCTCGACGCCGCCCAGCGCGGCCGGCTGCAGCGGGTGGCCGGTGGACGGACCCCGGCCCCGGTGCTCGCGGTGCTCGGCGGGGTGCTGCTCGCCGGGGTGGGCGTGGTCCTCGTCGTGGGCCAGGTCGCGGGGGAGGGCCTGGCGCCGCGGGTGCTCGCCCAGGCGGTGGTCGCCTCGTTGTCGGTGATCGCGGGGGTCGGGCTGGTGCTCGCGCCGTGGTGGTTGCGGCTCATGCGTGAGCTGGGCGACGAGCGCACCGCGCGGGCCCGGGAGTCCGAGCGTGCGGACATCGCGGCGCACCTGCACGACTCGGTGCTGCAGACCCTCGCGCTCATCCGCGCGCACGCCGACGACTCGGCCGAGGTCGCCCGGATGGCCCGGGCCCAGGAGCGCGAGCTGCGCGAGTGGCTGTACGCCGACCGTCCGGCCCCGTCCACCTCGGTGGCGGCGGGGCTGCGCGCGGTGGTCGCCGAGGTGGAGGACACCCGCACCGGGCCGGACGGTCGGCCGGTGGCGGTCGACGTCGTCGTGGTCGGTGACCGGCCGCCGGACGACGGTTCGGTCGCGTTGCTGCAGGCCACCCGCGAGGCCCTGGTGAACGCGGTGACCCACGGGCACCCGCCGGTCTCGCTCTACCTCGAGGTGCGGGACGATGCGCTCGAGGTCTTCGTGCGGGACCGGGGCGAGGGTTTCGACCTCGAGGCGATCGGCGCCGACCGGTTCGGGGTCCGTGAGTCCATCCTGGGACGGGTCCGCCGCCGCGGCGGCACGGCTCAGGTGACATCCTCGGCGCAGCGCGGCACAGAGGTGCACCTGGTGATGCCCACGAGCGGGGACCCGACGGAGGAGTCGTCATGAACGAGCCGGTGAGCGTCCTGCTGGTGGACGACCATGCCTTGGTGCGGGCGGGGGTGCGGGCCTCGCTCGACGCGCGGGTGCGGGTGGTCGGCGAGGCGGCCGACGTCGACGGTGCGGTGCGGGCCGTGCACGAGCTGCACCCCTCGGTCGTGCTGCTCGACGTGCACCTGCCCGGTGGTGACGGCGGCGGCGGTGCGGAGGTGGTGCGCGGCTGCACCGACCTGCTCGACGTCACCCGGTTCCTCGCGCTGTCGGTCTCGGACGCCGCCGAGGACGTGGTCTCGGTGATCCGGGTCGGTGCCCGCGGCTACGTGACGAAGGCGATCGACGGCCCGACCCTGTCGGACGCGGTGCTGCGGGTGGCCGGCGGCGACGCGGTGTTCTCACCTCGGCTGGCGGGGTTCGTGCTCGACGCGTTCGGCACGTCGGTCGGGGACGTGGCGACCACCGACGACGAGCTGGACCGGCTATCGGCGCGGGAGCGCGAGGTCATGCGGCTGATCGCGCGCGGCTACTCCTACAAGGAGGTCGCCGGTGAGCTGTTCATCTCGGTGAAGACGGTGGAGACCCATGTCTCGGCGGTGCTGCGCAAGCTGCAGCTGTCCAACCGCAACGAGCTGACCCGGTGGGCCGCGGCGCGCCGTCTGCTGTGAGCCTGGCGGCGGCGCCGGACCCTAGGCTGCTGCCATGTCCATCGTCTTCGGCGTCCTCGTCGTGCTCCACCTGCTGGGCTGGGCGATCGTGCTCGGCGGCACCCTGGTCAACATGCGGTCGGGTCTCATCGCGAAGGGTGTGCTGCACGGCGCGCTCACCGCGCTGCTCACGGGCCTCATCCTCGCGGTGCTCGCCGGGGCGACCGCGACGGCCGACGACCCGGTGATCTGGCCCAAGCTCATCGTCAAGCTGGTCGTCGCGCTCGTCGTGTGCGCGCTCGTCTGGTGGGGCGGTCGGCGGGAGAAGGCCGGCACCCCGCTCGTCGGCGCCGTCGCGGGTCTCACGTTCGTCAACGTGGTGATCGCGGTGATGTGGCGCTGAGCGCGCAGGGCTGGGTCGTCCGCGACGCGACCGTCGAGGACGCCGCCGCCTGTGCGGCGGTGTACGCCCCGTACGTGACCGGGACGGCGATCTCCTTCGAGGAGGTGCCGCCGACCGCGGAGCAGATGGCCGAGCGGATCGCCAAGGCGCAGGCGCGGTACGCCTACCTCGTGCTGGCCCGGGCGGACGACCCCGCGACGGTGGTCGGCTACGCGTACGGCGGTCCGTTCGCGGCCCGACCGGCGTACCGCTGGTCGGCCGAGGCGAGCGTCTACGTGGCCGCCGACGCCCGTGGGGGCGGCGCCGGGCGGGCGCTCTACGAGGTGCTCGTCCCGCGGCTGCGGGCCCGGGGGTACCGCCGCCTCATGGCGGGCATCACGGTGCCGAACGAGGCCAGCATCGGGCTGCACCGGGCGTTCGGGTTCACGCAGGTCGCTCTCTACCCCAAGGTCGGTTGGAAGCTCGACGCCTGGCGCGACGTCGCCTGGCTCGTGCTCGACCTCGTCCCGCAGGACGACGACCCGCCGACCGAGCCGGGCGTGTGAGCGGCCAGCTCTGGCTCGACCTCGTGGTCGGGGTCGTGGTGCTCGTCGGGCTGGTGGGTGCGGTGATCCAGGTGATCCCGGGCTCGACGCTGGTCGGCGGTGCGGTGCTCGTGTGGGGCCTGGTGACCCGGGGCGGCCCGGGCTGGACGGTCGTGGTGGTCGCGGTCGTCGTCACGGCGGGCGCGCAGGTGGTGAAGTACCTGGTCGCGGGTCGGTTCCTCAAGGCCCGCGGGGTGCCGAACCGGAGCCTGCTGGTCGGCGGCGTGCTCGGGGTCGTCGGGTTCTTCGTCATCCCGGTGGTGGGGCTCGTCGTGGGGTTCGTCGGCGGCACCTACCTGGCCGAGCGGTACCGGCTGGCCGAGCACGCGCCGGCGTGGCGGGCCACGGTCGCGGCGATGCAGGCGACCGGTCTGACGATCCTCGTGGAGCTGTTCGCGGCGCTCGTCGTCGCGCTCGCCTGGGGTGGGGCGGCGATCGCCGTGGGTGTGGGCGCGGGCGCCTAGGCTGGTCCGGCCATGAGCTCACTGTTCGACCATCTCCCGCTGCCCGTCCCGGGGACGTCCGCGTCCGCTGCCGGGTCCGTCCGCACGCACCCGCAGGCCGGGCTGCCCGTCGGTCTGGCCCCGACCGTCGACCCGTCGGACGAGCCGCTCGACGACCGGTCGCCCGCGGCGGCCGACCTGCTCGTCGGGCTCAACCCCCAGCAGCGCGAGGCCGTGCTGCACGGCGGCGGTCCGCTGCTCATCGTCGCGGGTGCCGGGTCGGGCAAGACCCGGGTGCTCACCCACCGCATCGCGCACCTGCTCGCGACGGGACGTGCCCGGCCGGGGGAGATCCTCGCGATCACCTTCACCAACAAGGCCGCGGCCGAGATGCGCGAGCGGGTCGGCGCCCTGGTCGGCCCGTCGGCGCAGCGGATGTGGGTGTCGACGTTCCACTCGGCGTGCGTGCGCATCCTGCGCCGCGAGGCGAGCACCCTGGGTCTGCGGTCGAGCTTCTCGATCTACGACGCGGCCGACTCCCAGCGGCTCATCACGCTGGTGAGTCGCGAGCTGGACCTGGACCCCAAGAAGTTCCCGCCGAAGGCCCTGGCGCACAAGATCTCGAACCTCAAGGACGAGCTGGTCGACGCCGAGGACTTCGCGCGCACCAGCGGCGAGGGGCGGTCCAACGACTTCGACACGGTGCTGTCGCAGGTCTACACCCGGTACACCGCGCGGCTGCGGCAGGCCCAGGCGCTCGACTTCGACGACCTCATCATGTCCACCGTCGGGCTGCTGCAGGCGTTCCCCGCGGTCGCCGAGCACTACCGGCGTCGGTTCCGGCACGTGCTGGTCGACGAGTACCAGGACACCAACCACGCCCAGTACGTGCTGGTCAAGGAGCTGGTCGGCCGCCAGGAGGACGGGCTGGCGCCGGGTGAGCTCACCGTGGTCGGCGACGCGGACCAGTCGATCTACGCCTTCCGCGGCGCCTCGATCCGCAACATCCTGGAGTTCGAGGCCGACTACCCGGCGGCCCGCACCATCCTGCTCGAGCAGAACTACCGCTCGACCCAGACCATCCTGTCGGCCGCCAACGCGGTCATCGCCAAGAACCCGGGCCGCCGGGCCAAACGGCTGTGGACCGACTCGGGGTCCGGCGCGCAGATCGTGGCGTACGTCGCGGACACCGAGCAGGACGAGGCCCGGTTCGTCGCGGCCGAGATCGACCGCCTGGGCGACGCCGAGGGCGTCCGGCCCGGCGACGTGGCGATCTTCTACCGGGCGAACGCCCAGTCCCGCGTGCTGGAGGACGTGCTGGTCCGCGTCGGGCTGCCGTACAAGGTGGTCGGCGGCACCCGGTTCTACGACCGCAAGGAGATCAAGGACGCGCTGGCCTACCTGCGCGCGATCGCCAACCCGGACGACGACGTCAACCTGCGACGCATCCTCAACGTGCCCAAGCGCGGTCTGGGGGAGCGGTCGGAGCAGATGGTCGCCGCCTATGCCGAACGTGCGCAGGTCTCGTTCGGGGCGGCCCTCGACCAGCTCGACGACGTGCCCGGTCTGGGCACCCGCGCGATCAGCGGGCTGGGCGAGTTCGCCCGGATGCTCGCCGAGCTGCGCGAGCTGGCCCAGGACGCCGGCCCGGCCCAGGTGCTCGGCGCCGTGCTCGACCGCAGCGGCTACCTCGCCGAGCTGCGCGCCTCGGAGGACCCGCAGGACGGGTCGCGTGTCGACAACCTGGCCGAGCTGCACGCCGTGGCCAGCGAGTTCGAGCAGGCCGAGCCCGAGGGCACCCTCGCCGACTTCCTCGAGCGGGTCTCGCTGGTCGCCGACTCCGACCAGATCCCCTCGCCCGAGGGTGAGGACGCCGGGGTCGTCACGCTCATGACGCTGCACACGGCCAAGGGGCTGGAGTTCCCCGTGGTGTTCCTCACCGGTCTGGAGGACGGCACCTTCCCGCACCTGCGGTCCCTGGCGGACCCGGACCAGCTCGCCGAGGAGCGCCGGCTGGCGTACGTCGGGCTCACCCGGGCCCGGGAGCGGCTCTACCTGTCGCGGGCCGCCGTGCGCACCGCGTGGGGTGTGCCCAACGAGTTCCCGCCGAGCCGGTTCCTGGCGGACCTGCCCGACGAGCTCATCGACTGGCGGCGGCGCGAGTCGTCGACCTCGACGCTGCGCGGCGGCTGGGGCTCGGGTTTCGGCACCCGCTCCGAGCGTCGCGAGGCGCCGGTGCGCGAGCGGCGCGAGCCGTTGCCGTCGACGGGGGCGAGCTTCGGTTCGGCCAAACCGCGTGCCGACGTCCCGTCGTTGGCGATCGGCGACAAGGTGACGCACGACGCCTACGGGCTGGGCACGGTCGTGGCGCTGGAGGGCGCCGGGCAGAACGCGGTCGCGAAGATCGACTTCGGCAGCTCGGGCACCAAGCGGCTGCTGCTGCGGTTCTCCCCGGTCACCAAGCTCTGAGCTGAGCTCAGCGAACCGGCACGCCGCCGACCTGCTCGATCACGTCGGCCGCCGCGCCGGCACCGTCCTCGGCCGCGATCAGCCGACCGAGCTCGGCGGCCCGGCGGCGCATCTCGGGGTCGGTGGTGGCGGTCCGCAGGGCGTCGGCCAGGCGGTCGACGGTGAGCCGGCCGAGCGGCACCGGCCGCGGCGCGACGCCGAGGTGGTGTAGCCGCCCGGCCCAGAACGGCTGGTCGAGCAGCACGGGCACGGGCACGGCGGGGATGCCCGCCCGCAGCCCGGCGGCCGTGGTGCCGGCGCCGGCGTGGTGCACGACGGCGGCTGCCCGGGCGAACAGCCACTCGTGCGGGACGTAGCCGACGTCGAGCACGGTGGGGTCGTGGTGCGTCGGGTCGGCGAGCGACCCCCACCCGGACTGCAGCACGAGCCGGACGCCGGCCCGCGCCGCGGCAGCCACGAGCATGCGCCGGACGGCCGCCGCGTCGCCGAGCGGCATCGAACCGAAGGTCACGACCACCGGGGCCGGGCCGTCGGCGAGGAAGTCGACGAGCCGGGCGTCGGGCGCCCATGCCGGGTCGGGTACGGGCCAGCAGTACCCGACCGTGCGGACGGAGGTCGGCAGGTCGGGCGGGTCGGGCACGACGTGCCGGCTGAACCCCTGGACGACGGTCCACCCGGCGGACAGCGCGGCCTCGTAGTAGCCGCGCAGGTCGCTGATCGGGGCGAGCCCCTGCTCGGCGCGCATCTGCTGGATGAGCGGCCAGTGCGGTCGGGAGACGGCCTGGAGGTAGGCGCGGGCGGACGCCAGGTTCGCGGGGCCGCCGAGGCTGCGCACCCCCAGGAACGACGGCGCGTGCGCCCGGGTCGGCAGCAGCGGCTGCAGGTAG
The DNA here is from genome assembly GCF_009829685.1 of Cellulomonas citrea. GTDB lineage: Bacteria > Actinomycetota > Actinomycetes > Actinomycetales > Cellulomonadaceae > Cellulomonas > Cellulomonas citrea. The sequence goes on from NZ_VWSD01000021.1 coordinate 23,949, forward strand.
AGGCCGAGCGTCGTCGGGCCGAGACCGTCGAGCAGGGGCGCCATGAGGATCGTCATCGGTGACAGCACGACGACGTCGGCGTCCGCGACCACGGGCAGGAGGGAGCGGGCGAGCAGCTCTCCGGAGTCCGCGAGGGTCCCGGACAGCTGCCGCATGGTGGCGAACCGGCCGAGCGGGCCGGTGGGTGGGGCGAAGTCGGCGACCTGGTCCCGGGCGTCGGCGGGCAGCGGCGCGGTGGTCAGTCCGAGCGCGTCGACGTGCGCGGCCAGGTCCCGTGGCGCCGCGACGACGACGTCGTGCCCCCGGGCGACGAGCCGGGCGGCCACGCCCGTGTACGGCGCGACGTCCCCGGTGCTCCCGGCGAGTGCGATGGCAACCTTCATCGGCACACCTCCCTGTACGACTGTACAGTCATGCCATGCCCACCGAGCACACCGGTCGCGACCGGATCGTCCAGGCGGCCCTGCGCGAGTTCGCCGACTCGGGGTTCGACGGGGCGAGCATCCGGGGCATCGCCGCGCGCGCCGGGGTGTCGCCGGCGCTGGTCCAGCACCACTTCGGCACCAAGGCGCGGCTGCGCGAGGAGTGCGACCGGTACGTGCTGGCCGGTGTCCGGGTCGGGCAGGGCGAACCGGGGTGCGCCGGGCTCGGGCCGTTCACCGACCTCGCCGCGACCTCCGAGGCGGTGCTCGACTACTGGTCGCGCGCGCTCGCCGACGACGCACCCCCCGCGCAGCGGCTCTTCGACCGCGTGGTCGAGCAGGTGCTCGTCGACCTGCGCGGACGCCGCGGTCTGGGGGAGGCCGACGGCGACCTGGAGGCGCTCGCCGTCGCCGTCGCGGTGCTCCAGCTCGCGCCGATGACGCTGCACCGGATGATCCGCCGCCGCCTCGACCCGCAGGCCTCGACCCTGCACGCGCTCGGTCGGTTCGGGTTCGGTCTGCTCGCGCTGCTCGACCCGGCTGCGGTGCCCGAGCCCGAGCGTGCCGCACTGGCGGGCGCCTACCGCGCGATGCTCGCCGACGAGCTGCCACCCGGGGACCCGGCCGCGTCCTGAGACCGGCCCGGTCGGTCGGGTGCACCTGTCGACGCCCCGCGGGCCCTTCCGGACGGCTCAGGCGGGCTGGTCCGTCGTGAGGCCCAGCAGCGTGCCGTCGATGTCGCGGAAGTCGGCCCACCAGCCCATCTCGGGGGCGATCGCGGTGCGGGCGCGCTCGACCGTGCCGCCGGCCGCCTCGACCCTGGCCAGCGTCGCCTCCAGGTCGGCCACCTGCACGTACACCCGCACGCCGTCGGGCAGTGGGACCTGCCAGCGGTACAGCCCGGCGACCTGCCGGCCGTGGGCGGAGGCGATGCGGTAGTCCTCGCCGAACGGCTCGACCTGCCAGCCGAAGACCGCGGCGTAGAACGCGGTCGCGCGGTCAAGGTCGCCGACCCCGATCTCGGTCCAGGTGAACGTGCCCAGCCTGTCCTGCGTCTCCTCCGCCATGGCTCCCAGGGTGCGGCGGGAGGTGCCGTCCCGCACCCGGAGCGGCCGGCACCGGACCCCGGGGACCAAAGTCTCTCGATGTCGAGAAATCGGCTACGCTTCCCACGGCGCCGCGGCGATGCGACGTAGGTCGGACGGAAGGACCAGAGGGTGGACCTGTTCGAGTACCAGGCACGGGACTTGTTCGAGGCGCACGGGGTGCCGGTGCTGGACGGGATCGTCGCCACGACCCCGGCCCAGGCGCGCGCCGCCGCGGAGCAGCTGCTGGCGGCCGGCAGCGCCGTCGTCGTCGTGAAGGCCCAGGTGAAGACCGGGGGGCGCGGCAAGGCGGGCGGGGTCAAGCTGGCCCGCTCGGCCGACGAGGCCGAGCAGGTCGCCGGCCAGATCCTCGGCATGGACATCAAGGGCCACACCGTGCACCGCGTCATGGTGGCGGCCGGGGCGTCCATCGTGAGCGAGTACTACTTCTCGGTGCTGCTCGACCGGTCGGAGCGCCGCTACCTGGCGATGTGCTCCGTCGAGGGCGGCATGGAGATCGAGCAGCTCGCGGTCGAGCGGCCCGAGGCCCTCGCGCGGGTCCCCGTCGACCCGCGGGTCGGCATCGATGCGGCCAAGGCTGCGGAGATCGTCGCGGCCGCCGGGTTCGACGACGAGGTGGGCCCGCTCGTGGCCCCCGTCCTGGAGCGTCTGTGGGAGGTCTACCGGGACGAGGACGCCACCCTCGTCGAGGTGAACCCCCTGGTGCGCACGGCCGACGGTGCGATCGTCGCGCTCGACGGCAAGGTCAGCCTGGACGCGAACGCCGACTTCCGGCACCCGGCGCACGCCGAGCTGGAGGACAAGGACGCGGCCGACCCGCTCGAGGCGAAGGCCAAGGCCAAGGGCCTCAACTACGTCAAGCTCGACGGTGAGGTCGGCATCATCGGCAACGGCGCCGGTCTCGTGATGAGCACCCTCGACGTCGTCGCGTACGCCGGTGAGGCGCACGGCGGGGTCAAGCCCGCGAACTTCCTCGACATCGGCGGCGGCGCCTCGGCCGAGGTGATGGCCAACGGCCTCGACATCATCCTGGGGGACCCGCAGGTCAAGGCGGTGTTCGTCAACGTGTTCGGCGGCATCACGGCCTGCGACGCGGTGGCCGACGGCATCGTCGCGGCCCTGGCGATCCTCGGTGACGAGGCCAGCAAGCCGCTCGTCGTCCGGCTCGACGGCAACAACGTCGAGGAGGGCCGCCGCATCCTGCGCGAGGCCGCGCACCCCCTGGTCACCTTGGCCGAGACGATGGACGGCGGCGCCGACAAGGCGGCCGAGCTCGCCCACACGGCCGCCTGAGAAGGAGCAGCACGATGTCGATCTTCCTCAACCGTGACTCCACGGTGATCGTCCAGGGCATGACGGGTTCGGAGGGCACCAAGCACACGACGCGCATGCTCGCCTCCGGCACGAAGATCGTGGGCGGGGTGAACCCGCGCAAGGCGGGCACCAGCCAGACCTTCCAGGTCGGCGAGGGCACCGTGCAGATCCCGGTGTTCGGCACGGTCGCCGAGGCCGTGGCGGCCACCGGGGCCGACGTCTCGGTGGTCTTCGTGCCGCCGGCCTTCACCAAGGCCGCCGTCGTCGAGGCCGTGGACGCCCGCGTCCCGCTCATCGTCGTCATCACCGAGGGGGTGCCGGTCGCCGACACCGCCGAGTTCTTCGCCTACGCCCAGGACGCCGGGGTGCGGATCATCGGCCCGAACTGCCCCGGCATCATCACGCCCGGCGAGTCCAACGTGGGGATCACGCCGTCGGACATCACCGGCCACGGCCCGGTCGGCCTGGTCTCGAAGTCCGGCACGCTCACCTACCAGATGATGTTCGAGCTGCGCGACCTCGGCTTCACCACCTGCATCGGGATCGGCGGTGACCCGATCATCGGCACCACGCACATCGACGCGCTCGCCGCGTTCGAGGCCGACCCGGACACCGAGGTCATCGTGATGATCGGTGAGATCGGCGGCGACGCCGAGGAGCGTGCGGCGGCCTTCATCAAGGCCAACGTCACCAAGCCGGTCGTCGGCTACGTCGCCGGGTTCACCGCCCCGGAGGGCAAGACGATGGGCCACGCCGGTGCCATCGTGTCCGGCTCGTCCGGCACCGCTCAGGCGAAGAAGGACGCGCTCGAGGCCGCCGGCGTCAAGGTCGGCAAGACCCCGTCCGAGACCGCAGCACTGGCCCGGGCCCTGCTCGCCCGCTGATCCGGGCGGGTCGGCCGCCCCGGCCCCGCCACCATCCGTCCGACCCGAAGGCCGACCGGCGACTCGCCGGTCGGCCTTCGGTGCACATCCGACGTCCGCGGCGACGATGGCTCGGTGAGTGCCCCCACCCGTGTCCCGCCCCGTGTCGTCGAGGCCGAGCAGCCTGCGCGCCGCTCGCCCTTCGACGCCGGCCTGCCGGAGTGGACCGCGGCCGCGCTCGCGTCGGCCCAGGGTGTGGCGCTGTCCGTGCTCGTCGTCCTGCTGCCCGCGGTGGCCGTGTCGCTCACCGCGTCGATCGACCCGACGGACCAGTCGGGCTGGTTGGCCGCCGCCGTCGTGGGACTGCGGGTGTGGCTGTTCGCCCACGGGGTGCCGCTGGTCACCTCGGCGGGCACCCTCACCCTCGTGCCGCTCGGGCTGACCGCGGTGGCGCTGTACACCCAGTACGCCTCGGTCCGGCGCACCGGGGTCGCCGGGCGTCCTGGCCTGGTCGCCGGTGCCGTGACGTACGTGCTGCTCAGTGCGGTGGTGGCCGTGCTGGCGGGGGACAGCTCGCGGCTGCCGGTGGTGCTGGCCGGTGCCGCCGTGGTCGGAACCCTCGGGACCGGGCTGGGCCTCGTGCGACGCCCGACGAGCACCTCCTGGCGGCGCGTGAGCGACGGGGTGCACGACAGGCTGCCGTCCTTCGTCATGCTCGGTGCGCGCGCCGGCGGGATCGCCGTCGCGCTGCTCATGCTGGGCGCCGCGGTGCTCGTGGGCGTCTGGGTGCTGGCCGGCCGGGCGACGATCGGGGACGTGGTGCGCGAGCTGCCGCTCGACGCGGTCGGGGGCGTGGTGTTCGCGCTCGCGCAGCTGGCCTACCTGCCCACGCTCGTGGTCTGGGCGCTGTGCTGGCTGGCCGGGCCCGGCTTCAGCGTGGGTTCCGGCACGTCGTTCGCTGCCGGGCACGTCGTCGGCGGCCCGATGCCGGCGTTCCCGCTGCTGGGGGCCCTGCCGTCCTCGGCGGTCGATGAGCGGTCGGCGCTGCTGGCCCCGCTCGTGGTGGTCGCCGTCGGGTGCCTCGTCGGGCTGTTCGTGCACCGGCGCCTGCAGGAGCGCACCTGGTGGCACGTGCTGGCCGGTGTCGGGGCGCTCACCGGGGCGGTCGCCGTGGGCGTCGGGCTGCTGGTCGCGGCCGCGTCCGGTGCGGCGGGGCCCGGCCGGCTCGCGGTGACCGGTGCGGCGTGCTGGGTCGTGGCTCCGCTCGTCGCGGGGCTGGTGGGTGGCGGTGCG
>NZ_VWSD01000220.1 GCF_009829685.1 Cellulomonas citrea
GTCGGTGCGTCGGCCGGTCGCAGGGCCGCGACGGGCGCGACCCGGGTGGCGGCCCGAGCCGGGACGAAGCAGGCGCCGACGGTCACCGCGGTGCCGACGAGCAGCGGGACGACGACCGCCCACACCGTGAGCGGCAGCGTGGCCGGCAACGGGAAGCCCAGCTTCATCCGGCCGAGCACGAGCAGGGCCGCCTGGGACAGCCCGAGACCGCCCAGCACCCCGATGATCGACGAGGTGAGGCCGAGCAGGGTGCCCTCCAGCAGCACCGAGCCGCGCAGCTGCGAGCGACGGGCACCCACGCAGCGCAGCAGGGCGAGCGTGCGGGTGCGCTGGGCGACGATCACCTGGAACGTGTTGGCGATGACGAGCGCGGCCACGAGCAGGGCGATCCCGGCGAAGCCGAGCACGACGGCGACCAGCTGGTTGGACCCGTCGGTCAGCTGGGACACGGAGGCGGCGGCCGCCTCGTCCCGGGTGCGCACGAGGGCACCGTCCGGCAGCGTCGCGGCCAGCGCGTCGCGGGTGGCGGCGACGTCCGGGGTGAGCAGCATGATGGCGTTGAGGTGCTCGCCGTCCGACCAGGTCGTCACGGCGGACGGGACGGCCAGGGCCATCCCACCGGTCTGGGTGTAGGCCCCGTTCGGGTCCTCGACCAGCCCGGTGACGGTGAGGTCGGCGGTCGCCTGGGTGGGTTCGCCGCCGCTGTCGGTCGTCGCGGCACCTGCGGTCGACGTGTCGGTCGGGCTGCTCGTCGACCAGGTCGCGGTGACGGTGTCGCCCACGGCGACGTCGAGCCGCCGGGCGCTGCTGGCGGGCAGCGCGATCTGGCCGGCAGTGGTCGGCGCCACGCCCTCGCTCACGGTGAGCGGGGTGAGTGCGGCGTCGTCGGTGGTGGGGATGACGGGCTGGTTCTGCCGCCGGCCGCCATGCGTGAGCTCGACGACGGTGGTCTGCAGTCCGGTGGCCGCGGTGACCCCGGGCGCACGGCGCACGGTCGCCAGGTCGTCGCCGGTGAGCGGGGCGCCCTCGGTGGGGCTCACCACGAGGTCGGCGTGCCCGTACTGGGCGGTGACGCCGTCGTAGGTGCTGCGGGTCATCACGTTGCCGGCCACGAGGGTGGCGGCGACGAAGGCGGTCCCGAGCGCGATCGCGAGCCCGGCGGGCACCAGCCGCGACAGCGACAGCCGCATCTGGGCGAGGGTGAGCCGGATCATCGCGGCTGCTCCATGAGGTCGGCTGTCCGCAGCGCGTCGAGCCCGGCGAGCACGGCCGCCGGCGTCGGGTCGTCGATCTGGCCGGCGATCCGCCCGTCCGCGATGAGCACGACGCGGTCGGCGTACGCGGCGGCCGCGGCGTCGTGGGTGACCATGATGACGGTGCGGTCGAGCTCACGGACGCTGCGGCGCAGGAAGCTGAGCACCTCGGCGCCGGCCCGTGAGTCGAGGTTGCCGGTGGGCTCGTCGGCGAACACCACCTCGGGGCGGGTGATGAGGGCCCGGGCGATCGCGACGCGTTGCTGCTGACCGCCGGACAGCTCACCGGGCCGGTGGCTGAGTCGTGGTCGCAGCCCGAGGGTGTCGACGAGCGTGTCGAACCACTCCGGGTCCGGCCGCGCACCGGCGAGGTCGAGCGGCAGCGTGATGTTCTGCTGCGCGGTGAACATCGGCAGCAGGTTGAACGACTGGAAGACGAACCCGACGCGGGCGCGGCGCAGCAGCGTGAGCTGGTCGTCGGAGAGCGTGGTCAGGTCGGTCCCGCCGAGGGTCACGGTGCCGGACGTGGCCACGTCGAGCCCGGCGAGCAGGTGCATGAGGGTCGACTTGCCCGAGCCGGACGGGCCCATGATCGCGGTGAAGGCACCGGCGGCGAACTCGACGTCGACGCCGTCCAGCGCTCGGACCTCGGCTGGACCGGTGCCGTACACCTTGGACAGGCCGTGGGCGGCGGAGGCGATGGGGACGGGCATGGTGGGGCTCCTGTCGGTCGAGTGCTTCGTCCTCGACGCTAGGACCGGGGCCCTGGGCTGCGCGTCTGGCCCTGGGGTGGTCCGGCCGGCGGCCGCGTCATCCCCTGGTGGGAGGCCGCGTCATGCCCCGGGACGCACCAGCCCGGTCTCGTAGGCGGTGACGACCGCCTGCACCCGGTCGCGTGCGCCCAGCTTGGCCAGGATCCGCCCGACGTGCGTCTTCACGGTGGCCTCGGCGACGAACAGGTCCTGGCCGATCTCGGTGTTCGACCGGCCGCGGGCCATGAGGACGAGCACCTCGCGCTCGCGGTCGGTGAGGTCGGCGACGGCGAGCCGGCCCGGGTCGTCGCGTGTGGAGTCCTCGTCCGGCGGCAGCACCTCGACGAGGTGCTCGAGGAGTCGGCGGGTCGAGGACGGGGCGATGACGGCGTCCCCGGCGTGCACGGTGCGGATCGCGGCGAGCATCTCCTCGGGCGGCGCGTCCTTGAGCAGGAACCCGCTGGCCCCGGCCCGGATCGCGCGCAGCACGTACTCGTCCAGGTCGAACGTGGTGAGCACGATCACCCGGGGGCACGGGCCGGCCGCCGTGATCGCGGCGGTGGCGGTGAGCCCGTCCATGGTGGGCATCCGCACGTCCATGAGCACGACGTCGACCCCGGGGCTGCGCTCGGCGGCCAGGCCGTGCACGGCGGCGCGGCCGTCACCGGCCTCGAGCACCACCTCCAGGTCGGGCTGGGAGTCGATGACCATCCGGAAGCCGGCTCGCACCAGCTGCTGGTCGTCGACGAGCGCGACCCTGATCGGCGCCGTCATCGGTGTGCTCCGTTCTGCGTGGGTGCGGCGTCGCGGACCGGCGCCGCACCGGGGACGAGGGGGACGGTCGTGGCTGCGGGGGTGCTGCCACCCGGTGAGGGCAGGGTCGCGCGCACCTGGAACCCGCCGCCCGGCCGGGGCCCGGCGGTGACCGATCCGCCGAACATCGTGGTCCGCTCGCGCATCCCGAGCAGGCCCTGGCCGAGCCCGTCGCTGCCGGCTGCCGCACCGCGGCCGTCGTCGGACACCTCGAGCACCACGGTCTCGGGCAGCCACTGGAGCACCACGGTGGCCTCGGGGTCGGGGCCGGCATGTTTGAGCACGTTGGTGAGGGACTCCTGCGCGACCCGGTAGAGCGTGAGCCCGGCACCGGGTGGCAGGTTGCGGGGCTCGCCGAGCCGCACGAGCGTCACGCGCATCCCGGCGGACCGCAGCTGGTCGACGAGCCCGGCGATGTCGTCGGCGGCCGGCAGCGGGCCGGTCGGGACGGCGGCTTCGGTGGGCACCGGCGGGGCGGGCGGCGGGTCGTCCCGG
>NZ_VWSD01000221.1 GCF_009829685.1 Cellulomonas citrea
TGCCCGACCCGGACGGCGCCCGGGGTCGCGCGCTGACCGCGGCCGGCTGCACGGTGGCCGGCCGGGACGGGGGTGTCCGGCTCGCGTTCCACCTGTGGAACGACGAGGACGACGTCGCCCGGGCCGCCGCCGCGCTGTCGCGCTGACCGAGGGCAGGCCCGACCGCACGAGACACGACAGGGCCCCCGCACATGACAAGGCCCCTCGGACGCTTACTCCGAGGGGCCTTGATGTCGGGGCCAGGCTAGCCACCGCGTCTGACAGCCCGGGTGAACGACACACCAACCGTCCACAAATTCTGTGCACAGCCCTGTGTCCGACGGGCGTCCTGCCTGGTCACCCTGTGGACGACCCTGTGCTCAACCCTGTGGACGAAAACTGGTCGACGCACCCCCTTGCGGCCCCCTGACGGCGGGACTAGACCTGTCCCATCGATCCCGACGGATCACCGGCAGCGAGGCCGGACCGCAAGGTCCGGACCAGCCGCAGGCGGACCGCAGGGACCGGAACCGATCGGAGAACGGCACGACCGCAGCGCCAGGGTGACCTGGTGGCCCGCGCACGACGGCGCGGGGGACGTGCTCGGACCCGGGAGGTTCGATCGCAGGTGCAGCACCCCGCACGGCCGGTTCGCCGGACGAGGCAGGGGTGGGGCACCCGCCGCACGTCGAGCGGCGCGACCGCGGGGTGACCCGCAGGTGTGCGATCAGAGGAAGGCCCCTCGGACGCTTACTCCGAGGGGCCTTCTTCTGCATGTGCGCGCGGGGCGACCTGCGCGGACCGGCGCACCGCGACGACCCGCACGGGCTCAGTCCGGCACCGACTCCAGCAGGATCGTCACCGGGCCGTCGTTGACCAGCTCGACCTGCATGTCCGCGCCGAACCGCCCGGTCGCCACCGGCAGCCCCCGCCCGCGCAGCGCCGCGACGAACGCCTCGACCAGCGGTTCGGCCACCGGACCGGGCGCCGCCTGGTTCCACGTCGGGCGCCGGCCCTTGCGGGTGTCGGCGTAGAGCGTGAACTGGCTGATGACGAGCACCGGGGCGGTGACGTCCACCGCCGAGAGCTCGTCGCGCAGGATGCGCAGCTCGGCGACCTTGCGCGCCAGGTGCTCCACCTGAGCGTCCCCGTCGCCGGGGGTCACCCCGACGAGCACCACGAGCCCCGGACCGGGCAGCTCGCCCACGACCTCGCCGGCCACCGTGACCTTCGCCCGGGTGGCCCGCTGGACGACCGCCCTCACCAGCCGGAGCGCGGGCCGCGCGGCCCCTTGCGGCGCGAGTACGGCTGGACCGCGGGTCGCACGTCGACGAGGTAGACGACGGCCGCGACGGCCGCCAGCAGCGCGAGGAACTGGAATGTGCCGCCCCCCAGGGAGTAGCCGCCCGGGATCGGCACCGCGATGAACGAGACCACGGCGGAGGCCGCGAGCACTCCCGTCCACAGCCCCTTCGTGCGCTTGCCCGCGGACACGAACGCCCCGGTCGGCCGGCGCAGGCAGTCGACGAGCGCCCAGACGCACAGCGCCACGATGGCCGCGTAGAAGAGCAGGAAGAGGAGCACCTGCAGGGTCACGATCACGCGGCTGAGCCTATGCGGTGAGCCCCGGCGGCGGCGAGCAGCTGCCCGCTGCGCTCACAGCTCGGGCAGCACGTCGTGCGCCTGCGACGGGTCGGCACCGGACACCTGCAGCACGTCGACGACGAGCGAGCGCAGCAGCAGCACGAGGCTCTGCGCCTGCCAGCCCTCGTCGGCCGCGGCGTGCGGGTCCAGGTCGTGCGCCACGGCGAGCAGGTCGGTGCGGGCCCGCACCGGGTCGCGACCGCTGCCGAACGCGTCCGCCAGCTCGTCCACGGCCCGGGCGACCCGCTCGACGTCCCGCGCGACCGTGGGCGCCGCGGTCCCGTCCTCCACCACCGGCCCGGCCCTGCGGGCGAGCACGCGGGAGTTGCGGACGGCACGGTCGGTGAGCACGGCGCACTCGACCAGCCGGGCGAGCTCGGCCCGGTGCCGACGGGCCGCGGGCGAGACCCGGGCCAGGTCGTGCGCGTAGCGGGTCGCGTCCAGCCACTCGTCGAGCGCGGGCTGGCTGGCACGTCCGCGCACCAGGGCGTCCTCGACCCGCTCGGCCGACCCGGTCGACAGCCCGCGGGCCAGCTCGTGCAGCACCCGCCCGAGGTCACGCAGCACGCCCCGCGCCAGCTCGCGCGGCCGGCGCCGGACGTCGGTCGGCGTGAGCACCGTGACCGCCAGGGCCATGGCACCGCCGAGCAGCGCGTCGATCCAGCGACCCACCGGACCGCCCGAGGCCGTCGGCAGCCCGACGATGACGATGGCCTGCACCCCGGCCTGCGTCGTGAGCATGAGCCCCCGGTCGAGGAACCGGGCGACGAGGGCCGAGGCGATGAGCACGAGCGCCATCTGCCACCAGCCGCTGCCGATCACGTGCACGACGAGGTCGCCGGCGCCCACCCCGATCGCGACCCCGACGGCCAGCTCGGCGACGCGTCGCACCTCACGGTTGCGCGAGAACCCCAGCGCCACCCAGGACGCGACGGGGGCGAAGAACGGGTACGGGTGCCCGAGCACGTCGTGCGCGATGACGTAGGCGATGGCGCCGGCGGCCGCGGCCTGCACCACCGGGAACCATGCGGCGCGTACCCGCGACCAGCCCTGCCGGGCCCGCTCCTGGACCTCGATCCGCAACGACGCGTTCACCGTGCGCCGGCGACCCGCAAGCCCGGTGCCACCGGTCCGCGCGGTGCCGGCCGGTCGACCGACACCCCGTCCGGGGGCACGACGATCACCTGGGCGGCCGCGACGGCGCCCCCGTCCTCGTCGACCAGCAGGTCGACGTCGGCCGGGGCGGACCGCTTGAGCACCGCGAGCGCCACGGGCCCGAGCTCGTGGTGCCGAGCCGAGCTGGTGAGCGTGCCGACCACGGGCCCGTCGGGCACCGCGCGCACCGCGGCACCGGCGGCGGGCAGCAGGTGCCCGGATCCGTCCAGGTGCAGCATCGCCAGCCGACGCGGCGGACGGCCGAGGTTGTGCACGCGGGCCACCGTCTCCTGCCCCCGGTAGCAGCCCTTGTGCAGGTGCACGGCGGTGCGCAGCCAGTCGAGCTCGTGGGGCAGCGAGCGGTGGTCGACCTCGGTGGCGAACCGCGGCCGCCACGCCTCGACCCGCAGCGCCTCGCTCGCCCAGGTGCCGGCCAGCAGCCAGCCGGCGCGCTCCCTGGCGGCGACCTGCTCGACCAGCTCG
>NZ_VWSD01000222.1 GCF_009829685.1 Cellulomonas citrea
GTCCTGACGTCGCGCACCGCCGTGCGCAACGCCGGGGTGCTCGTGGCCGCGACCCTCGTCGTGCTGGTGCCCGCCCTGCTGTGGAGCGGAGCGGTCGCGGCCCCCCGGCTCGGCGACCCCGGCGCCCTGGTGCGCTGGGCCCTGCCGCTCACCGCGACGATCGGCGAGCTGGCCGGTGCGGTCACTCTGGGTGCGCTCGCCCTGGCGGCGTGCGTGCTGCCGCGCCGCGACCCGGCCGGGGCCCCGGGTGCGGTGGACGGTCGCGCCTGGCCACGGGCCACCCAGCTCGCCGGTGTCGCCGCCGCGGTGTGGACCCTCGTCGGGGTGGCGCACCTCGTGCTCACCTACGCCTCGGTCGCCGGCCAGGCGCTGTCCCAGACCGTCGGCCAGCAGGGGCTCATGGTCTTCGTGCTCCAGGTGGACCTGGGGCGCACGCTGGCCTCGGTGGTGCTCGTCGCGGCCGCCGCGACGGCCCTGTCCTTCCTGGTCGCCACCCCGACGGGGGTCGGCTGGACGGTGCTGCTCGTCGTCGTCGCGCTGTGGCAGCAGGCGCAGACGGGGCACGCGGCCGGCACCACGAGCCACCACCTGGCCACCTCCGCGATGGTGGTGCACCTGGTGAGCGCGGCCGTGTGGGTGGGCGGTCTCGCGGCGCTCGCACTGCTGGTGGGCCGGTTCGGCTCCGACCTCACCGCCTCGGTGGCGCGGTACTCGGTGCTCGCCGGCTGGTGCACCGCCGGGGTGGTCGTCTCCGGGGTGGTCAACGCCTGGATCCGGCTCGACGGGCTGGCCGGGCTGGGCACCCGGTGGGGTGTGCTGCTGCTGGTGAAGACCGGGCTCGTCGTCGTGCTCGGGCTGCTGGGCCTGCTGCACCGGCGGCGCACGCTGCCGCTGCTGGCCGACCGGCCGTCGTTGTTCTGGCGGGTGCTCGTCGTCGAGCTCGCGGTCATGGGCGCCGTCTCGGCGGTCGCCGTGGCGCTCGGCTCGACCGCACCGCCGGACCCGGGCCGGGTGCCGACGGTCCCGAGCCCCGCGTTCCTGCTCACCGGCGAGCCGCTGCCGCCGCAGCCGACGCTCTGGCACTGGCTCACGCTCACCAGCCCTGATCTGGTGACGGCGTGCGCGGCCGCGTCCGGCGTCGTCGTGTACCTGCGGTGGGTGCACCGGCTGCACCGGCGCGGGGACGCCTGGCCGTGGCTGCGCACCGCGTCCTGGCTCGTGGGGATGGTCGGCTTCGCCTGGACGACCAACGGCGGTGCGGCCGTGTACGGCCACGTGCTGTTCAGCGCGCACATGGTGCAGCACATGGTGCTCGCCACCGTCATCCCGATCTTCCTGGCGCTCTCGGGTCCGGTGACGCTCGCGCTGCGGGCGCTGCCGGTGCGCGCCGCCGGGCTGCGCGGGGACACCTCACGCGGGCCGCGCGAGTGGCTGCTCGTGCTGGTGCAGTCGCACTGGGGCCGGTTCCTGGCGAACCCGCTGGTGGCCGCGGCGAACTTCGCCGGCTCGATGGTGGTCTTCTACTACACCGACGTGTTCGGCTGGGCGTTGGCCGACCCGGTCGGCCACCTCTTCATGGTCGTGCACTTCTCCCTGGCCGGGTACCTGTTCGCCAACGCGCTCGTGGGGATCGACCCGGGGCCGGCCCGCCCGTCCTACCCGCTGCGGCTGCTGCTGCTGTTCGCGACGATGGGCTTCCACGCGTTCTTCGGGGTGACGCTGCAGTCGGGCAAGGCGCTGCTGGTCGCCGACTGGTTCGGGCTGATGGGGCGCCCGTGGGGACCGTCGGCGCTGGTGGACCAGCAGCTCGGCGGGTCGGTGGCGTGGGGCATCGGTGAGCTGCCGACGCTCGCGCTCGCGATCGCGGTGGCGGTCGCGTGGGCGCGCGACGACGAGCGTGCGGCCCGACGTCGGGACCGGCGGGTGGACCGCTCCGGGGACGCCGAGCTGGACGAGTACAACGCGATGCTCGGCCGGCTGGCCTCGCGGGACGAGCCGCGCTGAGCACATTCCGGCGGCGGGACGTGGGTGGCTCGTGCCAGGATCGAACGGTGAGCACCCCCTTCCATGACCTCGAGCAGTACATCGCCCTGCCCCGTACCGGGCACCTCGTCCTGTCGCCGGACGGCACCCGCCTGGCGGTGAGCGTGCAGTCCCTCGACACCAAGAAGACGGCCTACCGCACCGCTTGGTGGCAGGTGGACCCGGCCGGCCAGGCACCGGCGCGCCGGCTCACGCGGGGCGCCAAGGGCGAGGGCGAGGCCGCGTTCACCCCGGCCGGCGACCTGCTCTTCACCGCGGTGCGTCCCACCGGTGGCGAGGACGAGGACGAGACCCCGTCGCTGCACCTGCTGCCGAGGGACGGCGGTGAGGCCCGTCAGGTGGCGGCCCGCACGGCCGGGCTCGGCGGTCTGCGGGTCGCGCGGCAGGCCGGCACCGTGCTGCTCACGTCGGAGGTGCTGCCCGGTGCGCGCGACGAGGCCGACGACGAGAAGCTCCGCAAGGAGCGCAAGGACCTCAAGCTCGGGGCGATCCTGCACGACGGCTACCCGGTCCGGCTCTGGGACCACGACCTGGGGCCTGGCCACACGCACGTCTTCGTCGCCTCGGCGGTGCCGGGTACCGCGCCCGCCGGGACGAGCGAGCCGACGGCGACGCTGCGCGACCTGACCCCGCAGGCCGGGCACGCGCTCGGCGAGGGTGAGGCCACCCTCAGCCCCGACGGCACCACGGTCGTGGCCGTCTGGGAGGTGCCGGGCGCCCGGGGTGACGTGCGCGCGACGCTCGTGGCGATCGACGTGGCCGACGGCGCCCGCCGGGTGCTCGTCGACCTGCCGACGGCTGACGTCTGGTACCCGGCGATCTCGCCGGACGGGCAGTGGGTGGCCTTTGTCGTCGAGGACCAGAGCACACCGCACCAGGCGCCGAACCAGACCGTCGGGCTGGTGCCGCTGGCCGGTGGTCCGGTGCGCCGGCTGGCTGAGGGCTGGGACCGCTGGCCGGCCGCGCTCACCTGGTTGCCGGACAGCTCGGGCCTGCTCGTCGTGGCCGATGAGGACGGCCGCGCCCCGATCTTCCACCTCGGTCTGGACGACGCGCCGCCCATGCGGCTGACCAGCGACGATGCGGCGTTCAGTGATGTCTGCGTGAGCCCCGACGGGCGTACGGCGTACGCGCTGCGCGCCTCCTACCTGGCCCCGGCGCACCCGGTGCGGCTCGACCTGGCCGCGGCGCTCGCCGACGGGCCGCTCGCCGCGGTG
>NZ_VWSD01000223.1 GCF_009829685.1 Cellulomonas citrea
GGCGAGCGCCCCTGGACGGCACCAGGGCGCCATCTGCTGGGTGATGCGGCGCGCGTCGTCCGCCACCGGGTCGGGCGTGCCCGTGGACGCGGTGCCCACCGTGGTGAGCGCCCACGGCGCGTCGCGGTGGGCGACCGCGGACGCACCGCGCAGCGGCTCCCGGACGGCACCGCCGAGCCGGCGGACCTCCACCGACTGCTGCAGGCAGCCGCTGCCCGGGCCCACGAGCTCGACGAGACGGTCGGCGGCCGCCGGGCCGAGCTCGTGCAGCAGCACCGTGTGCCGCTGCCGGGGCCCCGGACCGGCGTGGTCGGCGTGCACCGCACCGATCGCGGCGTAGGGCATCACCCCGACCGTGTCGATGAGCGGGGCGGCGAGCGCGCGCATCGGGGCGATCAGGCGCTCGCCCTCGGCCGGGTCCCCGGTCCAGGCGAAGCGCAGCGCCAGCGTGGTGAAGCCCGCCAGGACGGACGGCACGTGCGGCACGGTCGTCATCCGGGCGACCGCGACGGAGGTGCTGCCCGCCACCGGCAGCTGCGCGGCCCAGCGGGCCCAGGCGCGCAGCACGGCCGGGACGTCCACCTCGTCGAACCACAGCGTGCCGGCGTAGACCTCCGGCTGCTCGACCAGCTCGATGAGGGCCGAGGTGATGATGCCCAACGAGCCGCGTCCACCGCGCAGCGCCCAGAACAGGTCGGGGTGCTCCTCGGCCGAGACCGAGCGCAGCACCCCGTCGCCGGTGACGACCTCGAGCCCGATCACCCGGTCGCTGGAGACCCCGTGCGAGCGTGCGACGGGTCCCAGCCCGCCGCAGCTCAGGTGGGCGACGGCCCCGACCGCGGCGTCGGCCCCGCACACGGGGGCCAGGCCGTGGCGTGCGGTGGCGTGCAGCACGGTCGACCAGCGCACCCCGGCGCCGAGCTGGGCGGTGCGGTGCTGGGGCCGCACGACGAGCGTGTCGAGCGAGCGGGTCGAGACCAGGACGCAGCCGGGTGGCACGAGCCCTCGTCCGATGCCGCGGACCGCGACCGGCACCCGGTGCTCACCGGCCGTGCGCACCGCGGCGGCGACGTCGTGCGCGGTGAGCGCCTCGACGACGAGCGTCGCACCGGCCCGGCGCCGGGGGTCGTGCGTGGCGGTGAGCGCCTCGTACCCGACCGTCCCGGGCAGGTGCACGCGCGCCACCGCGGCGCTCATGGCCCTGGTGAACGGGTCGAGTCCGATCGTCACGGGCATGGCGGTCCTCTCCGGCGCGGACATATGAGAACCAGGAGGCGGCGTCCGCCGCGCTGATACCCGCTGTGCGGGCCCGGAGGGCGCGGGAATAGGGCGCGGGTGCCCCCGGTTGAGGCGAAAGTTCATGCAAACGCATAGATCGTGAGGCGCATCATGCAGTTCGGCATCTTCTCCGTCGGCGACGTCACGCCGGACCCGCACACCGGGCGCACGCCCGACGACACCGAGCGGGTGCGCGCCATGCTCACCATCGCCCGGCACGCCGACGAGGCCGGCCTGGACGTGTTCGCCACCGGCGAGCACCACAACCCGCCCTTCGTGCCCTCCTCGCCGACCACCATGCTCGGCTACCTGGCCGGGGTGACCACGCAGATCACCCTGTCCACCGCCACCACGCTCATCACCACCAACGACCCGGTGCGCCTGGCCGAGGAGTACGCGATGCTCCAGGTGATCGCCGACGGGCGGATGGACCTCATGCTGGGCCGCGGCAACACCGGCCCCGTCTACCCGTGGTTCGGCAAGGACATCCGGCAGGGCATCGCGCTCGCCGTCGAGAACTACGCGCTGCTGCGCCGGCTGTGGCGCGAGGACGTCGTGGACTGGACCGGCAAGTTCCGCACCCCGCTGCAGGGCTTCACCTCGACCCCGCGCCCGCTCGACGGCGTCCCGCCGTTCGTGTGGCACGCCTCCATCCGCTCCCCCGAGATCGCCGAGCAGGCCGCCTACTACGGCGACGGGTTCCTGCACAACGCGATCTTCTGGCCGATGGAGCACACCGCCCAGATGGTCAACTACTACCGGCAGCGGTTCGAGCACTACGGGCACGGCCGCGCCGACCAGGCGATCGTCGGGCTCGGCGGGCAGGTGTTCATGCGGCCCCGCTCGCAGGACGCCGTCAACGAGTTCCGCCCCTACTTCGACGTCGCCCCCGTCTACGGGCACGGGCCGACGCTCGAGGAGTTCGCGCACGAGACCCCGCTCACCGTCGGCTCGCCGCAGCAGGTGATCGACCGGTACGGGGCCTTCTGGGAGCAGGTCGGGCACTACCAGCGCCAGATGTTCCTCATGGACCACGCCGGCCTGCCGCTCAAGACCGTGCTCGAGCAGATCGACCTCCTCGCCGAGCAGGTGGTCCCGGTGCTGCGCGCCGAGGCCGAGGCCCGTCGTCCCGCCGACGTCCCGGCGAACCCGCCGTCGCACGCCGACCTGGTCGCTGCGGCCCGCGCGGCCGGCACCGCCGGTTCCACCCAGGTGTCGGCCGAGGCCGACCACTGGACCGGCAAGACCGCCGAGGACGACGAGGCCGCGGCCCTGGCCGTCGAGCCCCGCACCCACTGACACCCCGCCCGACCGGTTCGGAGGAACCTCATGACCACCCGCTCGCTCGTCGTGCTGTCCGGCGGCGTCTCGCAGCCGTCCAGCTCCCGGCTGCTCGCCGACCGGCTCGCCGCCGCCACCGTGACCGCGCTGGCCGCCCGCGGCCTCCAGGCCCAGGTGCACACCGTGGACCTGCGCGACCTGGCCCACGCCACCGTCGACGCGACCCTCACCGGGTTCGCCTCCGGGCCGCTGCGCGAGACGCTCGACGCGCTCGCGGCGGCCGACGGCGTGGTGCTGGTGAGCCCGGTCTACGGGGCGTCGGTGGCCGGGCTGGTCAAGTCGTTCCTCGACGTGCTCGAACCCGGCACGCTCGACGGGATCCCGGTGCTGCTGGGGGCGACCGGCGGCACCGCCCGGCACTCGTTGGCCCTGGAGTACGCGCTGCGACCGACGCTGGCGTACCAGCGCGCCGCCGTCGTGCGCACCGCCGTGTTCGCCGCGACGGACGACTGGGCCAGGACCAGGTACTCCGCCTGCTCGTAGTCGCGCAGGTCGAGCACCTGGGCGATGGTCTCGCCCGGCTGGAACGCCAGCAGGTTCGCGACGTGCTGACCCTTGGCGTCCCGACCGCCCTCGGGC
>NZ_VWSD01000224.1 GCF_009829685.1 Cellulomonas citrea
CCCGCCAGGGCCGTCGCACGCACGGGGACGAACCGCACCGCCGTACCGGGGGTGAGCAGCGCCGGTGGGTCGGCCTCCGGGTCGACGAGCACGGTGCCGGTGCGCCCCAGCAGCCGCCAGCCGCCCGGGCTGGCCGCCGGGTACACGCCGGTGTACTCGTCGGCGACGGCCACCGACCCGGCCGGCACCCTGGTCCGCGGCTCGGCGAGCCGGGGCAACCGCAGCAGCGGGTCCAGCCCGACCAGGTAGGCGAACCCCGGGACGAACCCGCCGAAGGCCACCTCGTAGCGGGCGCCGGCGTGCCGCGCGACCACCTCGTCCACCGAGCGGCCGACCTGCCGGGCCACGTCGTCCAGGTCCGCGCCGTCGTAGCAGACCGGGAGCTCGACCAGCGCCGTCGGCTCCCCGTGCGCGTCCCCCGCCGCATCGAGCACCTCGTGCAGCCAGGCGGCGACACCCGCCCGCTCGGCCGGGCCCCCGCGCCAGGTCACCAGGAGCGTCCGGGCACCGGGCACCACGTCGCGCACCGCCGCGGGACGTGCCGGGCCGTCGGGCCGGGACAGCCCGGCCGCCACCCGGCCGGCTCGACCGCCCGGACCCAACTCGACGAGCAGGGCGTCCGGCCCGAAGGGCACGACCGGCGTACGGCTCACGGCTCGGTCGCCGCCACGAGCCGCACCCCGGCCGAGGTGAGCGCCCGACGCACCGCGCGGGCCACCTGCACCGCCCCGGGGGTGTCGGAGTGCACGCAGACCGACCCGACCCGCATCGGCACGACGGTGCCGTCCAGCGCGACCACCTCACCGGACAGCACCAACCGGACGGCCTGCTCGGCGGCGGCCTGCGGGTCGGTGAGCAGGGCGCCGTCGGTGCCGCGGGGTGCCAGCGTGCCGTCCGGCAGGTAGCCGCGGTCGGCGAACCCCTCGGCGACCGGCATCACCCC
This sequence comes from Cellulomonas citrea, assembly GCF_009829685.1. GTDB lineage: Bacteria > Actinomycetota > Actinomycetes > Actinomycetales > Cellulomonadaceae > Cellulomonas > Cellulomonas citrea. The sequence goes on from NZ_VWSD01000224.1 coordinate 944, forward strand.
CACCTGGGCGGCCAGCTCCAGCGCGAGCGACCCGGGCAGGCCGAGCAGCGCGAGCGGGCGCCCCAGGGCGTCGGCAGCCTCCCGCACCCCGGCCACGACCGCCTCGGCCTGCCCGCGGTGCGCGACGATCGCCGAGTAGAGGGCGCCGTGCGGTTTCACGTAGCCGACCCTCGTCCCCGCCACGCGGGCCACCCCGGCGAGGGCCGCCACCTGGTAGACCACCTCGTCACGCAGCACGGCCGGCGGCACGTCGATGAACCGGCGGCCGAAGCCGGCCAGGTCCCGGTAGGACACGTGCGCACCGACGGCCACCCCGCGGGCCGCCGCCCCCTCGCAGGTCGCGCGCATCACCACCGGGTCACCGGCATGGAACCCGCAGGCGACGTTGGCGCTCGTCACCTGGTCGAGCAGCGCACCGTCGGCGCCCAGGGTCCAGGCGCCGAAGCTCTCGCCGAGGTCGGCGTTCAGGTCGATCCGCACAGGAGCGATCCTGCCGTGCCACGGGCCCCACGTCTGCCGGCGCCCGGGTGCGCCGCGGCGCCCGGGCACGCAGACTCCCCCCGTGACCGCATCCGCTCGCACCCGACCGCCCGAACCCGTGGCGCACACGCTGGCCGGCCTGGTCCCGGGCACCGGACCGGACGGGCTGCCACGCCCCGACGCGCCGGTGGCCGCCGTCACCGGGGTGAGCGGGTACGTCGGTGGCCGGCTGGTGCCCGAGCTGCTCGCCGCGGGCTACCGGGTGCGCGCCCTGGCCCGACGCCCGGACCGGCTGCGCGGCCGCCCCTGGTACCCGCAGGTCGAGCCGGTCGACCTGGACACCACCGACCTGGACCGGACGCGGGCCGCGCTCGACGGGGTGGACGTCCTCTACTACCTCATCCACGCGCTGGGGTCGGGCCGCTCGTTCGCCGCGACCGACCGGACCACCGCACTCACCGTGGCGCGGGCGGCCCGCGAGGCCGGGGTGCGCCGCATCGTCTACCTCGGCGGGCTGCACCCCGACGACGAGGAGCTGTCGGTGCACCTGGCCTCGCGCACCGAGGTCGAGGAGATCCTGCTGGCCAGCGGCGTGCCGACGATCGCGCTGCGCGCCGCCGTCATCCTCGGCTCCGGCTCGGCCTCGTTCGAGATGATGCGGTACCTCACCGAACGGCTGCCGGCGATGACGGTGCCGCGCTGGGTCGCCAACCGGATCCAGCCGATCGCGGTGCGCGACGTGCTGCGCTACCTCGTCGGCGTGGCCTCGGCACCGGCCACCACCTCCCGCGGGTACGACATCGGCGGGCCCGACGTGCTCACCTACCGCGACCTCATGCAGCGGTACGCCGCGACGGCCGGGCTGCCCCGCCGGCTCATCGTCGCCGTGCCGGTGCTCAGCCCGCGGCTGTCCAGCCTGTGGGTCGCGCTCGTCACCCCCGTCCCCGGCCCGCTGGCCCGCCCGCTCGTGGACTCCCTCGTGCACGAGGTGGTGTGCAAGGAGCACGACATCGCCGCCCTGGTGCCGGACCCGCCGGGCGGTCTCATCGGCGTGGACCGGGCGATCGAGCTGGCCCTGGCACGGATGCACGACGGCGAGGTGTCCACGTCGTGGGCCAGCGCCTCGGTGCGCGGGGCGCCGAGCGACCCGCTGCCCTCGGACCCGCAGTGGGCCGGCGGGACGCTCTACCGCGACGAACGACGCATCCGGGTGCAGGCCTCGCCGGCGGCGCTGTGGCGGGTGCTGGAACGGGTCGGCGGCGACCGCGGCTGGTTCTCCTGGTCGTTGGCCTGGCGGGTGCGGGGCCTGGCCGACCGGCTGGCCGGCGGTCCGGGCCTGCGCCGCGGGCGGCGCGACCGCGACCACCTCGTGGTCGACGACGCGGTGGACTTCTGGCGGGTCGAGCTCGTCGAGCCCGGGCGGCTGGTGCGGCTGCGCGCCGAGATGCGGTTGCCGGGTCTGGCCTGGCTGGAGCTCGCGGTCGAGGACGACCAGGGCTGGGACCAGGTGGGCGTGACGTTCGCCCAACGTGCGCTGTTCGCACCCAAGGGCCTGCTCGGGCAGCTGTACTGGTGGTCGGTCGCACCGTTCCACGGCGTGGTGTTCGGCGGGATGCAGCGCAACATCGCGCGCGCCGCGCAGGCGGCGGAGCGGGCCCGGACGGACCGGCCGCGTCGTGGTGCACCCGGGGACGGCCTGCCGGGCGGCCG
>NZ_VWSD01000225.1 GCF_009829685.1 Cellulomonas citrea
GGTCCCGGCGTGGGGCCGAGTCGGTGGCCACCGCGACCCGTGCGCACCTGGCGGCCGTCGACCCCGCGCTGGCCGCCGGGGTGCAGGCGTACCGCGGTGGCTACCTGCCGGAGGAGCGGCGGGCCCTCGAGCAGGCGGTACGCGCCGGGCAGATCCGTGCGCTGGCCACCACGAACGCCCTCGAGCTGGGCGTCGACATCGCCGGGCTGGACGCGGTGCTGGTCGCCGGGTTCCCCGGGACCCGGGTCTCGTGGTGGCAGCAGGCCGGCCGGGCAGGACGTGCCGGAGCGCCCGGTCTGGTGGCCCTCGTCGCCCGGGAGGACCCGCTGGACACCTACCTCGTGCACCATCCGCAGGCCCTGCTCGACGAACCGGTCGAGGCCACGGTCTTCGACCCCGGCAACCCGGCGGTGCTCGCCCCGCACCTGGCGGCCGCGGCCGCCGAGCTGCCGCTGCGACCGGACGACCTGCCGCTGTTCGGTCCGCAGGCGCCGGCTGTCCTCGACGAGCTGGTCGCCCGCGGGGTGCTGCGCCGCCGGGCCGCCGGCTGGTTCTGGACCCATCCGGAGCCGGCGAGCTCGCTCACCGACCTGCGTGGCGCGGGTGGCCAGCCGGTCCGGGTGGTCGAGGGATCGACCGGGCGGGTGCTCGGCACGGTCGACCTGTCGTCCGCCGACGCAACGGTGCACACCGGCGCCGTCTACGTGCACCAGGGCGACTCCTTCGTGGTCGACGAGCTGAACCTGGACGACCACCTCGCGCTGGTGACGCGGCGCAGCGTCGACTACGGCACATGGGCCCGCTGGGTGACCTCGACCGAGGTGGTCCAGGTCGAGGCAGAGCAGGTCTGGGGTCCCCTCACCTGGTCGTTCGGCATGGTCGACGTGACCAGCCAGGTCCTCGGCTTCCAGCGCAAGCGGCTGCCCGACCTGCAGGTGCTGGGCACCGAGCAGCTCGACCTGCCCGCGCGCACGCTGCGGACCGCCGCCGTGTGGTGGACCGCCCCGGCCGATCTGCTGCTCGCCGCCGGCGTCACGCTGGAGGTCGCGCCCGGTGCGCTGCACGCCGCCGAGCACGCCTCGATCGGGCTGCTGCCGCTGCTGGCGACCTGCGACCGCTGGGACCTGGGCGGGCTGTCCACGGTGCTGCACGCCGACACCGGGCACGCCACCGTCTTCGTGCACGACGCGTTCCCCGGCGGTGCCGGCTTCGCCCGCCGGGCGTTCGACCTGGGGCCGACCTGGCTGCGCGCGACCCGGGACGCGATCGCCGACTGCGGCTGCGCGACCGGCTGCCCGGCGTGCGTCCAGTCCCCCAAGTGCGGGAACGGCAACGAACCGCTCGACAAGGCGGCCGCGATCCGGCTGCTGGACGCCGTGCTGGCGCACGCCCCCGGCTGAGTGGCCGAGAGGCGCGCGTGCCGCGTCCGCCCCGGGCGTGGACGCCCGCTGCTCGACGACCCACGCTCGCTGCCCACCGCGCACGGCGCGTCTCCACCACTCATCGCTCACGACTCCGGCTCGGGCTCACGACTCCGGCTCGGGCTCACGGCTCACGGGCCGAGGCCGGACCGGCGCGTGCGACGGCGGTCGCCGCGCCGAACGGCGTGCCGCGGTGCACCCGCACCTCGAGCACCCCCGCGCGCACCTGGGCGCACCCGTCGAGCACGGCACCGTTGCGCTCGACCGCTCGCCCGGCCAGGGCGCAGGACGACCCCACCTCACCGAACGCGAGCAGCCGCGACGCCCCGGCGAGCGCCGCAAGATCAGCCGCGCCCTGGGCGCGGGCGCGCGCCACCTCCACCTGACCGAGCGAGGCGACCGCCACCACCAGGACCAGCGCGAGCGCCACCAGCCCGAGCACGAGCACCGACCCAGCCCCGTCGTCGGCACCCCACCGCCGCGCCCGGCCGCCGGGTGAGTGCGGCCCGGGCCCGGGCCTCCTCATGGCTCCGTCCACGCCGTCGCCGAGGAGGTCGCACGCAGCCCACGCGCCGGCCCGCCGCCGATCACCGGCACCTCGACGGTGACCTGGACCCACCCGTCGTCCTGCCGCTCGACGGAGGCGGTGGCTAAGCCACCGGCGACCCGGACGGCGACGGCCCGCACGGCCGCGTCGTCCTGGCCGATCGCCGCAGCCCGAGCACCCGCACGGGCCGCATCGGTGCAGCGCACCCGGACCACGGTCGCCGCGCCGACGGCGAGCACCGCGACGAGCACGGCGGCCACGGCGACCAGGCCGATCGCCAGCTCGGCCGTGACCGCCCCCGCATCGGGGCGTTCCAGGCGCCGACGGGTCATGAGCTGAGCGCCGCGCGGATGATGCCGAGCAGCAGGTCACGCACCTCACTGCTCTTGAGGATGACGAGCAGCAGACCGGCGAACCCCACGGCGGCCAGGGTGACGACCGCGTACTCGGCGGTCGCCATCCCGGCGTCGTCGGCCAGCGCCCGCCAGCGGTGAGCGCGGGCAGGACGGTGCTGGACGGACGAGGACGCCCGTGTGCTCGACGGAGCCTCGTCGGGGCGGAGGGGCTGCTGGCTCATGGTGACTCCTCAGGTCGGGTGCCGACGCGATGCCGGGCTCGCCCAGCCTGGTGCGGTGCCCGAGCTCCCGGCGCAGGTCCGCTGGGCGCACGACGGTGCACGTCCGCGCCCGACGCCTGAGGACAGGTCGCGGCGGGTCGCCGGTCCGTGCCCGGGAGGGGTCACGACGAGCAAGGCGGGCACGAGCCCGGGGCGGCGCAGGGAGACGCGCACGAGCAGGGGTCGCAACGCCGACCTCCTCACCCCAGCAGCTCACCCGCCAGGGACAGCACGACGGGGACGAGCCCCAGCAGCACGAACGCCGGCAGCAGGCACAGCCCGAGCGGCAGCACGAGCCGCGCGCCCAACGCACCGGCGGCCTCCTGGACGGCGGCCCGACGTCGCGCACGGTGCTGGTCGGCCGCGACCTGGAGCAGCGCCCCGGGGGCAGCACCGACCTCCCAGGCGTCGCGCAGACCGGCGGCCACCGGGGCCAGCCGTGTCGACATCCCGTCCCACGCCTCGTCCCAGGCCGCCCCGAGCGCGAGCCGGCTGCCGGTGCGCACGAGGTCGCCACCGGGCGCACCGTCGAGCGC
>NZ_VWSD01000226.1 GCF_009829685.1 Cellulomonas citrea
CCGGCAGCACGAGGGAGGCACCGACGGCGACGACCGCGCCGAGCAGGGCCGCCCGCCGGGTGCCCGGGTCACGCAGCGCGGGCATGACGAGGGCCACGAGGACGGCCGGGAAGGCCGCGTCCAGCCCGAGCGCCCGGGTGTCACCGATCTGGGCGCCGGTGAGCGCGCCGACCGCCACGCCGAGGTTCCACGCGGCGAACAGCGCGAGCCCGCAGGCCCAGAAGGTCGCCCGGCGCCGGGTCCGGTCGGGCTGGGCGAGCGCCATCGCCACGGTCTCGTCGGTCACCAGGTGGGCGCCGGCCAGCCGCCGGCCGAACCCCGGTCCCAGCAGGTCGGCGACGGTGAGCGCGAACGGTGTGAGCCGCAGGTTCACCAGCACGGCGGCGGCCACCCCGGCCACCACACCCCCGGACGTCAGGGCGCCCAGCAGCAGGAACTGCGACGCCCCGGCGAACACGACGACGGAGCTGAGCGGGGCGAACCACCACGGCAGCCCGGCCCCGGCGCTCAGCGCCCCGAAGGAGAGCCCGACGAGCCCGTCGGCCAGGCAGAGCAGGGCGATGTCCCGCCGGGTCGCAGGCCCGAGTGTTCGCCATGTCGAACGCATGGCACGTAATAGTGAACACCCCTACGATGTTCGTCAAGCAGAACGACTCGACCGCTGGAGCGAACGAATGCCCGACCCCGTGGCCGACCACGCCGGCGCCCCGCTCGCCACCATCGCCGCAGCGCTGCGCCGCGAACGGCAGCGCACCGGCCTCTCACTCACCGAGGTCGCCCGCCGCGCCGGGGTCGCCAAGTCCACCCTGTCCCAGCTCGAGCAGGGCGCGGGCAACCCGTCCATCGAGACGCTCTGGGCGCTCGGCAACGCACTCGGCGTGCCGTTCTCGCACCTCGTCGACCCGCCCCGGCCCACCGTGCGCGTCATCCGCGCGGGCGAGGGCGTCGCACTCACCGCCCGCGACGCCGACTACGTCGCGACCCTGCTGTCGACCTGCCCGCCGAACGCCCGCCGCGACCTCTACCTCATCGCCGCCGAACCGGGCAGCCAGCGCGACTCCGCCCCGCACCTGCCGGGTGTCGTCGAGCACGTCGTGCTGTCCGCCGGCCGGGCGCTCGTCGGGCCCGCCGACGACCCCGTGGAGCTGGCCCCGGGCGACTACTGCACCTACCCCGGGGACCAGCCCCACGTGTTCCGCGCCCTGGTGCCGGCGACCACCGCCGTGCTGGTCTCCGAGCACGTCTGACCAGTTCAGCCCCGACGGGCGGCGCCCCGGCAGGCCCGACGGCGGTCAGCGCCGCAGGCTCGCGCCGCGGCTCGCGATCACCTCCTGGTACCAGCCGAACGACTTCTTGCGGTACCGGGCGAGCGTGCCCGACCCGTCGTCGTCCCGGTCGACGTAGACGAACCCGTACCGCTTGCTCAGCTGGGCGGTGCTCGCGCTCACCAGGTCGATGCAGCCCCACGGGGTGTAGCCCATGACGTCGACACCGTCCGCGAGCGCCTCGGCCACCTGCACGAGGTGGTCGTTGAGGTAGGAGATCCGGTCGTCGTCGAGCACGGTCGGCACCCCGTCGACCTCGACCAGCTCGTCCTTGGCACCCAGCCCGTTCTCGACGATGAACAGCGGCTTGCGCCACCGGTCCCAGAACTGGTTGAGCACGATGCGCAGCCCCACCGGGTCGATCTGCCAGCCCCACGCCGAGGCCTGCAGGTGCGGGTTCGGCACGCCCGGGAAGATGTTCCCCGCCCCCGTGGTGCGTGCGCTCGCATCAGCGGTCTCGCACACGCTCACGTAGTAGCTGAACGAGACGAAGTCGACGGTGTGCTCGGCCAGCAGCGCACGGTCCTCGTCGGTGATCGTCAGCTCCACGCCGGCCTCGCGCAGGTGCCGCAGGTAGTAGCCCGGGTACTCGCCACGCACGTGGATGTCGCCGAACGCCAGGTTGGTGCGGTCGGTCTGCAGGGCGGCGAGCACATCGTCCGGGTCCGGTGTGAGCGGGTAGACGGGCATCGCCAGCACCATGCAGCCGATCCGGGCCGACGGCGCCAGCTCGCGCGCCACCTTGGTCGCCAGCGCGCTGGCCACCAGCTCGTGGTGCACCGCCTGGTAGAGGTCGGACGCCGTGAGCTGCTCCTTGGGCGTGGCGATGGCCCCCGACATGAACGGGGCGTGCAGCACCGAGTTGATCTCGTTGAACGTGAGCCAGTAGCGCACCCGGTGCCCGTACCGGCCGAAGAGCACCCGCACGTACCGCTCGTAGAAGCCGATGAGCTCACGGTTCACCCAGCCGTCGTACGTCCGGGCCAGGTGCAGCGGGGTCTCGTAGTGGGAGATCGTCACCAGCGGCTCGATGCCGTGCTTCTCGCACTGGTCGAGCACCCGGTCGTAGAACGCCAGGCCCTCCTCGTTGGGCTCGGCCTCGTCGCCGAGCGGGAAGATGCGGCTCCAGGCGATGGAGAACCGGAACGTGCGGAACCCCATCTCGGCGAACAGCGCGATGTCCTGCGCGTACCGGTGGTAGAAGTCGATCGCCACCTGCTTGAGGTTGTCGTCGGTCGGCCCGTCGGTGGGCGGCGACATGAGGCCGTGCGGCATGACGTCCTGGATCGACAGGCCCTTGCCGCCCTCGGCGAAGGCGCCCTCGACCTGGTTCGCGGCGGTCGCGCCGCCCCACAGGAAGCCCTCGGGGAACGGGGCTGCGGTGCTGGTCATGGCTGGCCTCCCTCGGCCGTGCCCGGCGCCGAAAACGAAAGAGACCCAGGCCAGCCGCGCGGCCGGGACGTCCCGGGTCGGCGGAGCCTGGGTCTCGCCCGCGGCGACGCGGTCACGATCCCGTTGCTCGGATCAGGGACGTCGTCGACGTCCCCCCTGCACGGTAGCAGCGACCCGCCCTGGACCCGAGCCCGGCCTCAGCGCACCGGGTCGGCCCCGTCCCACACGTGCGCGAGCTGTCCCAGGGAGTCCACCAGACCGTCCGGCCCGGCCGCCGCGAGCACCGCCTGCTTCGCCGGACGCAGCACGAGGGCCACCGCGGCGACGCCGGCGGCCCGGGCCGCCGCGACATCGGTCACCGAGTCGCCGAGGAGCACCGCCCCGCCCGCCTCGACCCCGA
>NZ_VWSD01000227.1 GCF_009829685.1 Cellulomonas citrea
GTGCCGCCTCGTCTGCGGCGGCCCGGGCGGCCCGTTCGATCTCCGCCACCTCGGTCCGGGCCGCAGCCACCGCTGCCTCACGGTCGCCGAGCCGCAGCTCGCGACGCTCGACCTCGGCGAGCTCGGCCCGGGCCTCGGCCCGGATGTGCTCGACATCGGCGTTGGCCTGCGCACGCACCGCCGTCGCCTCACGGCGCGCGACCTGGACCAGCAGCAACGCGACCAGGCTGACGGCCAGCAGCGTCACGATGATGCCGAAGCTGCCCCAGTCCACGTCGTTCTCCCGTCGAGGGTCTGCACTCCACCACGAACGGCGCGTGACCGATCGGTGACATTCTCCTGCACGTCCACCCTCACAGACGGCAGGACCCACGCGACGGGCGCGTATCCCCGGGACCGATCTCGTGCGGCCGCTCAGCTGTCACGGGCTCAGGCATCACGGGCCCAGCCGTCGAACGCCCAGCCGCCGGGCGCTCAGTCGCCGAACGCTCAGTCGTCGAACGCTCAGGCGTCGAGCGCTCCGGCGTCGTCCACGAGCTCGAGTGCGTCGGACACCTCGCGTCGGGCCAGCTCCTCCCGGACCAGGCGCGCCACCAGGCCCGGCGGGTACCCCTTGCGGCCCAGCGCGGCGAGCGTGCGCCGCACCCGCACGGGGGTGTCGAGAGCGGCGGTCGCGTCCAGCTTGCGCGCGACGAGCCGTCGGGCGGTCGACTCCTCCTGCTCGGGCGTGAGCTGGGTGAGCGCCTGCTGCGAGACCTCGTCGTCCACACCGCGGCGGCGCAGCTCGGCGCGCAGCGCTGCCGAGGCCAGACCGCGTTCCGTGTGCCGGGAGCGCACGACCAGCTCGGCGTACTGCGCGTCGTCGACGAGCCCCACCTCGGTGAACCGGTCGAGGACCGCGACGGCCACCTCATCGGGCACGCCCTTGCGCGCCATCGCCTGCGCGAGCTGGGCTCGGCTGCGCGGGGCATCGGTGAGCATGCGCAGCGCGATGGCGCGCGCCACCTGCTCGGGGTCCGGTTCGGCGTCCTGGGCCGCGGCGCCGGTGGTGGGCGGCTCGTCCGCCCGCCACCGGCCCGACGTCCGTCGGTCACGAGTCGTGCTCATCGCCACGACCCCTCCGATCCGTCGCTCAGAAGTCGACCGGTGCCAGCGGGTCTGCCGGGCGGTCGGCCTGGGCGCCGATGCCGAGCTTCTCCTTGATCTTCTTGTCGATCTCGTCCGCGAGGTCGGGGTTGTCCTTGAGGAACTGGCGGGCGTTCTCCTTGCCCTGCCCGAGCTGGTCACCCTCGTAGGTGAACCACGAGCCCGACTTGCGCACGAAGCCGTGCTCCACGCCCATGTCGATGAGGCCACCCTCACGCGAGATGCCCTCGCCGTAGAGGATGTCGAACTCGGCCTGCTTGAAGGGCGGGGCCAGCTTGTTCTTCACGACCTTGACCCGGGTCCGGTTGCCGACTGCGTCGGTCCCCTCCTTGAGGGTCTCGATGCGCCGGATGTCGAGCCGGACCGAGGCGTAGAACTTGAGCGCTTTGCCACCGGTCGTCGTCTCCGGGCTGCCGAAGAACACGCCGATCTTCTCGCGCAGCTGGTTGATGAAGATCGCGGTGGTGCCCGAGGAGTTGAGCGCGCCGGTGATCTTGCGCAGCGCCTGGGACATGAGCCGGGCCTGGAGCCCGACGTGGCTGTCGCCCATCTCGCCCTCGATCTCGGCCTTCGGCACGAGCGCGGCCACCGAGTCGATGACGACCACGTCGATCGCCCCGGACCGGATGAGCATGTCCATGATCTCCAGCGCCTGCTCCCCGGTGTCCGGCTGGGAGACCAGCAGCGCATCGGTGTCGACCCCGAGCTTCTTGGCGTACTCCGGGTCCAGCGCGTGCTCGGCGTCGATGAAGGCCGCGATCCCGCCCGCCTTCTGGGCGTTGGCCACGGCGTGCAGCGCGACCGTCGTCTTGCCGGAGGACTCCGGCCCGTAGATCTCCACGACCCGGCCGCGCGGCAGACCGCCGATGCCGAGCGCGATGTCCAGGGCGATCGACCCGGTGGGGATCACCTCGATGGGGGCGCGGGTCTCGTCACCCAGACGCATGACCGACCCCTTGCCGAACTGCCGGTCGATCTGGCTGAGTGCGGCCTCGAGGGCCTTCTCGCGGTCCTTGGGGGCGCTCGTCACTGCAGGAGGCATGTCCGACCTCGTTCGTCTCGGGCGGCCGCCGGGGCGGTCCGCGGTGGTGCGGGGGCTGGTCCTGGTCACTCGGGCGACCGTATGTCCGACCACCGACATGCTCGACGGACCGCCCCCCGACCACCTGGCGAGCGTTGCTCGACGGCGGCTGGGGACGGTTCGAAGGTGGTCACCCGCGGACGAGAATACCCGTACACCTGTTCGACACCACACGACACGCCGTCAGTCCAGCGAGGCCCGCTCCCCTGGGTCGAGCACGAGCGGCCGGCACCCGGGCGCGACCCTGGCGCATGCGTGGGCGAACGCCGGACCGGCCCGGTCCATCCAGCCCGGGGGCAACCGACGGCCCGCCGGCGGGTGCAACGTCCCCCAGTGCACCGGCAGCGCGAGCCGTGCACCGCTCTGCGCCACCGCGACCGCCGCCTGCGCCGGGTCGAGGTGCCCACCCGACAGCCGCGGCCCCCAGCCGCCCACCGGCACCACCGCGAGGTCGATCGGTGCCCCGGCCAGCTCGGCGAGGTCACGCATCTGCGGGAACAGGGCGGTGTCACCGGCGAACCAGCACACGAAGGTCGCCGATCGCAGAAGGAAGCCGGTGACGGCGTTCGGGCGGTGCGGCATCGGTCGGTGACCGTGCACAGCGGGTACCCGGCGCACCCGGACGTCACTGCCGGGCAGGTCCCACCACTCGTGCTCGTCCAGCCCGAGCGCCGCCGGGACGCCGTGCTCGCGCAGCCAGCGGGCGTTCGCCGCCGCGGTGAGCGTCGGCACGTCACCCACCAGGTGCAACGAGCCCAGCTCGGCGTGGTCGTGGTGCAGGTGCGAGACGAGCACGGCGTCCGGCCCCGCCCAGTGCTCGGCCGCGGGCGCACCGCCGAGCACTGGGCGGGGCCGGACG
>NZ_VWSD01000228.1 GCF_009829685.1 Cellulomonas citrea
CGTGCTGGCGGCCGGCACCCGGCTCGGCTCACGGCAGCTGGGCCTGGCCGCGGCGCTCGGGCGCAACCGGCTCACCGTGCACCCGACGCCGCGCGTCGTGCTCGTGGCCGTCGGCGACGAGCTCAAGGAGCCGGGAACCACGGCCGGCCCCGGTGACATCCACGAGGCCGACCGGTATGCGCTCGAGGCCGCGGTGCGGGATGCGGGCGGTGCGCCGTCGCGGGCGCCGATCCTGCGCGACGACCGGGCCGCGCTGCGCGAGGCGATCGAGGACCAGCTCGTCCGGGCCGATCTCGTCGTGGTGACCGGCGGGCTGTCCGAGCTGGCCGGTGACACCGTCAAGGACGTGCTCGCCGTGCTCGGTGACGTGCGGCTGGACCAGGTCGCGATGACCCCGGGCCGGCGGCAGGGCTTCGGCACGCTCGGCTCGGCCACCGGCAGCGACCGGGCGGTCCCGGTGTTCGCGCTGCCCGGCCACCCGGTGTCGGCGCTCATCTCGTTCGAGGTGTTCGTCCGCCCGGCGCTGCGGACCATGGCGGGCCGCTCCATGGTGTTCCGGCCCTCGGTCGCCGCCGAGGTCGGGCGGGACTGGACGTCACCCGCGGGGCTGCGCCAGTTCGTGCCGGCGACCGTCGTCGGCGATCCGGAGGTCGGGTACGAGGCCTCGGTGCTGGGCGATCCGGACAGCCCGTCGCTGTCCGATGTGGCGCATGCCGATGCGTACGTCGTGGTGAGCGAGGCCGAACGCACGGTCCGTGCCGGGCGCGTGCTGCAGTGCATGGTCCTGGAGGGGTGATGGCGGTCGGGTGGCCCGCGGTGCTGCGGGAGGGTGCGGTGCGGCTGCGGCCGCTGCGGCGGCGGGACCAGAACCGGTGGCTGACGCTGCGGGCGGACAACGCCGACTGGTTGGAGCCGTGGGACGCCACCAGCCCGGTGCCGGTCACCGGCCCGCGCCCGACGTTCGGGCAGTTCGTGCGCACGCTGTCCTCGCAGGCCCGCTCCGGGCAGGCGTTGCCGTTCGCGGTCGACCTCGACGAGGAGCTCGTCGGCCAGCTCACGGTGTCCTCGATCACGTACGGCTCGCTGCGCTCGGCGTCGATCGGGTACTGGGTGTCACGGCACGTCGCGGGCCTGGGCATCACGCCGACGGCCGTCGCGCTGGCCACCGACCACTGCTTCGAGGTGCTGGGGCTGCACCGCATCGAGGTGAACATCCGGCCCGAGAACGGCCCGTCGCTGCGCGTCGTCGAGAAGCTGGGGCTGCGGGACGAGGGGCTGCGCGAGCGCTACCTGCACATCCAGGGGCGCTGGGCCGACCACCGCACGTTCGCGGTGACCGCCGAGGAGCTGCCGGACGGTCTGCTGGGGCGCTGGCGGCGCCGTCAGCTGGACGAGACCTCGCTGTAGACCCCGGCCGGTCCGGACGTCGGGCCTGGCGACACGCCGGGGCGGTGCCGGACGCCTGAGCACCCGGCACCTACCGTCGTGACGTGCAAGGTCTCGCAGGTCTGGTGGCGCTCGCGCTGGTGGGTCTGTGGGTGACGTACCTGGTGCCGCACGTGCGGCGGCACCGCGAGGTGCTGCTGGAGTCCCGGGCCGAGGACCGCTACTCGGCCACCCTGCGGGTGGTCGCGGTCGCCTCCACCGGACGGGTGGTCCGACGGGTCGATCCGGGGCAGGGACGGACGGCCCCGACCGGCTGCACCCGCAGCGGGCACGTCACCGGGCTGCTGACGCCCGGTCGAGGTCAGCACACCGTGAGCAGCACGTCGAGGCCCGAAGGAGGACGCACCATGGACCGACCCCACGCGACGGATCAGCGCAGGAGTGCCGAGGCCGTCCGCGAGGTGGCCCGGCTCACGGCGGCGCACGCGGCCGCCGTGGCCCGACGTGGCGCTGCTGCACGCCGTCGTGGTGCGCTTGCGGCCGTGCTCGTCGTCGCGACGGTCGGTGGCTGGGTCGCGTTCGCGGTGGCGCCGGCGATGTCGGTGGCCGTCGGCCTCGTACCGACCGCGCTGCTCGCCGCGGTGGTCGGCCTGGGACGGCGTGCCGTGGTCGCCGGGCACCGGCACGACGAGGAGTGGTTCGCGCTGGTGGCCCGTGCCGAGCGTGGTGCGGGGGAGGCCCGGCCGGTCTCGGCACCGGTGGCCGCGGCAGCGCGCCCGTTGCGGACGGCGAGCGGGCCGGCGCGTCCGCACGCCGACGTGGAGACCTCCGCGGTGCCGATGGCCCCGGCCGAGGTGGTGGGCCGTGCGGTGCACCCCTCGCAGACCATCACCGACGTGTTCGACGTCATCGTGGCCGACCGCGGCGAGAGCGGCGCCGCAGCCCGGCACGCCACCGGTGCGACCCCCGTGGTGGGCGCACGACCCGGTGCGACGCGAACCAGCGCTGCCGCTGAGCCGGCCGAGGACGACGGCGCCTGGTCGCCGGTGCCCGTGCCGCTGCCGACCTACGCGCTCAAGCCCGCCGCCCCGCACCGCGAGCCGGCGCCGCTGGGCGACCTCGAGCCCGAGTCCGTCGTCGCCGAGGTGGTCGCCGAGACCGAGGACGCCGCCCAGCCGCAGACCACCGGCAGCATCGACCTCGACGCCGTGCTGGCCCGCCGCCGCGCCTCGGGGATGTGACGGCACCGGCCGGCTGGCCGGGGCTGTGGGGCCGGTGCCGTGCGGCCGGGTCCGTGATGGAGCGCACCCGCGCGGGGTGCTAACCTGTTCCCGCTTCTGGGGCCATGGCGCAGTTGGTAGCGCGTCTCGTTCGCAATGAGAAGGTCGGGGGTTCGAATCCCCCTGGCTCCACCGCAGAAGGCCCTGACCGGACTCCGGTCGGGGCCTTCGTCGTCCCTGGCACGGCATCTTCTCGGGCGTCCGCGGCCCGACCGCGCGGTCGCTGGTCCTTCCTGGACCCACCAGTGAGGATGGTCGGATGACCGCGCACGAGAACCTGCTGCCCGTCCCGCCCACACTGCTGCCCGACGACGCCCCGGTGCGGGCGGCGCTCGCCGCCGGCACCCCGGCGGACGAGGTCGCGGCGGCGCACCCGGCGCTGTCGCTGCCCTGGG
>NZ_VWSD01000229.1 GCF_009829685.1 Cellulomonas citrea
CTGCGCGACGCGGCGGCCGGCGCCGGCACCTCCGCCTGACCGGCGACGTCGGGCGCTACGCCACCAGCGGAACCGGCCGCCGCAGACGGTCCGCACGGCGCGGACCGACGGTGCGCCGACCTAGGATCGACGGGCCGCGGACCTGAAGGTTCGCCGCTGGGCCCCAAGGAGGAACTGGTGGAGATCACCATCGGCGTGCAGCACCTGCCGCGCGAGATCACGATCGAGTCCGAGCAGACCCCCGACGAGGTCGCCGCCGCCGTCGCCGCCGCACTGGCCGGCAAGCCGGCGCTCGAGCTGCTCGACGAGCGTGGCCGGCGCGTCATCGTCCCGACCGCAGCGATCGGCTACGTGCAGATCGGTGCCGAGCAGCGCGGCCGGGTCGGCTTCGGCTCGATCTAGGCGCTCCGGGCCTCGCACCGCGCCTGACGACCTCGTCGTCCGGTCCGGTGCGGGGCCCGCGCTGCCCCGTGCGCGGCGCGGGGACTCGGCACCGGGGGCAGGGCCCCGGCACCGGTGCCCGCGACGGGCTCAGGCGGTGAACTTCAGCCGCGACATCCGGCGGGTGTGCTGCGCGGTGAGCTCGTTGAGCACCTTGCCGGGGGCGGCGGCCTCGGCCACGACCGGTGCGGCCGCACCGGTGGCAGGAGCGTCCGTGGCGGGTGCGACGCGCGCCTCGGCCGGCTCCGGGTGCGTCATGAGCCGGGCCAGACCGGGGTGGTTGATGAGCAGTCGCTGCACGATCTGCAGGGACTCGCCGACCACCCGACGGCCCCACAGCGCGAGCCGCGCCGTGAGCACCTCGTCCTCGGCGCAGGCGTTCTCCAGGGAACGCACCGACAGCTCGGCCTGGGCGGCGTCGTCGAGGACGTCGAGCACGAGGTCGCGCGAGGTCGGGTCGAGGTTGCGGGCCGCGATCCGGCAGAAGTCGTCGGACACCCCGGCCCCGACGTAGCCCTTGAGCAGCCGCTCCCACCAGGTGCTCGGCTGGGTGCGGGCGTCGAAGTCGTCGAGCACCGTGGTGTAGCGGGCGATGGCCTGCGCGGGGTCCCCGCCCAGCTCGCTCACGCGCTCGAGCACCCGGTCGCGACGTTCGACGGCCTGGGCGGCGAACCGCGAGTAGAGCAGGCGTCCCTCGGCGTCGGGGGCGTTGGCGGCGTCGGCGGCGTACCGGCCGAACGCGTTGTCCTCGAGCTGCGCCACCAGTCCCAGCAGCTCCACCGTGTCGGTGACGGAGGCGTGCCTGGGTGTGCGCTCACGGGTCATCCTGTGATGGTAGCCACAGGTTCACCCCGAGTTCACTGTGCCGTCCGGTAGAGTCGTGCGCGTACCTCGGTTGCCCGGTCGTCCCGCAGAGGCACCACCTCCCGCCCGTCGGCGCTCGCCGGTGAGCAGGGAACGACGTTCACGATCGGCTGCCGTTCGACCTGTGGCCGTCTGCGCCCTGCCCGAGCCCCCTGGGGTTTGGTGTGCGCGCGCCGCCACCTTCGCGAGTGTGAGCGACCGCCCATGGACATCCCCACCACCCAGGACAGCCCGAGCAGTGCCGGTCTGACCGACGACCAGAACGACGGCTCCGCGCTGCTGACCGCGGCCGACGCCGTCCCCACCTCCTCCCCCACCGGGTCGCGCGCGTCGCGCTCGGTGCAGGCCGTGGACGCCGCCTTCGCGGACTTCGCGGTGCGCCCGCAGATCCTGCAGGCCCTCGCCGACGTCGGCATCCTGCGCCCGTTCCCCATCCAGGCGATGACGCTGCCGGTCGCCCTCGCCCGGCAGGACATCATCGGCCAGGCCAAGACCGGCACCGGCAAGACGCTCGGCTTCGGCATCCCGCTGCTCGAGCACGTCGTCGGCCCGGACGAGGACGGCTACGACCAGCTGCCCGCCCCCGGCAAGCCGCAGGCGCTCGTCGTCGTGCCCACACGTGAGCTGGCCGTCCAGGTCGCCGGCGACCTCGCCACCGCCTCGACGCACCGCCGCGTGCGCATCGTCCAGGTGTACGGCGGGCGGGCCTACGAACCGCAGGTCGAGGCGCTGTCCCGCGGCGCCGAGATCGTGGTCGGCACGCCCGGTCGCATGATCGACCTGCTCAACCAGCGTCACATGGACCTGTCGCACGCCCGCACCGTGGTGCTCGACGAGGCCGACGAGATGCTCGACCTGGGCTTCCTGCCCGACGTCGAGCGGCTGCTGGCCGCCACCCCGCCGACCCGGCACACCATGCTGTTCTCGGCGACCATGCCCGGCCCGGTCGTCGCGATGGCCCGCCGCTACATGAGCCAGCCGACGCACATCCGCGCGAGCGAGCCGGACGACGACGGCAAGACCGTCAAGGACATCAAGCAGGTCGTCTACCGCGCCCACGCGCTGGACAAGATCGAGCTGCTGGCCCGCATCCTGCAGGCCAACGGCCGCGGACTGACCATCGTGTTCGCGCGCACCAAGCGCACCGCCGCCAAGGTGGCCGACGACCTGGTCGAGCGCGGCTTCGCGGCCGGCGCCATCCACGGCGACCTGGGCCAGGGCGCCCGTGAGCAGGCGCTGCGCGCGTTCCGGCACGGCAAGGTCGACGTGCTCGTGGCCACCGACGTCGCGGCCCGCGGCATCGACGTCGAGGACGTCACGCACGTCGTCAACTACCAGTGCCCCGAGGACGAGAAGATCTACCTGCACCGCACCGGCCGCACCGGGCGCGCGGGCAACAAGGGCACGGCCGTCACGTTCGTCGACTGGGACGACATGCCGCGCTGGGGCCTCATCGACAAGGCGCTCGAGCTGGGCATCCCCGAGCCGGTGGAGACCTACTCGGCCTCGGCGCACATCCACACCGACCTCGACATCCCCGAGGGCGTCACCGGGCGGCTGCCGAAGTCCAAGCAGACCCGGGCCGGTCTGGAGGCCGAGGTCCTCGAGGACCTGGGCGAGACCGGCAAGCACGGCGGTGCCCCCCGTGGCGGCGCTCCCCGTGGCGGCTCGGGTCGCGGCGGCTCGGAGCGTCCGGCCGGCGGCGCGGGT
>NZ_VWSD01000022.1 GCF_009829685.1 Cellulomonas citrea
CCGGCGCGGACGGACCGGCGCGCGGCGCGCGGACGTCTCGGGGCAGGGAGCACGCGCCCTTCGTACCCCAGCCGGACGACCCGCGGCACCGCCCCCGCGGGACCGGCGACCAACCTTCCGCGGGCGTTCGTCAACGGTCCCTCCGGCGTTCACCCGGTCGGTGCAGATTGCGCGGGCCGACGGAAGGAACACCGTGCCCTCGCACCCCCGCCACCACCACGGGCTCGCCCTCGCCTGCGCGCTCGCCGCCCTGCTCGCCTGGTTCACCGCCAGCCCGGCCCAGGCCCACGGCTTCAGCTCGGTGGTCTACGCCACCGTCACCGCACCCGAGCGTGGCCACGTGCGCGCCGAGCTCGCCCTGGAGTACGACCTGCTCGTCGTCTCGGCCGCCGACGCCCAGCACGACGACGCGCTCTTCCAGGACGGCACCGCCGCGTTCGACGACGGCGACCCCACCGCCCAGGCCGGCGCCCTCGACGCCCATGCGGCCACCGTGCTCGGCTACGTCGCACCGCGGTTCACCGTGGCCTCCGGCGGCCAGGCCTGCACCCCCGCCCAGGTCGGGGACGTGACCGTCGCCCCACGCGACGGGGTGCCGTACGTGACGCTCGTGCTCGACCTCACCTGCCCGGTGGCCAGCGGGTCCCACGAGGTGACGAGCACCCTGTTCCCCGACACCGAGGGCTACGTGCGCGGCACCCGCACCATCGTCACCTACGACCTGGACCTGCAGCACGGCAGCGCCGCCCTCGACGCCGGCCAGCCGTCGTTCAGCACCGAGCAGTCCACCGTGGAGCGGTTCTGGGAGTTCTTCAAGCTCGGGGCCGAGCACCTGCTCGGCGGGCTCGACCACATCCTGTTCCTGCTCGCCGTCATCGCGGGCTCACGCCGGCTGCGTGAGATCGTGCTGGCCGCCACGACGTTCACGCTCGCCCACTCCGTGACCTTCATCCTCGCGGCCACCGGCCTCGTGCACGTCTCGGCCGCGTTCGTCGAGCCGACCATCGCGCTGTCGATCGCCGTGGTCGCGGGCTGGCACCTGTGGCAGATCCGCCGCCGCGGCGTGCACGCCGGGGAGCTCGAGGTCGCCGGCGGCCCGTTCAGCCTCGACCGCGCCGGGTGGGTGCGCCTCGGCGTCGTGTTCTGCTTCGGCCTCGTGCACGGGCTCGGGTTCGCCGGGGCGCTGGGCATCGACGAGCCGTGGTCCTGGGCGCTGCTGTGGTCGCTGCTCGTCTTCAACGTCGGGCTCGAGGTGGTGCAGCTGGGCATCATCGCGGTCGTCTTCCCGCTGCTGTCGCTGCTGCGCCACCGTTCGGCCCGGGCCGGGCTGTGGGCCACCGGCACCCTCTCGGCGGTCGTCGCCGCCATGGGCCTGCTCTGGTTCGTCGAACGGGTCACCGGGGCCTGACCCGACGGTCCGGCGGCTGCTGTTCGGACCTGCGCAACGTCCGAGCACCCACAGGGACGGCTCAGGTTCACCTCAGGAAGCGACATTGTCCGGGTTGCACCGCTTCACCCGTTTGAGCCAGGCCGCCCCTCGGACCACGAAGAACGGACCACGAATGACCTCCCACAGCACACCTCCCGGCGGGAGCTTCCAGCGAGGCTGCCGCCGCCTCGGCGTCGTCGCGCTCGGCGTCGCCCTCACCGTCGGCGGGTTCGCCGCCACCCCGGCCCTCGCCGACACCGCCCCGTCCGCCTCGACCGCCAGCGGGATCATCCTGGGCGTCGGCGCCGACGAGTCGCAGCGCATCGTCAGCTGGTACGCCTCGGCCGACACCGCGCAGGTCGTCCAGCTCGCCCCGACCGCCCAGGTCAACGGCGACACCTACCCGACCAGCGCGACCACGTTCGCCGCGTCCGGCTCGGCCAACGTCGCGGCCGGCACCGGCTACAACCGGCACGCCACGCTCACCGGCCTGGCGCAGAACACCGCCTACTCCTACCGGGTCGGCACCGACGGGGCCTGGTCCCCGACGTACACGTTCAGCACCCAGTCCTTCGAGGGCAACTACGACTTCCTGTTCTTCGGCGACCCGCAGATCGGCTCGTCCGGCGACGTCGCGAAGGACCAGGCGGGCTGGCAGGACACGCTCGACGTGGCCCTGTCCGCCAACCCGAAGGCCGAGCTGCTCGTCTCCGGCGGCGACCAGGTCGACGCCGCCAGCAACGAGACGCAGTGGAACGCCTTCCTCGCCCCCGACAAGCTGCGCCAGTATCCGTGGGCCGCCACCATCGGCAACCACGACGTGGGCGCCCGGGCCTACCAGCAGCACATGGTCACGCCCAACACCGACTACTCGGCCGGGCTGTACGCCAACGGGAACCCGTCCTCGAACACCTCGGGCGGTGACTACTGGTACATCTACAAGGACGTGCTGTTCATCGACCTCAACTCGAACAGCTACTCCACCGCGCAGGGCGGCGGCGGCGACGCGGCGCACATCGCCTACGTCACCCAGGTCGTGCACGACCACGGCGCAGCGGCCAAGTACACCGTGCTCGTCTACCACCACGCGATCTACTCCCCCGCCGACCACGCGAAGGACTCCGACAACAAGACCCGCCGGCTGGACTTCCCGACGGCGTTCTCCACCCTCGGTGTCGACCTCGTGCTGCAGGGCCACGACCACAGCTACTCCCGGTCGTACCTCATCAAGAACGGCGAGAAGGCCGACGCCACCGAGCAGCCCGGTGCCTCCGACGTCTTCGCCGGCCCCGGCGGGGTGCTCTACGTGACCGCCAACTCCGCATCGGGCTCGAAGTACTACGACCTCACGGCACCCGACTCGTCCGGCACCTCCGGCGCCGGCAACGGGGCGGACCCGCTCAACCCCGACAGCTACTGGTACAACTCGGTGGAGAACCAGGAGCACGTGCGCACCTACACCAAGGTCGAGGTCAAGGACGACGCCCTCGTCGTCGAGACCGTCCGCTCGGGCACCTGCGCCGCCCCGAACGCGGCCGTCGAGCGCGGCAAGGTGCTGTGGTGCGGCCCGGCCAACGGCTCCGCCCCGGCGCTGCCCGTCGGGTCCGTCGTCGACGCGGTCACGCTGCACCCCGACCACGGTGCCGGCCAGGACCTGCAGGTCGCCGTCCCCGAGGGCACGCCCGGCGAGTTCGGCTGGACGATCGACGGCCACAACTCCCTGGTCAACCTGGGCACGGCCGTCGAGCACGGGATCGACTACTTCCAGGCCTTCGGCCAGCTCAACCCGATCAGCGTGTCCGACACCCGGCGCACCCGCGCCCCGTGGTCGGTCTCGGCCTCGATCAGCGACTTCACCGACGGGTCCAAGACGTTCTCGGGCTCGTTCCTCGGCTGGACGCCCAAGGTCGTCCAGCCCGGCGGTGGCGCGACCGCGGCCGGTTCGGTCGGCTCCGGCTACGACGGCGGCAGCGGTCTGTCCACCTCGCAGGTGCTCGGCTCGGCCGTCCAGGGCCACGACCGCGGCACCGGCAAGCTGAGCGCCGACCTGGACCTCAAGGTCCCCGACAGCGTGGACGCCGGCAGCTACCGGGCCACGCTCACGATCACCGCCCTGAGCAGCTGACCAGGGCCTCGTGACCTGGTGGGGCGGGCGCCGGACGGCGCCCGCCCCACCAGGCGTCCCGCGGCGGCGCCGACGGCCCGCCTCCACGCCGCACCCGAAGGACCACCGCCATGCACGTGTCCCCCACCCGCCCCGGCGCCCTCGCCCGACTGGTCGGCACCGCCGTCGCGACCCTCCTGGTGATGTCGGGCGCCGGCACGGCCCTGGCGACCAGCGCAGCCGCCGACGAGGGCGACGTGGCCTGGTCGGTCCGCACGGTCTCCTCCCCGCTGGGCTCGAACCGCACGAGCTACAGCTACAACGTCGACCCCGGCGGCCACGTCGACGACGCGATGGTGGTGACCAACCACGGCACGGCCCCGCTCGACCTCGCGGTCTACGCCGCCGACGGGTTCACCGCGGACACCGGCACGCTCGACCTGGTCACCCAGGGGACGACCTCGACCGGGATCGGCGCCTGGGTGCGCACCGCCACGGCCACGGTGACGGTCCAGCCGGACGCGTCCGTCGAGGTCCCGTTCACCCTCGACGTGCCGGCCGGGGCCACCCCCGGCGACTACGCGGGCGGCGTCATCACCTCGCTCACCCAGCCCGACGCGGCCGCCGGGATCACCGTGGACCGCCGGCTCGGCATCAAGATCGCGCTGCGGGTCGGCGGTGCGCTCACCCCCGGCATGGCGGTGCAGGACGTCCACCTCAGCTACGCCGGCAGCACCAACCCGTTCGCGTCGGGCGACGCCACGCTCACCTACACGATCCGCAACACCGGCAACTCGCTGCTCTCGGCCCAGCAGGCCGCGACGGTGACCGGGCCGTTCGGCTGGTGGCCGACCGCCGCACCGCCGCTCGACGCCGCACCGCAGCTGCTGCCCGGTGAGTCCTGGACCGTCACCGTGCCGGTGCACGGGGTGCTGCCGTCGTTCCGGATCGCCGCGACGGCCACCCTCGTCCCCGTCGTCACCGACGCCTCGGGGTCCACCTCGACGCTGACCCCGGTGGCAGCCACGGCGCACACCTGGGCCGTGCCGTGGACCGCGGTCGCGCTCCTGCTGCTGCTCGTCGGCGCCGGGGTGGGCGCACCCGTCGTGCTGCGGCGGGTGCGCACGCGCCGCCACCAGCGCGAGGAGGCCCGCGTGCGCGAGGCTGTCGCCCAGGCGCTGCAGGAGCGCGACGTCACACCCGTCGGCGCCGGGGCCGAGCCGATGCAGGACGGCCGCTGAGCTCAGCCCCGCGGACGGAGCACCAGCGCCTCCCAGCCGCGCAGCCGCAGCGGGCCTGGTCCCGGGGCGACGGCGTCCGGGTGCGTCGCGTGCACCACCTCGGCGCCCTCGACCGGCACCCCCAGGTCCACCTCGACCGGTTCCGCACCGACGTTGACGGCCACGACCAGCAGGTCCGCCCCGAGCCGGCGGGTGAAGGCGTAGACCTGCTCGTGCTCCGGCAGCAGCATCGTGAAGTCGCCGAGGGCCACCGTCGGCTCGTCGTGCCGCAGCGCGATGAGCCGACGGTAGTGCGCGAGCACCGACGTCTCGTCCTGCCGCTGGGCGGCGGCGTTGATCCGCACGTGGTTCGGGTTGACGGTCAGCCACGGCTCCCCGGACGTGAAACCTGCGTTCGGGCCGGCGTCCCACTGCACCGGGGTCCGGGCGTTGTCCCGGCTGGTCGTCGCCAGACCCGCGAGCAGGTGCGCCTCGTCGACCAGGCCGAGGGCGCGCACCTGGGCGACGTAGTTGACCACCTCGATGTCCTGGTACTGCTCGACGGCGGTGAAGTGGGCGTTCGTCATGCCCAGCTCCTCCCCCTGGTACACGTACGGGGTGCCGCGGTGCAGGTGCAGCAGGGTGGCCAGGGCCTTGGCGCTGGCCGGCGACTCGTCGCCCCAGCGCGAGACCACCCGCGGCTGGTCGTGGTTGGACCAGTACAGCGAGTTCCAGCCGACCTCGCCCAGCCCGGCCTGCCAGCGGCCCAGCACCTCCTTGAGCTCGGTGAGCCGCACCGGCACCGGGTCGAACTTGCCGCCCGGGCCGCGGCCGAGGTCGACGTGCTCGAAGGCGAACACCATGTCGACCTCGCCGCGCGCCGGGTCGGTGAACGCCACGGCGTCGGCCAGGGTGACGCCCGGGGTCTCGCCGACGGTGAGCAGCTGCCCGCTGCGGCCGGCGAACACCTCCTCGTGCATCTCGTGCAGCAGCTCGTGGATGCGCGGCCCGCACGTGTAGTACGGGCTGCCGTCGCCCAGGCCGTCGACGCCCACCACCCCGTCCGGCAGCGAGGTCACCTTGGAGACGAGGTTGATGACATCCATCCGGAAGCCGTCGACACCGCGGTCGAGCCAGCGCCGCATCATCGCGTAGACCGCCTGGCGGACCTGCGGGTTCTCCCAGTTGAGGTCCGGCTGCTTGCGGCTGAACAGGTGCAGGTAGTACTCGCCCGTCGCCTCGTCGTACTGCCAGGCGGGGCCGGAGAAGAACGAGCGCCAGTTGGTCGGCTCGGCACCCGGGGCACCGGGGACGGTGCCGGGGCGCGCCGGCCGCCACCAGTACCAGTCGCGCCGCGGGTCGTCCGTCGCCGACCGCGACGCGGTGAACCACGGGTGCTCGTCGCTCGTGTGGTTGACCACGAGGTCCATGACGAGCTTGATCCCGCGCGCGTGCAGCGCCTCGATGAGCGCGTCGAGGTCGGCCAGCGAGCCGAACAGCGGGTCGACGTCGTCGTAGTCGCTGATGTCGTAGCCGTTGTCGTCCTGCGGCGAGCGGTAGATCGGCGACAGCCAGACGACGTCGACGCCGAGGTCGGCCAGGTGGTCGACGTGCTCGAGGATGCCGCGCAGGTCACCCACGCCGTCGCCGTCGGAGTCGGCGAAGGACCGGGGGTAGATCTGGTAGACGACCGCGCGGGTCCACCAGGGGGCGTCGTCGGGGCTGACAGTCACCGGATGATCCTCACACGGGCCTGTCGCTGCCGCGGACCTGCCCCGGCGGCCCAACCAGCGGCTCAACGGGGCAGGGGAAGCGGCTCAGCGGGGCACGGTGAGCAGCAGCCAGCGTCCGGCCAGCACCGCCGCACCGACCGTGACCAGGCCCAGCACCACCACCCAGAACCCGCCCGGCAGGTGGGTGAGCGCCCCGAGCTGCCCCGCGTCGGAGGTGTCCGCCCCACGGCGACGGCGCCGCGACGAGGCGAGCTCGAGCACCGCGCGCGGCGCGCCCAGCAGCAGCACCCAGGTGGCGAGCAGCGCGACGCACACCTGCAGCGTGACCGACCCCCACCCGGTGACCGCCACGAGGACGGCCCCCGAGACGAGCACCGCCCACAGCCCGTAGAGGTTGCGCACCTGGAGCAGCACGAGCACGAGGAGCAGCAGGAGCAACCACAGCGCCCCGACGGCATACCCCCGGGAGACCAGCCACGCGACGGCGACCCCTAGCACCGCGGGTGCGGTGTACCCCGCGAGCAGCGTCGCGACCATGCCCGGGCCGCGCGCCGGCCCCCGCGTCGTGGTCAGCCCCGAGGTGTCCGAGTGCACCCGGATCCCGGACAGCCGCCGCCCGACGAGGACGGCGACACCCGCGTGCCCGGCCTCGTGCACGATCGTGACGAGGTGGCGCACCGTGTGCCAGGCCGTCGGCACCGCCAGGACCAGCACCGCGGCACCCGCCGTGGCGAGCACGAGCGTGAGCGACGGCGCAGGCTGGGCGGACGTGACGGTCCGCCACAGGTGGGTCAACCAGTCGGGCACCGGACCGCCTCAGCGTGCGTGCGGCCCACGGACCGCCCCGTCACCGGCGCTTGATGAGCGACACGTCGCGCACCGCACCGCGGTCGGCCGACGTCGCCATCGCGGCGTACGCCTGCAGCGCGGGCGAGACGTAGCGGTCGCGGTCGACGGGCTGCCACGGGTTCTCCGAAGCCTCCATCTTCGCCCGGCGCGCGGCCAGCACCTCGTCGCTCACGTTGAGCCGGATGAGCCGGGACTCGACGTCGATCTCGATCTCGTCGCCGTCCTCGACCAGGCCGATCGTGCCGCCGGCCGCGGCCTCCGGGGAGACGTGCCCCACCGAGATGCCGGACGAGCCGCCGGAGAACCGCCCGTCGGTGATGAGCGCGCACACCTTGCCCAGGCCGCGGCCCTTGATGAACGACGTCGGGTAGAGCATCTCCTGCATGCCGGGGCCGCCGGACGGGCCCTCGTAGCGCACGACGACGACGTGCCCGGGCTCGACCTGCTTGGTGAGGATCTTCTCGACCGCCTGCTCCTGCGACTCGCAGACCAGCGCCCGCCCGACGAAGTGGAAGACGTCCGGGTCGATACCGGCGGTCTTGATGACGGCGCCGTCGACCGCGAGGTTGCCGCGCAGCACCGCCAGCCCGCCCTCGACCGTGTAGGCGTGCGCGACGTCGCGGATGCAGCCGTTCGCGGCATCGGTGTCGAGCGACTCCCACCGGTTGGAGGTGGAGAACGCCTGCGTGGTGCGCACCCCGCCGGGCGCGGCGTGGAACAGCTCGACCGCCTGGTCGGTGACCTTGCCGCCGCGCACGTCCCAGGCGTCCAGCCAGGCCCGCAGCGTCGGGGTGTGCACGCTGGTGACGTCGTGGTCGAGCAGACCGCCGCGGTCCAGCTCGCCGAGCAGCGCGGGGATGCCGCCCGCGCGGTGCACGTCCTCCATGTGGAAGTTCGGGTGGTTCGGGGCCACCTTCGACAGGCAGGGCACCCGGCGGCTGATCGCGTCGATGTCGGCGAGCGTGAACTCGACCTGGGCCTCCTGCGCCGCGGCCAGGATGTGCAGCACCGTGTTGGTGGAGCCACCCATCGCGACGTCGAGGGTCATCGCGTTGCTGAACGCGGCCTTGGTGACGATGCCGCGCGGGGCCGCCGTGTCGTCCTCGTCCTCGTAGTAGCGCCGGGCCAGGTCGACGATGGTGCGCCCGGCCTGCAGGAACAGCTCGCGGCGGGCGGTGTGCGTGGCCAACGTCGAGCCGTTGCCCGGCAGCGACAGGCCGAGGGCCTCGGTGAGGCAGTTCATCGAGTTGGCGGTGAACATGCCCGAGCACGAGCCGCACGTCGGACAGGCGTTCTCCTCGACCCGGCCGAGGGAGGCGTCGGACACGTTGTCGTCGGCCGAGTAGTTGATCGCGTTGATGAGGTTGAGGTGGGTGCTCGCGACGCCGTCGGCCACGACCGCCTTGCCGGCCTCCATCGGGCCGCCGGAGACGAAGACCGTCGGGATGTTCAGCCGCAGCGCCGCGTTGAGCATGCCCGGGGTGATCTTGTCGCAGTTGGAGATGCACACGAGGGCGTCGGCGGTGTGCGCGTTCACCATGTACTCGACCGAGTCGGCGATGAGGTCGCGGCTGGGCAGCGAGTAGAGCATGCCGCCGTGGCCCATCGCGATGCCGTCGTCGACCGCGATGGTGTTGAACTCCTTGGCGACCCCGCCGGCCTCCCGGATGGCCGAGGCGACGAGCTCGCCCATGTCCTTGAGGTGCACGTGCCCGGGCACGAACTGGGTGAACGAGTTGGCGATCGCGATGATCGGCTTGCCGAAGTCCTCGGCACCCATGCCGGTGGCACGCCACAGGGCGCGGGCACCGGCCATGTTGCGGCCATCGGTCGACGTACGAGAGCGCAGCGGACGGCTCATCGTGGGCACTCCTTCACGGGACGGCCACCGCGCGGTGGCGACGGTTCACCGTACGTCGAGCCACGCCGCGTTGGCGGCGGCGTCCGACGTGTGATCGGGCCTCAGCCCTGCCCGGCCGCGTCGACGACGTCCTGACCAGCGCGGATCTGCCGCGTGACCCACGGCGCGAGCAGCGCCATCGCACCGGCGACGACGAGCGCGGCAGCACCGGTCCAGCCGAAGAACTGCGCCGGACCGGCCTGCGGGATCGCGCCGATCACCTGGGACGTGATCGCGTCGCCGGCCGCGGTCGCCAGGAACCACAGCGCCATCGCCTGCCCGCGGAAGGCCCGGGGCGCCAGCAGCGTGGTGGCCGCCAGGCCCACCGGCGACAGGCACAGCTCGCCGAGGGTCTGCACCAGGTAGACCACGACGAGCACCCAGGCCGGGGTGCGCCCACCGTCCGCGAGCCACGACATGAGCGCGAGGAACAAGAACGAGACGGCCGCGAACGCCAGGCCGATCGCGAACTTGACGGCCGTCGGCGGGCGGTCGCCCAGCCGCACCCACAGCCAGGCGAACACCGGTGCGAGCGCGATGATCGCCGCGGGGCCGACCGACTGGAACAGCTCGGGCGAGATGCCGATGCCGAACAGGGTGAGGTCGGTGTGGTCGCGCGCGTACGCCGACAGCGTGGACGAGGCCTGCTCGGCGATCATCCAGAAGAACACCGCCGCGACGAACAGCGGGACGTAGGCCCGCAGCCGGGTGCGCTCGGCCGCGGTCACCTTGGGCGAGCGGAACATCACGACGAGCGTGGCCACCGGTGCCCCGATCGCCAGGTAGGCGAGGGCGTTGATCGCCACCGACAGCCCGACCGGACCGCTCGACCCGCTGTCGAGCGCGAACCAGCCGGCCACGGCCGCGAGCGCGGTGCCCAGTGCCACCCAGCCCACCAGCCGCACCACCGCGGGGCCGTCGGCCCGGGTGAGCCGGTTCGGCACCTCCAGCCCTGCGCTGCCCAGCAACCGGTGCCCGGCGACGTAGAACACGAGCGCGATCGCCATGCCGACCGCCGCCACCGCGAACCCCGCGTGGTAACCGCCCGCCGCCCGCGCGGCACCGACGACGATCGGGGCCGCGAGCGCACCGATGTTGATGCCCATGTAGAAGATCGAGAACGCCGAGTCGCGCCGCGGGTCGTCCTGGCCGTACAGCTGGCCGACCATGCTCGACACGTTGGGCTTGAGCAGCCCGGTGCCCAGGGCGACGAGCACGATGCCGACGTAGGCGGTCGCATGGCCCGGCAGCGCGAGGAACACGTGACCGGAGGCGATGACGACCCCGCCGTACAGCACCGAGCGGCGGGCGCCGATGACGCGGTCGGCCATCCAGCCACCGAGCACCGACAGCAGGTACACCGCCGAGCCGTAGACGGCGACGAGGGCCGTCCCGGTCGCCTGGTCGAGCCCGAGCCCGTCGTTCGCCGCCGTGTCGGTGACGAAGTAGAGCAGGATCGCCCGCATGCCGTAGAAGCTGAACCGCTCCCACAGCTCGGTGTTGAACAGCGTCACCAGCCCGAGCGGGTGGCCGAGGAACGTGCGCGGGGCCCGCTGCGGGGCGTCAGCCGAGGTCACCGCCCTATGGTGGCGGTCGGGGCGGTCAGATGCACGCATCCGCACCCGACCGTCACCCACTCGTTCCGGACGCGGGCCCGCCCGCCCCGGCGCACCTCCCGCCGCGACGGCCACCGGGCGGGCCCGCACGGCGCGGGCTACCGTCACGGCGTGCCGACCATCCTGTGGCTGCGCCGCGACCTGCGACTGCACGACAACCCCGCGCTGCTGGCGGCGGTCGCGGACGCCGACGACGGCCAGGTGGTGCCGCTCGTCGTCGTCGACCGACGGCTGTGGTCCCTCGATGCCGCACCTCGCCTGGAGTACCTGCGGCGGTCCTGGCAGCGTCTCGACGAGGACCTGGGCGGCGCGCTCGTGGTGCGCAGCGGCGACCCCGTCGACGTGGTGCCGGCGCTCGCGCGGCAGGTGCAGGCCCGGGCGGTGCACGTCGCCGCTGCGACCGAGCCCTACGGCCGGCGCCGGGACGCGGCCGTCGCCACGGCGCTCGGGGCCGTGCCGCTGCGCGCGACGGGGTCGCCGTACGCCGTCGGCCCCGGCTTGCTGCGGACGGGGGCCGGCACGGCGTACCAGGTGTTCACGCCGTACCTGCGCGCCTGGACGGCGCACGGGTGGCCGGCACCGGCGCCCGACCCCGGGCCCGTGTCCTGGCTGCGGGTACCGGGTGAGCCGCTGCCGACGGCGCCGTCGGCGCCGGCGCGGTTGCCCCCGGCCGGTGAGCGCGCGGCCCGTGCCCGCTGGGCCGAGTTCGTCGCCGACGGGCTGCACCGCTACGCCCGCGACCGAGACCGGGCCGACCTGCCCGGCACGTCACGCCTGTCCGCGGCGCTGCGGTTCGGTGAGCTGCACCCGCGCACGCTGCTCGCCGACCTGGCCGGCGAGGACCCCGACGTGGTCCGGTTCCGCACCCAGCTCGCGTGGCGCGAGTTCCACGCCGATGTGCTGTGGCACCAGCCGCGGTCCGCGCACGAGTCGCTGCGCGCCCAGGTGCCGGACGACGCCTGGGTCACCGGTGCGGCCGAGCGCACCGCGCTCACGGCCTGGGCCGACGGGCGCACCGGCTACCCGTACGTCGACGCCGGGATGCGCCAGCTGCGGGCCGAGGGGTGGCTGCCCGGTCGGGTCCGGATGGCGGTCGCGTCGTTCCTGGTCAAGGACCTGCACGTGCGCTGGCAGCGCGGTGCCGCGTGGTTCGCCGCGCGGCTGGTGGACGCCGAGCCGGCCAACAACCAGCTGAGCTGGCAGTGGGTGGCCGGCACCGGGCTGGACGCCGCGCCGTACGTGCGGGTGTTCAACCCGGTGACGCAGGGGCTGCGGTTCGACCCCGACGGGGACTACGTGCGCCGTTGGGTGCCCGAGCTCGCCGGGGTGCCGGGTCCGGTGGTGCACCGGCCGTGGCTGCTCGACCCGCCGCCGGCCGGGTACCCGGCCCCGATGGTCGACCATGCGGCCGAACGGCTCGTCACGCTGGAGGCCGCCGCGCGGCTGCGCTGAGCCGTCCGCCGCACGGCCCGGCTCAGGTGCGGGCGACCACGTTCTCCGGCTCGCGGCCGGCCAGCAGGTTCTCGAGCTGCCGCGCGACCAGCGCCGCGACCCGCGGGTAGGTGGCGTCGGAGTTGCCGCCCTGGTGGGCCGTGATGAGCAGGTTCGGTGCGTGCCACAGCGGGTGGTCGGACGGCAGCGGTTCGGGGTCCGTCACGTCGAGGGCCGCACGCAGCCGCCCGGCGGACAGCTCGGCGAGCAGCGCCTGCGTGTCCAGCACCTTGCCGCGCGCCACGTTGACCACGAGCGCGCCGTCCGGCAGCAACGCGAGGCGTCGGGCGTCGAGCAGGTGGTAGGTGGTGCGGTCCAGCGGCACGGTGAGCACGACGACGTCGGCCTGCGGCAGCAGGACGTCCAGGTCAGCCACCGACCGGACCGAGCCGCGGGCAGTGCGGGCGACCTGGGTGAGCTGCACCTCGAACGGTGCGAGCCGGGCCGCCACCGCCTCGGCCACCGACCCGGCGCCCACGAGCAGCACCCGGCGGTCGGCCAACGAGGGCAGCTCGGGGTTCGCCCAGCGGCCCTCGGTCATCGCCCGGGCCGCGTCCACCAGGCCGCGCTGGGCCGCGAGCACGAGACCGACGGCCAGCTCGGCGGTGCCGGCCGAGTGCACCCCACGCCCGTTGCACACCGTCACCCCCGCGGGCACGTGCGGCAGGGCGTGCTCGAACCCCGCCGACGGCAGCTGGACGTATCGCAGATTCGGCAGGTCACGTAGCCGCGTGTAGCGGTCGGGCGTCGTCCAGTAGTGCCCGATGACCACCATGGACACGCGTGCGGCGAGCTCGGCGTCCAGCGCGTCGCGCAGGTCCCAGCGCACGAGCTCGACGCGGTCCGCCAGCCCGGACAGCCGATCGAGCAGGTCCTCGTCGGGGACGGTGACGGTGAGCACGTCAGGCGACCCGCCCGGACCGGTACTCGTCCTCGAGGATGCCCATGAGCACGGCGTCGCACCAGCGGTCGCCGTCCAGGTGCGCCTGCCGCAGCCGGCCCTCGACGACGAACCCGACGTTCTCGTAGATCGCCTTGGCCCGGGTGTTGATCGACAGCACCTCCAGCCCGACCCGGTGCAGCCCGAGCCCGTCGAACGCCAGGCCGAGCACCAGCTCGATCGCCTCGGTGCCGTAGCCGCGCCCCCGGTACGCCGGCCGCATCGCCAGCCGCAGGTTCGCCGAGCGGACGTGCCGGTCGATCCGGTCGAGCACGATCTCGCCGAGGTAGTCGTCGCTGCCGGGCATGGTGACGGCCAGGTCGATGCGGTCGTTCGCCGAGGCGACGTGCCCCACCCAGTCGCGCACCTCACGCCGCGTGTAGATGGTGGTGACACCGGTGAGGCGCTGCCCCTCCGGGTCGTTGACCGTCTCGAGGATCGCCTCGACGTCACGCGCCGCGAGCGGTCGCAGCACCAGCATCTCGCCGGTCAGTGTCGGCTTGTCCATCCCTGCTCCTCGTGCCGGCCGGGCGCACCGTGCGGCGCCACCCGCCGCGCGATGCTACGCACCCGGTGTGACGGCCAGGTTGCGGCCGGGCGCACGCGATGTGGCCCGGCGCACCCGTGTGGTCAGGCCTGGACGCGCTCGAGCACCAGCTCGCGCACCCGCGCCGCGTCGGCCTGCCCCCGGGTGGCCTTCATCACCGCGCCGATGATCGCGCCGACCGGGCCCAGGTTGCCGCCGCGGACCTTGGCGGCCACGTCGGGCTGGGCGGCGAGCGCCGCGTCGATCGCCTCGAGCAGCGGACCGTCGTCGGAGACGACCTCCAGACCGCGCGCGACGAGCACCTGCTCGGGGTCGCCCTCACCGGCCAGCACACCCTCGAGCACCTGGCGGGCCAGCTTGTCGGTGAGCCGGCCGGCGTCGACCAGCCGCTGCAGCGCACCGATCTGCTCCGGCGTGATCGGCAGGTCGCCGAGGTCGACCTCCTGGGTCTTCGCGGTGCGGGCCAGCTCGCCCATCCACCACTTGCGCGCGGCGGCCGGGCTCGCACCGGCGGCGACGGTCGCCTCGATGAGGTCGAGCGCCCCGGCGTTGACCACGTCGCGCATCTCCGGCTCGGCGTAGCCCCACTCGTCGGTGAGCCGACGACGACGGGCGGCCGGCAGCTCGGGCAGGGACAGCCGGATCTGCTCGATCCAGGCCGGGTCGCACACGATCGGCACCAGGTCGGGCTCGGGCATGTACCGGTAGTCCTCGGCGTCGGACTTCACGCGGCCGGCGCTCGTGATGCCCCGGTCCTCGTGCCAGTGCCGGGTCTCCTGCACGATCGTGCCGCCGGCGTCGAGGATCGCCGCCTGCCGGCTGATCTCGTAGCGCACGGCCCGCTCGATCGACCGGAACGAGTTCACGTTCTTCGTCTCGGTGCGGGTGCCCAGCGGCGCGTCCGGCGTGGGGCGCAGCGACACGTTGACGTCGGCGCGCACGTTGCCGCGCTCCATCCGTGCCTCCGAGACGCCGAGCGCCCGGAACATGTCGCGCAGCGTCTGCACGTAGGCGCGGGCCACCTCGGGCGCCAGGGCGCCGGCCCCGACGATCGGCCGCGTGACGATCTCGACGAGCGGCACCCCGGCCCGGTTGTAGTCGACGAGGGAGTAGGTGGCGCCGTGGATGCGCCCGCCCTGCCCGCCGACGTGGGTGTTCTTGCCCGCGTCCTCCTCCATGTGCGCGCGCTCGATGGCCACCGTGAACGGTGTGCCGTCCGCCAGCTCGATGTCGACGTGACCGTCGGCGGCGATGGGCTCGTCGTACTGGGAGGTCTGGAAGTTCTTCGTGAGGTCCGGGTAGAAGTAGTGCTTGCGGGCGAACCGGCAGGACGGCGCGATCGAGCAGCCGAGCGCCAGGCCGATCCGCACGGCGTACTCCACGGCCGTGCCGTTGACCACGGGCAGCGCACCGGGCAGGCCCAGGCTCACCGGGGTGATCTGGGTGTTCGGCTCGTCGCCGAACGACTGCTCGGCCCCGTCGAACATCTTGGTGACGGTGCCCAGCTCGACGTGCACCTCGAGCCCGATGACCGGGTCGTAGCGCCGCACGGCCTCGTCGTAGTCGACCAGGGTGTCGCTCATCGGTTCGTCTCCAGCTCCGGGGCCTGCTCCAGCAACGGACCACCCCACCGTTCCTCCAGAGCGGCCTCCAGCGCGGCACCGATCCGGTACAGCCGGTCGTCGGCGCGGGCCGGGGCGATCACCTGGAACCCGACCGGCAGCCCGTCGTCGCTCAGCCCGGACGGCACCGAGATGCCGGGCACCCCGGCGAGGTTGACCGGGATGGTCGCCACGTCGTTGAGGTACATGGCCAGCGGGTCGTCGAGCTTCTCTCCCAGCCGGAACGCCGTGGTCGGCGCCGTCGGCGAGACCAGCACGTCGACCTGGGCGAACGCGGCGGCGAAGTCGCGCTGGATGAGCGTGCGGACCTTCTGCGCCGAGCCGTAGTAGGCGTCGTAGTACCCGGCGGACAGGGCGTAGGTGCCCAGGATGATGCGGCGCTTGACCTCGTCGCCGAACCCGGCACCGCGCGTGGCGGCCATGACGCGCTCGGCCGTGACCGGACCCTCGGAGGGCTCGACGCGCAGGCCGAACCGCATCCCGTCGAACTTGGCCAGGTTGCTGCTCGCCTCGGCCGGCAGGATGAGGTAGTAGGCCGCGAGCGCGTAGTCGAAGTGCGGGCAGGAGACCTCGACCACCTCGGCGCCGGCCGCCTGGAGCAGCTCGAGCGACTCGGTGAACCGGGCCAGCACACCGGGCTGGTAGCCCTCGCCGCCCAGCTCGCGCACCACGCCGATGCGCACCCCGGACAGGTCGCCGGCGGCACCCAGCCGGGCCGCGCCGACGAGGTCCGGCACCGGGTCTGTGAGCGAGGTGGAGTCGAGCGGGTCGTGCCCGCCGATGAGCTCGTGCAGCAGCGCCGCGTCGAGCACGGTGCGGGTCACCGGACCGGCCTGGTCCAGGCTCGAGGCCAGGGCGATGAGGCCGTACCGGGACACCGAGCCGTACGTCGGCTTCACGCCCACCGTGCCGGTGACGGCCGCGGGCTGGCGGATCGAGCCGCCGGTGTCGGTGCCGATGGCCAGCGGGGCCTCGTAGGCGCCCACGGCCGCGGCCGACCCGCCCCCGGAGCCCCCGGGGATGCGGGTGAGGTCCCACGGGTTGTGCGTGTTGCCGTACGCCGAGTGCTCGGTCGAGCTGCCCATGGCGAACTCGTCCATGTTGGTCTTGCCGAGGATGGGCAGCCCGGCGGCCTTGAGCCGGCTCACCAGGGTCGCGTCGTACGGAGGCACCCAGCCCTCGAGGATCTTCGAGCCGGCCGTGGTCGGCAGCCCGCGGGTGACGACGACGTCCTTGACCGCGATCGGCACCCCGGCGAGCGGGTGCAGGTCCTCGCCCGCGGCCCGCGCCTTGTCGACGCCCGCTGCGGTGGCCAGCGCCTGCTCATCGCTCACGTGCAGGTAGGCGTGCACGTCGCCGTCCACCGCGGCGATCCGGTCGAGGTGGGCGCGGGTGACCTCCACGCTGGAGACGTCACCGCGGGCCAGCGCCTGGGAGAGCGTCGCGGCGGACAGCCGCACGAGGTCGGCGCTCATGCCTCCTCCCCCAGGATCTGCGGCACGAGGAACTTGCCGTCGAGCGCGGCCGGGGCGCCGGCCAGCACCTCGTCGCGGTCCAGCGGGGCGACCGGCACGTCGGCCCGGAACACGTTCGACAGCGGCAGCGGGTGGCTGGTCGCCGGGACGTCCGGGGTGGCGACCTCGGACACCCGGGTGACCGACTGGACGATCACCTCGAGCTCACCGGCCAACCGGTCCAGCTCGGTGGGGCTCAAGTCGATCCTGGCGAGCGCCGCGACGCGCGCGACCTCGTCTCGGGAGAGGGTGGCCATGGCTGTCAGTCTACCGGCGGGGCGAGGTCGGCAGGCCGAGCCCCAGGTCACCGGCCGGGCTTCTCACTCGTGCCGGGAGGGGGCGAACGCGAGCTGGCCGGTGAACAGACCGCGCTCGCGGCTGACCACCTGGACCCGGCCGGGCGGTGCGTGCACGGGGCGCACCCGACCGATGAGCTGCCCCTCGTCCGGGTTGCCGGACAGCAGCATGCCGGTCGCGCCCAGATCGGACAGCCGCTGCAGCACCGGGTCGTACAGCGCGCGGCCGGCCCCGCCGGAGTGCCGCGCCACCACGAGGTGCAGCCCCAGGTCACCGGCCTGCGCGAGCAGCGGGACGAGCGGTGTCAGCGGGTTGCCCTGCGAGGTGGAGACCAGGTCGTAGTCGTCGACCAGCACGAAGCCCTCGGCCCCCGACCACCACGACCGGGTGCGCAGCTGCTCGGGGGTGAGGTCCGGGCCCGGGATCCGGGTGCCGAAGAACGCCGCGAGGTCGGCCATCCCGCCGGCAGCGAGCTGGTGGGAGGTGAGGTAGGCACCGAGGTAGTCCCGGTCGATCTCGTCGAGCAGCGCCCGCCGGTAGTCGACGACGAAGATCTTCGCCTGCTGCGGGGTGTAGAGCCGCTGGACCTCGGCGGCGTAGGCCCGCAGCATCGAGGACTTGCCGGAGTCGGACTCCCCGAACACGTACAGGTGCGGCTCGGTGCGCGGGTCCAGGCCGAACGGCGCGAGGGCCGCCTCGTCGACCCCCAGCAGGATGCGCCCGTCGTCCGGGCCTGCCTGGTCGCGCACCTGGGCCAGCGACACCCGGTCGGGCAGCAGCCGCAGCTTGGGGCCGGCCGGGCCGGTCCACGCCGCGGACACCTTCGCCACCAGGTCGGCGACCCCGTCGGCCAGGCTGCCCGCCTCGCCCGAGCCGTCCACCCGGGGCAGCGCCGCCAGGGTGTGCAGCCGGGCCG
Source organism: Cellulomonas citrea (assembly GCF_009829685.1). GTDB lineage: Bacteria > Actinomycetota > Actinomycetes > Actinomycetales > Cellulomonadaceae > Cellulomonas > Cellulomonas citrea. The sequence goes on from NZ_VWSD01000022.1 coordinate 18,179, forward strand.
GGCTCAGCCCACGCCCGGGGGCGGACGCGGGCACGTTGACGGCCGCCTTGCGGTCGAGCTCAGAGTCCGCCGGGTCGCCCAGGCGCAGCTCGAGCCGGGACCCGATGAGGTCCTTGACCTGCGGGCGCACCTCCATCCAGCGGGACGCGCTCAGCATGAGGTGGACCCCGTAGGTGAGGCCCCGGGCCGCGATGGCCTGCACCGCGGCCTCGAGCGCCTCGAAGTCGGAGCGCAGCGTCGCCCAGCCGTCGACGACGAGGAACACGTCGCCCCAGCCGTCGTCCAGCTCACCGGCGGCCCGCCGCTGCCGGTAGGAGTCGACGGACTCCACGCCGTGCGCGAGGAAGTAGGCCTCCCGCGCGTCGATGATCGAGGTCACCTCGGCGACCGTGCGGCGCACGATGTCGGGCTCCGACCGGGTGGCCAGACCCGCCAGGTGCGGCAGCCCGCGCAACCCGGCGAACGAGCCGCCACCGAAGTCCAGCACGTAGAACTGCACCTCACGGGGGGTGCTGGTGAGGGCGAGCGCCGCCACGGTGGTGCGCAGCAGGGTGCTCTTGCCGGACAGCGGGCGCCCGACGACGGCCAGGTGACCGGCCGACCCGGCCAGGTCGAGCCGCAGCGGCTCGCGACGTTGCTCGAGCGGGACGTCGACCACCCCGACCGGGACGGTGAACGCACCGGCGGCCCGCCAGCCGGGCGAGACGAGGCCCAGCCGGGGGTCGGCCACGAGGTCGCCGAACAGCCGGTCGAGGCTCTCGGGCACCTCGAGCGGCGGCAGCCACACCCGGTGCGCCGCCGGGCCGCGTCCGCGCATCCGCTCGACCGCGGTCTCGAACATGGTGCGTCCGTCGGCCGGCACCGCCGCGACGGCCGCAGCGGGCTGCTCGACCTCCCGGACCGGCACGGCCGCGGCGGTGAACAGCTCGATCCGGGCGACCTCGGCGCGCGCACCGTCCCCGGTCGGCGTGCCCGCGCGCCCCGGCAGGGCCCCGGACACGTACGCGGCCTTGAACTGCACCATCGAGTCCGTGCCGACCTTGAGGTAGCCGACGCCGGGCTCGCGGGGCAGGTCCACCGCATCGGGGACGCCGAGCACCGCCCGAGACTCCGCACCCGAGAAGGTCCGCAGACCGACCCGGTAGGACAGGTAGGTGTCCAGCCCGCGCAGCTTGCCCTCCTCCAGCCGCTGGGACGCCATGAGCAGGTGCACGTGCAGCGACCGGCCGACCCGGCCGATGTTGACGAACGAGTCGACGAACTCGGGCTTGGCCGCCAGCAGCTCGGAGAACTCGTCGACCACGACGAGCAGCGCCGGCAGCGGTTCGAGGTCGGTGCGCCCGGCCTGGCGCGCCGCCTCGTAGTCCCCGACGTTCGCGAGGTTCCCGGCGGCGCGCAGCACCTCCTGGCGGCGGACGATCTCGCCCTGCAGGGCGTCCTGGAACCGGTCGACGAGCGACAGCTCCTGGCCGAGGTTGGTGATGATCGCCGAGACGTGCGGCATCCCCGCCATCCCGGCGAAGGTCGCACCGCCCTTGAAGTCGACGAGGACGAAGTTGAGCTGCTCGGGCGAGTGGGTGAGCGCGAGGGCGAGCACGAGCGTGCGCAGCACCTCGGACTTGCCCGAGCCGGTGGCCCCGATGAGCACGCCGTGCGGCCCCATGCCCTGCTGCGCCGACTCCTTGAGGTCGAGCACGAGCGGGGCGCCGTTCGTGTCCTGGCCGATCGGCACGCGCAGCCGGTCGCGTTCCAGCCGCCGGCGCCAGGCCACGTCGAGGTCGATGTCACGCACGTCCGGCAGCCCGAGCAGGTCGGTGAGGTCGAGCTGGACGGTGCCGCGTCCTTCGACGGCGGCCGGGCCGGCGTACAGCGGCATGAGCCGACGGGCGGTGGCCTCGGCCTCGGCCTCGCTGCAGGTGTCCGGGGTGAACGCACGGACCGCGTCGCCCAGCGCGACGACCTCACCGGTGCCGGTCGCGGCGTCCAGCGCGAGCCGCACGGTGTCCGACTCCTCGAGGGCGCCCCAGCGCGCGGGCAGGTCGAGCACCGTGACCCCGTCGACCCCGTCGGCCCGGAACACCGGGTCGTGCACGGGGCGCGGCACACCGTCGACGACGACGAGCACGTGCGGCGAACGACCGGTGCCCCCGGTGAAGCGAGGACGGGCCGACAGCTCGGTGGGCAGCAGCCGGGCGAGCTCGTCGAAGGAGCTCACGATCATCCGGGCCGGGCCGATGCCGTCCTGCACGCGCCGCGAGTGCGTGTGCGGCAGCCACTTGGCCCACTCCCAGCGCGGCAGCGTCGCAGCGTCGGCGACCACCGCGACCACGAGGTTCTCCGGGTGGTGCGCCGTCGCGGCCCCGATCACCATGGCGCGGGCGAGGCCGCGCACCTCGGTCTCGCCCCCGGTGACCTCGACCCGGGCGTAGCGCGACAGCGGCAGCGCGAGCGGCAGGTCGGGCTGCAGCTCGTGGGTGAGCATGAAGCGGTGCGCGGCCGAGGCGCAGACCGGGTCGAGCTGGGCCAGCGGCGGCAGGTCCGGCGCCTGCAGGGTGAGGCACAGCGGCTGCTCGCTCACCCCGATCCGCACGTCGAGGAAGTCCGGGTCGGCCGGGCCGCGCTCCCAGACCCGGGTGCGGTCCTCGGCCAGGTACACCAGGGTCGCGGGCGCGGGGTTGCGCCAGTTGCCGGCCCGACGCTGCTGACGTGCGGCGACCCGCACGGTGGCCCGCAGGTCCGTGAGATAGGTGAGGTACTCCCGCCGCGCGTCGACCACCTGGGCCGAGCGCTGCGCCCGCTGCCGCCAGCCGTTCGCCGCGACGAAGCCCAGCGAGGACAGCAGGAACATCCCGCCGGTGAGCAGGCCGGTGGTGCCCGAGTTGGTCATCGTCACCATGACGATCGCCCCGACGCTGCCCAGCATCGGCAGCATCGAGGTGAGCAGGGAGCTGGTGCCGTCGCTCGCCGAGAGCTCGGGCGGCGCCTGCAGCGTGACGACGCCGGACGGGACCCGCGGAGGTGCCAGACGTGAGGCCATCGGCTCAGGCACCCCGCACGACGAGCGAGACGGTGAAGGCCCGGCGGCCGAGCCGGACGCGTGCACCCTCGGGGAGCGCCAGGCGGGTCGCGGCCGGCAGCGCGGCGGTGGTCCCGTCGTCGGCGAGCACCTCGGTGCCGTTGGTCGAGCCGAGGTCGGTGAGCCACACGCCGTCGCGGGCGTGCTCGAGGCGCAGGTGGTTCTTGGACACGGTGCCTTCGTCGTCGTGGACGGTGATCGTCAGGTCGGTGGGCACGGCAGGTGCGGGGCCGCGCCCCAGCACGGCGACCGCGCCCAACGGCAGGTACTCGCGCTGCCCGGTGTCGAACACGAGGAGCAGCGCGCTGTCGGCGACGGCGGCCGGGCCGGACGCTCCCGCCGGTCGACCGCGACGACGACGGTGCCGGCGGCCCGGTCGGCCCAGCTGCGCCGTCGACCGGTGGGGTCCCAGGCGCTCGAGGCGACCACGACCCAGGCGCCGACGGTCCCGGCGAGCACACCGAGGGCGAGGACGGCCCCGCGTGCCGCCTGGCGCCCGACGCCCGGGGACATCGGACCGTCGTCCCGGCTGGTGCGCAGCCGCAGCAGGGCGTTGCCCACCGTGAGCCCGGTGCGGGCCTCCCACAGCGCGAGGGCGAGGGCCGCCTCCAGCCCGAGGACCGCCACGAGCACCGGCGACCGGGTGGTCACGGCGGCGGCCACCAGCACCGCGAGCACGAGCGCCGCATCGCAGGTGAACGCCGCGAGGCGTCGGCCGACCCCGGCCGCACGGCCGCGGAGCTGCGGGCCGAGCGCACCTGGCGCGGCGCGCCGACGGCCCTCGCCGGACGCGCCGGCAGGGGGCCGGAGGCCCGGGTCCCGCCGTGCCCCGCAGGTCTGGCACTGCGGACCCTCGCCCAGGGGGGCGCGGCAGTTCCAGCACACCGCGACGGCCGCGCTCATGCCGCCACCAGCGCGCGCAGGTGGTCGATCAGGTCACCGGCGAGCAGCCCGGCCGGCAGGCTGAGCGCGATCGTCAGCGTCTCGGCGATGTCGGCCGTCCGCGACAGGACGAGCGAACGGGCGCCGCGTCCGACGAGGACGACGAGGCCCGCGACCACCAGACCCGCGAGCAGCGCGGCGCAGGCTGCGAGTGCCGCACCCGTGGCGGGCAGGGCGTCGAGCGCCAGCCGCGCACCGACGACGACCGCGACCGCCGCCGAGCCGCGCGGCGCCCAGTGCAGGCCACGCACCCCGACGCTGCGCGCGAGGAGCGTCATCGCGGTCGCGTAGCAGATCAGCAGCGCGATCCGGCCGCCCAGCACCAGACCGCCGGCAGGCTCCGCGGGGACGGCGAACGGCAGCGACACCGCCCCGAGCACGCTGAGCACGAGCGTGCCGGACGTGCGTGCGGCGGTCGCGGCCTGCACCTGTCCGCCGATCCCGGCACCGTCGACGGGGCCCGGGTCGGCCGGGACGCGACCGCGGATCGACCACCGGGTGCCCATCGAGGCCTCGTAGTCGATGAAGTAGCCGTCGGGGACGTCGAGCAGCGTGCTGGGCAGCGCGCGCAGCGCCAGCGGGACGGCTCCGACCGTCACGGCGGCGGCCACCTGCGGCCCCCAACCGACGAACAGCACGACCGCCCACACGAGCGCCGAGGCCAGCAGGACGACCGCAGCGGCCCCCAGCGCACCCCGGGAGCGGGCCCCGGGGTCGGCGACGACGGTGACGACGAGCAGCAGCCCCGCGGCCAGCCCGGTGCCCAGGGCGAGGAAGGCGAGGTCGTCCACATCGGTCTCCCCCGCGGCGACGAGCACCTGCCGGGCCCCGATCGCCGCGGCGTTGAGGTCGTTCTCGCAGCGCACCGGCACGCCCAGCCGCTCGGCGAGCAGCGCCGCGAGGGCCACCGGCTCGTCGATGCCGAGGTTGACCGCGTGCTCGACCCGGCCGGCCTCGGCGTCCACCACACCCGGCAACCCGACCCCGACCGAGCCCGGCCACACCTGGCCGGCGACGGCGAGCACCCGGTCGACCGTCGTGACTGCGGCGTCCAGCACCCCGGCCACCCCGTGCACCGTGGGTGTGCGGGCGGTCGCGAGCACCGCACCGGCCTCGTCGAGCAGCACGGCCTGGGTCTTGGTGCCCCCGATGTCGAGGCCGACCCGCAGCCTGCGGTCAGCCCTTGACGGCACCGGACACCAGCCCCGACGTCATCCGACCCTGCACGAAGAGGAAGAACACGATGACCGGCACCGCGATGAGGCTCGAGGCCGCCATCACCTGCCCCCAGTCGGTGTCCCGGCTGGCCGAGGCCTGCACGAAGGACCGCAACCAGATCGGCAGGGTCTTGGACGCGTCGGACTGCAGCACGACGAGCGCCACCGTGAACTCGTTCCAGGCCTGCAGGAACGCGTACACCCCGGAGGCGACCAGCCCCGGCGCGAGCAGCGGGAAGGTGATCCGCACGAACGCCTGGGTGCGCGAGAGCCCGTCGACCATCGCGGCCTCCTCCAGCTCGATCGGCACCCCCGCGACGAAGCCGCGCAGCATCCACACCGTGAACGGCACGACGGCCGCGATGTAGAGGATCGAGACGCCGAGCACGGTGTTGAGCAGGTGCAACGACCCCACCAGACGGTACTGGGCGATGAAGAGGCCCTCGGCCGGCAGCATCTGGATGAGCAGCACGGCGAGGATGAAGCCGCGTCGGCCGCGGAACCGGAACCGGCTGATCGCCAGGGCCGCGAGGAACGCGAAGACCAGGGTGACGAGCAGGGTCAGGAAGGTCACCGCGAGCGACATCCGCAACGCGGGCAGGAACGAGCCCGACGCCCAGACGCTCGCGTAGTTGTCCCAGGAGGCGTTGACCGGCAGCAGGTGGACCCGCCCGTCCTGCAGCCGGACGCTCGACATGAACGACGAGTCGACCATCCAGTAGACGGGGAACGCCCAGGCCAGCGCGACGAGGACGCCGACGCCCGAGGCGAGCAGCCGGCCGGGGCGCACCCGGCGACGGCCCGGCGGGCGGAGGGCGGCCGGACGTGCAGCGGCGATCGTGCTCACGAGTCCTCCTCGTCGCGCAGCAGCCGACGGACGTAGCCCCAGGACAGGGCGACCGTGAGCACCAGCACGAAGATCGAGACGGCGGACGCGGCACCGAAGTCACCGGAGCCGACGCCGAGGGAGTAGATGTAGGTGCCGAGCAGGTTGGTCTCGCTCGGTGTGCCGCCGGCGTCCTGCAGCAGCCTGATCTGGGCGAACACCCGCAGGTCCCAGATGATCTGTAGCAGCAGCACGATGGACAGCACGGGCGAGATCATCGGCAGCGTGATCCAGCGGAACGCCTTGTACCCGCTGGCCCCGTCGAGCGCGGCGGCCTCGAGCACCTCGTCGGGCACCTGGGTGAGGCCGGCGTAGGCCGAGAAGGCGACGAACGGCACCGACATCCACACGACGATGACGGTGGCGACGAAGAAGAACGAGAGCGGGTTCTCCAGCCAGGAGTGCCCGGTGAAGTCCAGGCCGAGCGCGGTGAGCGCCGCGTTGACCACACCGTGCCGGTAGTCGAAGAGCCAGCGCCACACCGTCATCGAGGCGACCACCGGCATCGCCCAGGCGAGCAGCATCGCCACCTGGACCCCGATCCGCACGGGGGTGTGCACCACCTTCATGAGAAGGGCCACGAGCACCCCGACGAGCACCGTCACCCCGGCGTTGACCAGGCAGAACGCGATCGAACGGGCGACCACGGTCCACAGGTACGGGTCGGTGAACAGGTCGACGTAGTTGCGCAGGCCGACGAAGGTCGGAGGCTTGCCGAACTGCTGGGCCAGCCCGAACTGCTGCATCGAGGTGACCACCTGCCAGAACAGCGGGTAGGCCAGGGCGAGCAGCAGGATCGCGACCGACGGTGCGAGCAGCGCATAGGGCACCCGCGAGGGGCGCCGGCGGCGGACGGCCGGTACCGGCCCGGCGGTCGCCGGACCTGCGGTCGGCAGGACCGTGGTCGACGGCTCGTGGTGGTCCATCGGCCTCCTTCCATCGTGCGGGGGTGAGGTGCGAGGTGGGCAGCGCGACGTGGCCGGCCGCGGAGGACCGGTCGTGCACCGGCCCGGCCCCCGGGGCTGCACGCACGAGGCGCGCACAGCCCCGGGGACGGGGACGGGAGGTGGCCCGGCCCGCGCGCGGCGGGCCGGGCCGGGCGTCAGGACTTGCCGTTGAGGATCGGCGTGGCCTCGGCGTCGAACGCCTTGGCCGTGGCCGCGATGTCGGCGCCCTCGGAGATCTTCTGGAAGAACTCCTCCAGCTTCTTGCTCGACTCCAGGGCGGCCCAGCCCGGCGCGGCCGGCGTGAGCTTGGAGTTGAGCGCGGAGTTGATGAGCGCCTTGGCGAACTGGTCGTCACCGAGCGAGGACACGTAGTCCGCGTTGGCCGGGCCCAGGCCGTTCTTGCCGAGCATCTGCTGGTACTCCGGGCTGAAGATGATCTTCAGCAGCGACTTGGCCAGCTCGGGGTGCTGCGAGGCCGCGGAGATGCCGATGTTGGAGCCGCCGGCGAACACCGGGGCGTAGCCGCCGTCGACACCGGGCAGCGGGAAGACGCCGAAGGTCGAGTCGTTCCAGGTGCGGACGTCCTTGCCGTCCTTCTGACCCAGGTCACCGATCGACCAGTGCGCCCAGCCCGGCGCCATGATGGTCGCCGCGTCCAGGGAGTAGGCCGTCTTCGTGCCGTCGCCCGCCGTCACCGAGTCGGCGTCGTTGAGGTGGTTGTAGGTGTTGGCGTCGGTCGCGTCGCGCGGCGCCTTCGAGGCGGTGGTCCACAGCGTCTGGAGCTGCTTGAGCCCCTCCTGCGTCTTGGGGTCGGACATGGTCGACGTCCACGTGTCGCCGTTCTTCACCGCGAGCTCCCCGCCGTTGGCGAAGATCCAGGAGATGGCGTTGCGCCAGTCCTGCCCGCCCAGCCAGAAGCCGGACAGGTTCGCGATGCCCTTGGGGTCGGCCGCGGCGATCTTGGCGACGTCGGCGTTGAAGTCGCCGAGCGTGGCCGGCGGCGCGGTGACGCCCGCGGCGGACCACAGGTCGGACCGGTAGAACACGTACCGGGAGCCGAAGTAGTACGGCAGCGTGTAGTTCTTGCCGTCGACCTCACCGGCTGCGACGAAGCTGGGCAGCAGCTTGGCGCCGCCGAGCTCGTCGTACATGTCGGAGATGTCGAGGAACGCCCCCACGTTGGTGAACGTCGAGGACTGGGTGTTGCCCAGCTCGACCACGTCGGGCGTGTTGGCCTTGTCGGGCAGCGCGGTGGTGAGCTTGGTCACCAGGTCGCCCCAGTCCTGCTGCTCGATGACGAGCGTCGAGCCCGGGTTCTGCTTGGCGAACTCGGTCTTGAGGTACTCGCGCAGCGGGTCGGGGGTGTCGCCACCGGCCAGCCAGAGCTTGATGGTGGCCGGTGCCGGCGTGCCGGAGGGCGACGACGTCGTCGACCCGGAGCCGGACGTGCAGGCGGTGAGCGCGAGCGCGGCGACCGCGCCGAGCGCCGCGAAACGTAGCATCTTCACGTTGGGGTTCCTCCCGTGAGATAGGCGAGTGCCGGTCGGCGTCGCCGGGTGGAGCTTTCGACCTGCAAGGGGCCGGCTCGGGGTCGTCACGAGACCCCGAGCTGGCCCGACAGGACCAGGACGGCCGCGCCCGCGAGCGCGACGTCCTCGCCCAGTGACCCGGTGCGCACGACGAGGCCGGATCCGATGACCGGCATCGTGCGCGCCCGGAGGGTGTCCAGCGCCGCGGCCCGCAGCGGTCCGTCCAGCAGCTCCGGCGGACCGGAGAGCAGGACCTCCGCGAGGTCGAGGACGCTGACCACCGGCGCCAGGGCGAGCCCCAGCAACCGGCCCGCGGAGGCCAGGGCGGCCGCCGCGGAGTCGTGGTCGAGACCGGCCGTGCGCCGGCGCAGGGCCGGTACCGACAGCACGGTCTCCAGGCAGCCGTCACGCCCGCAGGCGCACGGGTACGGCGTCTCCCCCGTCGTGGCGTCCACGACGGTGACGTGCCCGATCTCACCGGCGGCGAAGTGGGTGCCGCGCAGCAGCCCCCCGTCGACGACGACGCCGGCACCCACACCGGCGCCGATGGTGAGCACGAGCGTGCCGGAGCCGGCCGCGCCGCCGTAGGTGAACTCGGCGAGCGCCCGGGTGTCGGCGTCGTTGGCGACGTGCACGGGGACGCCGAGCGCCTGCGTGAGCAGGGCGGCGAGCGGCACGTCCTGCCAGCCGCGGTTGGGGGCCTGCACGACGGTGCCGACGGGGTCGATGACGCCCGGGGAGGCGATGCCGGCGCCGATCACGCGACGGTCGGCCGCGTCGAGGACCTCACGGGCCAGATCGCGCACGAGGTCGACCGCGGCGGCCCCCGAGCGTCCGTCCCACGGCACCGACCGGCGCATGAGCACCTCGCCGTGCGGGGTGAGCAGGGCGCCGAGCGCCTCGGCGTCGTCGGTGAGGTCGAGCGCCACGATGGCGAGCTCGTCGGTGCGCATCCCGACGAGGGTGGCGGGCTTGCCGACGCGGCTCTCGGTGCGCACGCCCAGGTCGGCGACGAAGCCCTCCTCGACGAGCTCGGCGACCAGGTCGGAGACCGTGACCCGCGTGAGGCCCGTGCTGCGGGCGATGTCGGCGCGCGACGACGGGCCGGTGCGGAACAGGTGACCGAGGACGAGCGCCCGGTTGTGCGCCCGGGCGTGGCCGGGCAGCACCTTGGCCGTGGGCCGCAGGGCCCGTTCGACCCTGCGTGCCGCCCCGGAGGGCGACGTCTGCGCTGCCGTCGTCACATTTGTTAGTAGACCTTCCTAACTAATCGCGGTCAAGAGGGTGACGCGATCGTGACCAGAACGTGACGACTCGGACATCCGCGAGACCCACACCCCGCGCCGGGGCCAGCGGCTCAGCCGGTCCAGCCGAGCGCACCGCGGTGCCGCACCGACGCCGTCGCCGTCCGGACACCGGCCGCCAGCGCGTCGAGCGGACCGGCCCCTCCCGCGAGCGCCGCCGCCATCGCACCGTGCAGCACGTCCCCCGCCCCCAGGGTGTCGACCACCAGCCCCGTCGGGACCGCCTCGGGCGTCAGCTCCCGCACATCTCCCGGCCCGAGCAGCACCCGCACCGGCGCCGGCCCCGCCGACTGCACGTCCAGTGCCGTGTCGTTGAACTCGTGCACCCACTGGCTCCCCTGGTCGGGCTGCCTGATCTGGTACCCGGCCAGCACCCCCTGGCTCGCCAGGGTGACGCCAGGGTCCGC
>NZ_VWSD01000230.1 GCF_009829685.1 Cellulomonas citrea
GAGCTCGACGACCTCGCCGTAGCCCTCGTGCCCGGGGATGAAGGGCAGACCGGGCTTGACCGGCCAGTCACCCTCGTGGCGGCGCACGTCGAGGCACCGGCCCCGGCCCCGGTCGACGTGGTGACGGTGGAGACCGCGCAGCAGCTGCGCGACGCGGTGCTCACGGCCGCCAAGGACGCCGATGCGGTGGTGATGGCCGCGGCCGTGGCCGACTTCCGGCCGGCAGCCCCCGCTGGCGCCAAGATCAAGAAGACCCCCGGCGGTGCTCCGCCGGTGATCGAGCTCGTGCAGAACCCCGACATCCTCGCCGAGCTGGCCGCCGACCGTCCGCGGGCCGAGCAGGTCGTCGTCGGGTTCGCCGCCGAGACCGGCGACGGCGCCGCGACCGTCCTGGAGCACGGGCGCGCGAAGGCGCTGCGCAAGGGTGCCGACCTGCTCGTCGTCAACGCCGTCGGCGAGGGGCGCGGGTTCGAGGTCGCCACGAACGACGTCACCGTCCTCGACGGTGCGGGCGAGGTGGTCGCCACCGCCGCCGGCACCAAGGACGAGGTCGCCGATGCCGTCTGGGACCAGGTGGTGCACCTCATGGCATCACGGCCCCCGTCATCCTCGTAGTCTTGCCCCTATGGCTTCTGCGCGTCTGTTCACGTCCGAATCGGTGACCGAGGGCCACCCCGACAAGGTCTGCGACCAGATCTCCGACTCCATCCTCGACGCGATCCTCGAGCAGGACCGCTCGGCACGGGTCGCGGTGGAGACGATGGTCACCACGGGGCTCGTGCACGTGGCAGGTGAGGTCACGACCTCCGCCTACGTGGAGATCCCGCAGATCGTGCGCGAGGTGGTCCGCAAGATCGGCTACACCTCCTCGCTCATCGGGTTCGACGGCGACTCGTGCGGGGTCTCGGTGTCGATCGGGGCCCAGTCGCCGGACATCGCCGCCGGCGTGGACAAGGCGCTGGAGAGCAGGCAGGACTCCGCAGGCTTCGACCCGCTGGACGCCCAGGGTGCGGGCGACCAGGGGCTGATGTTCGGCTACGCGTGCGACGAGACGCCCTCGCTCATGCCGCTGCCGATCTGGACGGCGCACCGGCTCGCCGAGCGGCTCGCCGCCGTGCGGCGCTCGGGTGAGGTGACCGGTCTGCGTCCGGACGGCAAGACGCAGGTGACCATCGAGTACGACGGAGACCGCCCGGTCCGCGTCGCGGCGGTCGTCGTGTCCAGCCAGCACGACCCGGACGTGTCGCTCGAGACCCAGCTCGCGCCGCAGATCGCCGAGCAGGTGGTCGCACCGGTGCTGGCCGAGCTGTCCATCCAGACCGAGGGCCACGACCTGTTCGTCAACCCGACCGGAGCCTTCGTCGTCGGTGGTCCGCAGGGCGACGCCGGTCTGACCGGACGCAAGATCATCGTGGACACCTACGGCGGGATGGCGCGGCACGGCGGCGGGGCGTTCTCCGGCAAGGACCCGTCGAAGGTGGACCGCTCCGCGGCCTACGCGATGCGCTGGGTCGCCAAGAACGTCGTCGCGGCGGGCCTGGCCCGGCGGTGCGAGGTCCAGGTCGCCTACGCCATCGGCAAGTCGCACCCGGTCGGGCTCTACGTCGAGACGTTCGGCACCGGTGTCGTCGGGGACGACGTTCTCTCGCGCGCCATCGAGCAGGTCTTCGACCTGCGACCGGCCGCGATCATCGCCGACCTCGACCTCCTGCGGCCGATCTACCGCAGCACGGCCGCCTACGGGCACTTCGGCCGCGAGCTGGCGGACTTCACCTGGGAGCGCACCGACCGCGTCGACGCGCTGCGCGCCGCTGTCGGCTGACCCGTGTGGGCGGTCGGTGAGGGGATGCCACCCGTGACCGACGCCGTGCAGCAGTCCCTGGCCGGCATGCCGCGCACCCGGACCCGACCGGCGGCGGACCCGGTGCAACCTGCGGCCAGCTTCCCGGTCGCCCAGGTGTGCGTCGACGTGCAGCCGGCGCACCTGGACCGGCTGTTCGAGTACCTCGTGCCGGCCGATCTGGACCCCGTCGCGGTGCCCGGGGTGCGGGTCAAGGTGCGGTTCGCCGGCAAGGACGTCGACGGCTGGTTGATGGCGCGCACCGGGCAGGCCGAGCACACCGGTCGGCTGCTGCCGTTGCGCAAGGTGGTCTCGGCCGAGCCGGTGCTCGCCGGACCGATCGCCCGGCTCGCCCGCGCGGTGGCCGACCGGTACGCCGGGACCCTCGCCGATGTGCTGCGGCTCGCCGTGCCGCCTCGGCACGCACGGGTCGAGGCCGAACCGTTCGAGCTGCCCGCGGTGACGTCGCCGCCCGACGCCGCGCAGACGGCCGCCGCGGAGGATCACCCCGCCGGCACGGGCAGCACGCCGTGGAGCCGGTACCGGGGAGGGGACGCGTTCTGCCGGTACGTGCGGTCCGGCGCCGGCCCGCGTGCGGTGTGGTCCGCGCTGCCCGGCGCGCCCGGCGAGGCCTGGCCGGACGCCGTCGCGCACGCCGTGCTCGCGGCCCTCGCGGGAGGGCGAGGCGCGCTCGTCGTGCTGCCCGACGCCCGCGACCTGGCCCGCACCGCCGATGCCCTGGTCGCCGCTGGGCTGCCCGCGTACCGACCGGGGGGAGCGTCCGGGTTCGTGACGTTGACGGCCGACCTGGGCCCCGCGGCCCGCTACCGGGCGTTCCTGGCCGCACGGCGCGGTCTGGCGCGGGTGGTGATCGGCACACGTGCCGCGGCGTTCGCCCCGGTGGCGGACCTGGGCCTGGCCGTGTGCTGGGACGACGGGGACGACCTGCACGCCGAGCAGCGCACGCCCTACCCGCACGTGCGCGAGGTGCTCGCGCTGCGCAGCGAGCTCGAGGGCTGTGCGCTGCTGCTCGGCGGCTACGGCCGCTCGGTGCACGCCCAGGCGCTCGTGGCGCGGGGCTGGGCGCGACCCGTCGAACCCGACCGCGCCACGGTGCGGGCGGCCACCGGTCGG
>NZ_VWSD01000231.1 GCF_009829685.1 Cellulomonas citrea
GCCCGACGCCCCGGCGCTCGACCGCGCCCGGGCCGCCGGGGTGGCCACCGCCGTCGTGGCACCGGCCGACTTCGACGACCGGGCCGCCTGGGACGTCGCGGTGGCCGAGACGGTCGCGGTGTTCGACCCCGACCTCGTCGTGCTGGCCGGGTTCATGCGGGTGCTCGCCGCGCCGTTCGTCGAGCGGTTCGCCGGCCGCGCCCTCAACACCCACCCGTCGTTGCTGCCGGCGTTCCCGGGGGCGCACGCGGTGCGCGATGCGCTGGCCTACGGCGTGCGGCTGTCCGGCTGCACGGTGCACCTCGTGGACGCCGGGCTGGACTCAGGCCCGGTGCTCGCCCAGGCGGCGGTGCCGGTGCTCGACGGTGACGACGAGGCCGCGCTGCGGGCCCGCATCCAGCAGGTCGAACGCGAGCTGCTGGTCCAGGTGGTGGGTGCGGTGGCGGCCGACGGGGTCGTCGTCGACGGGCGCCGTGCCACGATCGGGCGGCCCGGCCCGCGCTAGCATGGCCCCGGCCGCGACTGGCGCCGGGTGGGCCTGACCACCGGGGAGCGGCCGAGGGTCCTTCGTCGGCATCGCCCGCCTGGGTGCCGCCGGTCCGCGAGCCGCGGGACGTCCTGCGGCCCATCTCCGACCGGAGGAGTCCGCCATGTCGCACTCGTTGCCCGATCTCGCCCCCGTCGCCGACCCGACGTCACCGCAGACCCGCCGCCCGGTGCGCCGGGCGCTCGTGAGCGTCTACGACAAGACCGGGCTGGCCGAGCTGGCCACCGCCCTGCACGCCGCCGGCGTCGAGCTGGTCTCGACCGGGTCCACCGCCGCGACCATCGCGGCCGCCGGGGTCCCGGTGACCCGGGTCGAAGAGCTCACCGGCTTCCCGGAGTGCCTCGACGGTCGGGTCAAGACGCTGCACCCGCGGGTGCACGCCGGGCTGCTCGCGGACACCCGCCGGCCCGAGCACCTGGCGCAGCTCGAGGAGCTGGGCGTCGCGCCGTTCGAGCTCGTCGTGGTCAACCTGTACCCGTTCGCCGCGACCGTCGCCTCGGGTGCGGGGCCGGACGAGTGCGTCGAGCTCATCGACATCGGCGGTCCGTCGATGGTGCGCGCCGCCGCCAAGAACCACCCGAGCGTGGCGGTCGTGGTGGACCCGGCCGGGTACGACGCGGCCGTCGCCGCGACCGTCGCGGGTGGTTTCACGCTGGCCGAGCGCCGGGCGCTGGCCGCTGCCGCGTTCGCCCACACCGCGTCCTACGACGTGGCCGTCGCCTCGTGGTTCGCCGAGGTCTACGCGCCCGACGAGGTGGCCGTCGAGTCGGGCTTCGCCGCCGTCACCGGGGCCACCTTCGCCCGCGGCCCGGTGCTGCGCTACGGCGAGAACCCGCACCAGCGGGCCGCGCTCTACCTGGACGACGAGGGCGCCGCCGGGCGCGGCCTGGCCGGCGCCACCCAGCTGGGCGGCAAGGAGATGAGTTTCAACAACTACACCGACGCCGAGGCGGCGTGGCGGGCCGCGCACGACCAGGGCGACGTCCCGACGGTCGCGGTGGTCAAGCACGCGAACCCGTGCGGGATCGCGGTCGGTGCCGATGTCGCGCAGGCGCACGCCCGGGCGCACGCGTGCGACCCGGTGTCGGCGTACGGCGGGGTGATCGCGACCAACCGCACCGTGACCGTCGCGATGGCCGAGCAGATCGCCCCGGTGTTCACCGAGGTCGTCGCGGCCCCCGGGTACGAGCCGGCCGCCCTGGAGATCCTGGCGAAGAAGAAGAACCTGCGCCTGCTGCAGGTCGAGCAGGTCGCGCCGAGCCTCGACCGCAGGTTCGTCAGCGGGGGCCTGCTGGTCCAGGACCGCGACCTGGTCGACGCCGCCGGTGACGACGAGACGACCTGGACGTTGGCGGCGGGCGAGCCGGCCGACGCCGCCACCCTGGCCGATCTGCGGGTCGCCTGGCGTGCGGTGCGTGCCGTGAAGTCCAACGCGATCCTGCTGGTCAAGGACGGGGCGAGCGTGGGCGTCGGGATGGGCCAGGTGAACCGGGTGGACTCCTGCCGGCTCGCGGTGGAGCGGGCGAACACGCTGGCCGACGGCCAGGAGCGGGCCCGCGGCGCCGTCGCGGCCTCGGACGCGTTCTTCCCGTTCGCCGACGGTCTGCAGATCCTGCTCGACGCCGGGGTGCGGGCCGTCGTGCACCCCGGAGGGTCGATCCGGGACGCGGAGGTCACGGCGGCTGCCGCGGCTGCGGGTGTCACGCTCTACCTCACGGGCGCCCGGCACTTCGCGCACTGAGCACCCGGGCTCGTCGAGAGCTCACCGCCCGTCGCGGGCGCCGTCAGCACGGCGTCCGCGACGGGCCTCTCCCGCCCTGGCCTCAGGGCGCTGCGGTGAGCGGACGGCCGGGGTCGGCGGCCTGCCCAGGGTCGATCCGGGGCAGGGCAGGCCCCGACATGAGCCGCCGGACGACGCCGACCTCGCGCGGGCTGTCGACGACGAGCGCGGCCTCGAGCACACCGTCGCGCACCCACAGCGCCGACCAGGACCGCCCCGCCTCGCGGAGGACGACCTCACTGCCAGGGGGCGGTGTGCCGAACAGCGCGAGGTCGTGGCCGAGCTGCTGGGAGAACACGTACGGCGCGGGGTCGTCGAGGGCTCCGGCCGCCTCCGTGAGGTCCGCTGCGAGCGTGCGCGCACCGCGCAGCGCACCGTCCCAGTGCCCGCCGCGGACCCAGCCGTGCCGGGCCGACCGCCGGGTCGCGACGTCGCCGAGCGCGCGCACGTCCGACCGTCCGGCCCCGGTGGGTCCGTCGAGCACCCGCATCCGCTCGTCGACGAGCAGCCGCCCGTCGGCGGTGCGGGGCAGCGTGCCGGCCAGCCACTCGGTGGCGGGGACGGCGCCGACGGCGGCGAGCACGAGGTCGGCGGCCAGCGTGCGGCCGTCGGCGAGCTCGACCGCCCCCGGCCGCAC
>NZ_VWSD01000232.1 GCF_009829685.1 Cellulomonas citrea
AGGGTCCACGCGGCCTGCCGTGCGGCGCCGTCGGCGACGTACTCCCCCGGCTCCGGCACGAGCACGGGCACCCCGAGCACCCCGGCGGCGAGCTGCTGGACGGCGGCCGAGCGGGCGCCACCGCCGATGAGGAACGCCCGCTGCACCTGCACCCCGACGGCGCGCAGCGCGTCCAGGCCGTCGGCGAGCGAGCACAGCAGTCCCTCGACCGCGGCCCGCGCGATGTTCTGCGGTGTGCCGTTGGACAGCGTGAGCCCGGCGAGCGTCGCGGTCGCATCGGGCCGGTTGGGGGTGCGCTCCCCCTCGAACCACGGCACGAGGGTGAGGCCCTGGGCGCCGACGGGGGCGGCCAGCGCGAGCCGCGCGAGCTCGCCGTGGTCGACGCCGAGCAGCCCGGCGGCCCAGTCCAGGATGCGTGCGGCGTTGAGCGTGCAGGCCAGCGGCAGGTAGTGCCCGGTCGCGTCGGCGAAGCCCGTGACCAGGCCGGACGCATCCGCTGTGGGTGCCGACGAGATGGCGCTCACCACGCCCGAGGTGCCGATGGACACCGCGACGTCGCCGGGCCGCAGCCCCAGCCCGAGCGCGGCGGCGGCGTTGTCACCGGCGCCGGGCCCGAGCAGCGCCCCGCCGGTGCTCACGCCGGCCTGCGCCTGCGGCCCGAGCACGCGCGGCAGCACCGGCACGGCGCCGAACGCCCGCTGCAGCAGATCGGTCCGGTAGTCCTCGGTGAACGGCGACCAGTACCCGGTGCCGGACACGTCCGAGCGGTCCGTGACCAGGGCGTCGAGCCCGGTGGCGCCGGAGATCTGCCAGGTCAGCCAGTCGTGCGGCAGGCAGACGGCGGCAACCTTGGCGGCGTTGGCCGGTTCGTGCTCGGCCAGCCAGCGCAGCTTGGTGACGGTGAGGGAGGCCACCGGCACCGAGCCGACGGCCTGCGCCCAGGCCTGCGCCCCGACGGCGGCGTCCCCGTCGCCGAGCTCGGCGATCAGGTCGGTGGCGGCCTGCGCGGACCGGGTGTCGTTCCACAGCAGCGCGTCGCGCACGGGCTCGCCCTGCTCGTCGAGGGTCACCATGCCGTGCTGCTGACCGCCGACGGCCAGCGCCGCGACGTCGTCCAGCCCGCCCGCGGCGGCTGCGGCCTGCTCGAACGCCGTCCACCAGGCGCGGGGGTCGACGGCGGTGCCGTCGGGGTGGGCGGCGCGGCCCTCGCGCACGAGCGCACCGGTCTGGGCGTCGCGGATCACGACCTTGCACGACTGGGTGGACGAGTCCACCCCGGCGACGAGCGTCATTGCCTGCACCTCTCAGCGGACCGGGCGTGCCCGGGGACGGTCCGGGCGTGGCCCGGGGACGACGACGCGGGTGCGCACCCGTGGTCCACGGGTGCGCACCCGCCGACGGCCGGCACCGGGTCGCGGTGCCGGCCGGTGGCGACCGGTGAGGTCGCCGGGGTCAGCGTGCGCCGAGCGCGTGCTCGAGCGCGAGCTGGTTGAGCCGGACGAAGCCGAAGCCGTGGGCGCCGACGGCGTCGGGGTCCACGTCCTCGTAGGCGGACCGGTCGGCCAGGAAGTCGGCGAGGGTCTCGCCCTCGGCCAGCGTCGGGGTGGCCAGCGACAGCACACCGGCCTCCTCGACGGCCGCCTGGACCTCGGGGTCGGCGCGGAAGGCCTTGGCCCGCTCGGCGAGCAGGATGTAGGTCGACATGTTCGCGGCGGCCGAGTCCCACACGCCCGTGAAGTCCTCGGTGCGCGAGGGCTTGTAGTCGAAGTGGCGCGGGCCGTCGTACCGGGTGCCGCCCGACGGGAAGCCGTTCTCCAGCAGGTCGACGGTGCCGAACGCGGAGAACAGGTCGCCGTGGCCGAAGACCAGGTCCTGGTCGTACTTGATCGACTTCTGGCCGTTGAGGTCGATGTGGAACAGCTTGTTCGACCACAGCGCCTGGGCCAGGCCCGAGGTGTAGTTGAGGCCGGCCATCTGCTCGTGCCCGGTCTCGGGGTTGAGGCCGACGATGTCGCCGTGCTCGAGCTGGGCGATGAAGCCGAGCGCGTGCCCGACGGTCGGCAGGATGATGTCGCCGCGGGGCTCGTTCGGCTTGGGCTCGAGGGCGATGCGCAGCCCGTAGCCCTTCTCCTTGATGTAGGCGGCGACGGTGTCGATGCCCTCGGCGTAGCGCTGGTGGGCGGCGTACAGGTCCTTGGCCGAGTCGTACTCGGCGCCCTCGCGGCCACCCCACATGACGAAGGTCGAGGCGTCGAGGGAGGCGGCGAGGTCGACGTTGCGCAGGATCTTGCGCAGCGCGTAGCGGCGCACCCGGCGGTCGTTCGAGGTGAACGCGCCGTCCTTGAAGATCGGGTGGCTGAAGGTGTTGGTGGTCACCATCTCGACGGTGATGCCGGTCTCGGCCAGCGCACCGCGGAAGGCGTCCAGGATCCGCTCGCGCTCGGCCTCCGAGGAGCCGAACGGCACCACGTCGTCGTCGTGGAAGGTGACGTGCGCGGCACCGAGCTTGGCGAGCTCGTGCACCGAGGCGACCGGGTCGAGCCACGGCCGCGTGGCCGCACCGAACTGGTCCTTCGCGTCCCACCCGACGGTCCACAGACCGAACGAGAACTTGTCCTCCGGAACCGGCTTGCGCACCATCACGCACACTCCTTCGATCGTGGCGAAGACTAATTTTGTCGCGTCGTGAATTTATCCCCGTCCGGCGGTAGGGTCAACTCCGTGACGTCCCGAGCCGCCCCCCGTCCGCGCCGGGTCGCCCCGGCCCGGGGGCGCACCGGTCGCGGCACCCCGCTCAGCCTCGTGCTCGACTGCGTGACCTCGAGCCCGCAGGCCGTCGTGCGCGCCCAGGTCGCCAGCGCCACCGGGCTGTCGCCGGCGGCCGTCTCGGTGGCCACCGACCAGCTCGTCACCGCCGGTCTGCTGCGCGAGCTCGACCCCGTGCAGGCCGGACGGGCCGGG
>NZ_VWSD01000233.1 GCF_009829685.1 Cellulomonas citrea
CCGCGCCGGCGGCCTGCCCGTCGGCCGCGGGGCCGTTCTCGGAGGCCGCGGCGAGCGTGTCGGCGAGCAGCGCGCCGATCTGGTCGAGCAGCCGGGCGTGCGGGGTGGCGGTGCCGGTCGAGGTGACGAAGGCGTAGACGTGCGGGGAGCTCTCGATCATCTCCAGGTAGGCCTCGACCATGGCGGCGAGACCGGCCCGCGCCCCCGTCGAGCGGGCGAGCGCGGCGGCGAGTGCCGTCTCGATGTCCTGGACGACGAGCTCGAGCACGGCCTGCTGCAGCGCGGTCTTGTCAGCGAAGTACCGGTAGACGATCGACTTCGAGGTCCCGGCGGCGGCGGCGATGTCCTCCATCGACACGTCCGGCCCGCTGCGGTGCACCTCGCGGCGGGCGGCGTGGGCCAGGGCGGCGCGGCGGCGGTCGCGATGGGAGTCCCAGCGGGCGGCCCGGCCGTCGCGCACCGGTTCGGCGGTGCCGGCGGTGGCCTCCTCGGCGCCCTCGGCGATGACCTCGTCCGCGGGCGCGACGGCCACGGCCACGTCGTCGGCGGGCGCCTTCGGGGTCGGGGTCGTCGTGAGGTTCACCTTACCGACGGTATCAGGTACTGTCGGTTGCAGGAAGATCCCGGGGAAGGGTCGCCTCACCTCACGGCCAGGCCGCCCGTCCCCCGCAACGATGCGAGAGGACGCCCATGGTCGCCACCGACCGCCCCGCCAGCACCCCGCCCGAGCCCGCCTCGGCAGGCCCCACCCCGGCAGGCGCCACCCCAGCCGGCGCCGCCCCGCGCGCGGCCTGGGTGCTCGGCGGCAACCGGATCCCGTTCGCCCGCTCGTTCGGCGCCTACAGCGGGCTGAGCACGCTCGACCTGCTCACCACCGCGCTCGACGGGCTCGTGGCCCGGTTCGGGCTGGCCGGCGAGCAGGTGGGCGAGGTCGCCGCCGGCGCGGTGCTCAAGCACTCCCGCGACTTCAACCTCACCCGCGAGGCCGTGCTCGGCTCGGCCCTGGCCGACACCACGCCCGCGTTCGACGTGCAGCAGGCCTGCGCCACCGGGATGGAGACCATCTCCTCGATCGCCGCCAAGATCCGGCTCGGGCAGATCGAGTCCGGGATCGCCGGCGGGGTGGACGCCGCGTCGGACGCACCCGTCGTGGTGGGCGACCGGTTGCGGGCCGCCCTCGTCGCGGCGCAGCACGCCCGCACCCCGCAGGCCCGGCTGGCCGCGTTCGCCCGGCTGCGCCCCTCCGACCTGGTCCCCGTCGCCCCCACCACCGCCGAACCGCGCACCGGGCTGTCCATGGGCGAGCACCAGGCGATCAGCACCGCGCACTGGGGCATCACGCGCGCCGCGCAGGACGAGCTCGCCCTGGCCAGCCACATGAACCTCGCCGCGGCGTACGACGCGGGGTTCTTCGACGACCTCGTCACCGCCTACCGCGGCCTGGCACGGGACTCGAACCTGCGCACCGACAGCTCGCTCGAGAAGCTCGCGGCGCTGCCGCCGGTGTTCGGCCGCGGCCTCGCGACACCCGCGACGATGACCGCCGGCAACTCCACCCCGCTCACCGACGGGGCATCCGCGGTGCTGCTCGGATCGGCGCAGTGGGCCGCCGCGCACGGTCTGCGCCCCCTCGCCCGGGTGGTCGACGCGCAGGTCACGGCAGTGGACTTCGTGCACGGCGACGAGGGGCTGCTCATGGCCCCCGCCTACGCCGTGCCCGCGCTGCTGGCCCGCAACGGCCTGGGGCTGGACGACGTGGCCGTCATCGAGATCCATGAGGCGTTCGCCGCGACCGTGCTGTGCCACCTCGCCGCGTGGGAGTCCGAGGAGTTCGGCCGTACCCGGCTCGGGCTGCCCGGGGCGTTCGGCACCGTCGACCGGACCCGGCTCAACACGCACGGCGGCTCGTTGGCCGCCGGGCACCCGTTCGCCGCCACCGGTGGACGCATCGTCGCCTCGGCCGCCAAGGCTGTCGCCCAGCGCTACGAAGCCGACCCGGCCGCCGGCCCGGTGCGGGCCCTGGTGAGCGTGTGCGCCGCCGGTGGCCTCGGCTTCGCGATGCTGCTGCAGGCCGGCCCCCTGCCCACGACCTGAGGAGGCCCCCATGCCCGACACCTATCTCGACCTGGTCAACCGCGACCCCGGCCGGGCCGTCGCCCGCCGGCTCAAGCTGCCGCGCCCGCCGCTGCTGCGCCGGTACTCCGTCGGCGACCCGCTGCTCGACGGCCCGGTGCTGCTGCTCGGTGAGGGGGCGGACGCCGATGCGCTCGCCGCGGTGCTCGCAGGGCCGGTCGGCGGGGCTGTGCCGGACCTGGCCGCCACGCCCGACGCCGTCGTTCCCGGACCGACGGGCGGACCGACGCGTTCCCACGACGGCGCCTCGTCGCGCACGACGGCAACCCCCGACCTCGTCTTCGACGGCTGGGACCTCGACGTGCACCGCCGCGCCGACCCGGCGCTGCGGTACGCCGCGGTGGTCGTCGTGCTCACCGAGGTGGTCGCGCCCGGTGAGCTGTCCGGCCCGGCGCTGGAGCTGGCCGGGGTGCTGCGCTCGCTGCGGTCCGGCGCCCGGGTGGTCACCGTCTCCCGTCCGGCGGGCGCCGACGACGCCCCCGCGGTGGCCGCCGCACGCGAGGGTGTCGAGGGGCTGCTGCGGTCCCTGGCCAAGGAGCTGCGCGACGGCGCGACCGGTAACGGCGTCGTCGTCGCACCGTCTGTGCCGGTGACCGCACCGGGGGTGCTGGGGGCGCTGCGGTTCTTCCTGTCGGCGCGCTCGGCGTACGTGGACGGTCAGCTGCTGCCGGTCGACTCGTCGGCCGGGATGCTGCCGGCCGACTGGGCGGCGCCGCTGGCTGGGCAGGTCGTCGTCGTCACCGGCGCCGCCCGCGGGATCGGGGCCGCCATCGCCGCGGTGCTGGCCCGGGACGG
>NZ_VWSD01000234.1 GCF_009829685.1 Cellulomonas citrea
CCGACCTCGGCGGCGACCGGTGCGACGCCCGCGCCCAGCTCGTCGCCGACCGACGCCCGGGCGGTGAGCAGCTCGTCGAGCGTGCGCGCCGACGTGGCCTCGCGCAACGCGAGCTGGAGGGCGGTGTAGACGAAGGCCTCCGGGTCGTCCACCGTCTCGAGCCAGCGGCGCGCCTCGGCTACCCGGACCGTGGCGGTCAGGCCGACCCTCACCGCCAGACCGTCGGCGGTGAGGACCTCCTGGGCCGGGACGACGAGCAGCCGCGGCCGCACGCTCACCCGCGACGTCCGCCGCCGCCAGCGACGCAGCCGGTGCCGGCCGGGGCCGAGCTCCCGTTCGAACCGTCCGTCCCGGTACACCAGGACCTTCTCCCACTCCTGAACCACGATGCGCATCGTCACCCCTCCTCCCGGGCCGTCCGTCGGCCGTCGTCGTGCGGTCCCTCGTGCGGCGCCCGCGCGCGACCGACCGACGTGCGGCAGGGCGTCCGAGGGGGACGTGCGGGAGCTCCCGACGTCGCAGACCTCGTCCACCCGGGGTGGCCGCACGCCGGTCGGTCATCGGGACTTGAACCCGGCGCTTGACAGGCGTTACCTCGAGGAAGTGCTCCTGGCCGAGGTGCAGGACCCGCGACGGGCACACCGTCCGGCTGCTGACCAGGAGCATCGAGGAGGCTAGGTGCGGGAGCGCCGGTCGCGCACCCTGTTTCTCGTGAGCGCGTCCACCGCACCCGCACCGACCGCGCCGACGGCGTAGGCGAGCAGGTCGTGCGCGGTGAACGTGGAGCCGATCACCAGCCGCAGCAGCGGGACCGCGGCGACCGCTGTCCGAGGCCCGTCGGTGAGCTGCGCGAGCTCGATCACGGTGCACACCGCCAGGGCCACGCCCGCGAGCACCGCCGCGCGCCCCCCCGGCCGCAGCACCGCGAGCAGCAGGTAGACGAGCACGGCGTAGAGCGCGCCGCCCAGCAGGTCGCCGAGCAGCCCCGGCAGCCGGTGCACCGCGAGCCCGACGCCGATGACGAGCACCGCGCCGACCAGCAGCGCGGGCCGCGACCTCACGTCGTCCCGTCGCACCTGACCCTGCCCCCGGCTGTCGTCGTGCCCCTCGTGGCCCCGGCCATCATGCCCGACGGGTGCGGCCCCCTCCGGGCCGTCGGGCCGGCGCGGCCCCGTCCCGGCGCGGTCAGCGCCAGCCGAGCGCCGGAGCGACGTGCGTGAGGATCGACTCCAGCAGGTGGGCGTTGTAGTCCACGCCGAGCTGGTTGGGCACCGTGAGCAGCAGGGTGTCGGCGGCGGCAACGGCCTCGTCGGCGGCGAGCTGCTCGACGAGCACGTCCGGCTCGGCGGCGTAGCTGCGGCCGAACACGGCGCGGGTGCGCTCGTCGAGCCAGCCGACCTGGTCCTCCTGCGGCTGACCGGTGCCGAAGTAGGCGCGGTCCCGGTCGTCGGTGAGCGCGACGATGCTGCGGCTCACGCTCACCCGGGGCTCGAACCCGTGCCCGGCCGCGGCCCAGGCGTCGCGGAACACCTGGATCTGCCGTGCCTGCTGCACGTGCAACGGCTCCCCGGACTCGTCGTTCTTCAACGTCGAGCTCATGAGGTTGAGGCCCTGCTCGGCGGCCCACACGGCGGTCGCGTCCGAGCCGGCGCCCCACCACATCCGCTGACGCAGACCCGGCGAGTGCGGTTCGAGCCGCAGCAGCCCGGGTGGGTTGGGGAACATCGGGCGCGGGTTGGGCTCGGCGAACGGGGTGCCGTCCAGCACGTGCAGCAGCACCGTGGTGTGCTCGCGCGCCATGTCGGCATCGGTGCGGCCCTCCTCGGGCGCGAAGCCGAAGTACCGGTAGCCGTCGAGCACCTGCTCGGGTGAGCCGCGGCTGATGCCGAGCTGCAGCCGGCCACCGGCGATGAGGTCGGCGGCCCCGGCCTCCTCGGCCATCGTGAGGGGGTTCTCGTAGCGCATGTCGATCACCGCGGTGCCGATCTCGATGCGGCTGGTCCGGGCGCCGATCGCGGCGAGCAGCGGGTAGGGCGACCCGAGCTGGCGGGCGAAGTGGTGCACCCGCACGTACGCACCGTCGGCCCCCAGCTCCTCGGCCGCGACCGCGAGCTCGATGGTCTGCAGCAGCGCATCCGAGGCGGTGCGCGTGGCCGAGGACGGCGACGGCGTCCAGTGGCCGAAGGACAGGAACCCGATCTTCTTCACACCCGGTGCCAACGCACCGGGCGCCCGGGCATTCCCTGGCTCACCGGCCGGGGTCGGCTCACCGGCCCTGGTCGGCGCTCCGGTCGTGCTCGATGGCCCGGCCCGCCGGTGCGGTGCGCCAGTCGGGCCAGGTGCGCTGCTCGTTGAGCGCCTGCTTGGCGGCGATCGTGTCCAGGATGGTCTGCGGGTCGGCGCCGGTGCGTTGCGCGCCGTCGAGCGCGAGGATCACCAGGTCGGCCCACTCGGACAGGTCGTCCGGTGCGGCGCGCACCTCCTCGACCTCCTTGGCGATGTGGTCGAGCACACCGTCGGTGCGCGGACCCGGCCCGAACGTGGCCAGCGACCAGGTGCGCTGGTGCGCGAGGTAGGCGGCGTCGATGACGGTCGGTCGCGGCGAGGTCATGGGGCATCCTCCCGCGCCGGTGGCGCCGGTCAGAGCAGCGCGGCGACGGGCCCGACGACCGCGGGCCCGCTCGGCCGGGCACCGTCCGGGGTCAGCAGGTACTCCTGCACGGTGGTCATCGCGGGCCGACCCCGTTCCCCGGCCTCGACCAGCACCGACCCGGCGTGCGCGGCGGCGTGCCGACCGACACCCTGCGGCGGGTCGACCCAGACGACCGCGAGCACCGCGCTGGCCGAGGCCGCTGCC
>NZ_VWSD01000235.1 GCF_009829685.1 Cellulomonas citrea
CTCGGCCGACTGACCGACCCGGGCCGGGGCCGCGACCCCGGCCGGCTGACCGACACCGTCGGCGGGTGCCCGGCCGGCCGCGGCCGGGCACCCGCCGACGTCCTCAGATGAAGAGCGTGCCGTTCGAGTCGTTCGCGTCGCCGAGCATGGTGGCGACCCCGCCGAGCTCGATGCCGTCGATGAGCTCCGAGCGGTCGATGCCGAGCAGGTCCATCGTCATGGTGCAGGCCACGATCTTGGCGCCGCCCTCGATCGCCGAGGCGATGAGCTCGGGCACCGTCGGCACCTTGTTGTCGGTCATCACCTTCTTCATCAGGGCCGTGCCGGCGCCCAGCATGTTGAGCTGGGACAGCTTGAGCCGGTCCGGGCCGCTGGGCATCATCGCGCCGAACATCTTGTCGAGCACCGACTTGTTCGCCACCGGCGGCGCCTGCGGGCGGCGCAGCGCGTTGAGCCCCCAGAAGGTGAAGAACATCGCCACCTCCTCACCCATCGCGAGGGCGCCGTTGGCGATGATGAAGGTCGCGAGCACCTTGTCCATGTCGCCGGAGAACACGATGAACGTCTTCTTCGGCGCCGCCTGCACCGCGCTCCGCGCCGCGACCTGCCCACCGCCCTTGCGGATCCGGGCCACGTACCCGGCGCCCTCGGGGACCAGCTCGAGCAGCTCGTGCCCGTTGGTCTTCGCCCACGCCGGTGCGTCGAGCCGGAACCCCGGGTCGCTCACGTGCGCCAGCACCTCGTCGCCGGGGGCCAGGTGCTCGATCTCCTTGCGCAGCGCCATGATCGGGCCGGGGCACGCCAGGCCGGTGCAGTCCAGGTCGACGACGACCCCCGAGGCGGCCGGCCGGCTGGAGGTCGCGGCCTCCGCGTAGGAGATGACGGGCGTCGGGGCGTCCACCTCGGTGGGTGCCACGTGGTGGTGGGCCCGGAACGTCGTCATCCCGCCGGACAGCGTGGCGACGTCGGTGAACCCGCGCTGCACCAGGGCCCGGTAGGCCAGGTAGGAGCGGAACCCGACGGCGCAGTACAGCCGCAGCGGGACGTCGCGGTCCCAGTCCTCGCTGGCCTCGCGGATGGTGCACAGCGGTACGTTCTGCGCACCCGGCAGGTGCCAGATCTCGAACTCCTCCGGACCGCGCACGTCGATGATGCGGGCGCCGTCGACGGCCTGCGGCCAGTCCTTGGCGTACCAGAGCCGCAGATCGCCCTTGAGCAGGTTGGTCGCCATGAACCCGGCCATGTTGACCGGGTCCTTCGCCGAGCCGAACGGCGGGGCGTAGGCGAGCTCCAGGCTCTCCAGGTCGTGCACCGTCATCCCCGCGCGCAACGCGGTGGCCAGCACGTCGAGGCGCTTGTCGACCCCGTCGAACCCGGAGATCTGGGCGCCGAGGATCGCGCCGTCGGACGGGGAGAACGTCAGTTTGACGTCCATCATCGCGGTGCCGGGGTAGTAGCCGGCGTGACCGTGCGGGTGCGTCTGCACCGTGAGGTAGGGGATGCCGGCGGCGACCAGCTGCTTCTCCGAGGCGCCGGTGGCACCGGCCACCATGTCGAACACCTTGACGATCGAGGTGCCCTGGGTGCTGCTGTAGGTGGTGTCCCGGCCGCACATGTTCTCGGCGGCCACCCGGCCCTGCCGGTTCGCCGGGCCGGCCAGCGGGATCAGCCAGGTGTCGGGCAGCACGGTGTGCTCGACCTCGACGGCGTCGCCGGCGGCCCAGATCGACGGGTCGGAGGTCCGCATGTGGTGGTCGACGGCGATCCCGCCGCGCGGTCCGAGCTCGATCCCGGCCGCGCGGGCCAGCGCGACGTTGGGCCGCACGCCCGCGGCCATGATGACCAGGTCGGTCGTGAGGAAGGTGCTGTCGCGCAGCTCGACCTGGGTGCGCCCGTCGGGCCGCGCGCTGAACGCGGCGGCGGCGGTGCCCAGGTGCAGCTCGACGCCGTGCGAGCGCAGGTAGTTCTCCATCGCGGTGGTCATCTCGCGGTCGAGCGGCGGCATGATCTGGTCCGCCATCTCCACGATCGCGACCTGGACGCCGCGCTCGTGCAGGTTCTCCGCCATCTCCAGGCCGATGTACCCGGCCCCGATGACGACGGCGTGCCGCACCCCGCCGGTGCGCGCCTTGTCGCCCTGCCCGTCGACCAGGTGCTTGATGACGTCCATGTCGCCGATCCGGCGCAGCACGTGCACCGACGGCAGGTCGATCCCGGGCAGCGTCGGGCGCACCGGGTCGGCGCCGGGTGCCAGGGCGAGCGCGTCGTAGGGCTCGTCGTACTCCTCGCCGGTGTCGCGCACCCGCACGTGCACCGTCTTGGCCGTACGGTCGACCGCGAGCACCTCGACGCCGTTGCGGACGTCGATGTCGAGCGACTCGCGCAGGCTCTGCGGGGTCTGCAGCAGCAGACGGGAGCGATCCTTGATCGTCTCGCCGATGTGGTAGGGCAACCCGCAGTTGGCGAAGGAGACATGGTGACCGCGTTCGAACACGACGATGTCCGCGTGCTCGTCCAGACGTCGGGCCCGGGCGGCGATCGACATCCCTGCTGCGACACCGCCGACGACGACGATCTTCACGGTGCGGTCCTTCCGTTCGTGGGCCTCGCGCGCACCGGGGCGTCCGGTGGCGTCCCTCGACGCTACGGGCGGCCCACGAGGTCATCCCAGGACTCAGGTCGGATACCCCGGGGGGTACGGGTGTGCGCTCGGTCACACTGGTCCGCTCGCGGCCGGGCGGCGTCCCGGCCCGCTGCCCCGGCGCGGCGGGTCGCAGCGTGACGGGCCCCCGCGCGACGGGCCG
>NZ_VWSD01000236.1 GCF_009829685.1 Cellulomonas citrea
CCGCCGGGCCACGGTGCCGGCGAACCGGGCCCAGCCGGTGCGGTCCAGGTCGGTGCGGACCCGGCGGGCCGCGACCCGTGGCCCGAGCACGGCCAGCAGCGCCGGTGTGAGGGTGAGCGATCCGAGCAGCACGACGGCCACGACGACGGCCGTGCCCCAGCCGAGCCAGGACACGAAGTCGACCCCGGTGATCGCCAGCGCGCAGATCGAGATGGCCACGGTCACCCCCGCGAACGCGACGGCCGTGCCCGAGGTCGCGGCGGTCCGGGCCACGGCGGCCACCGGGTCGGGCTCCTCGCGCAGGCTGCGGCCCTGGCGAGCCACCTGGAAGAGCGCGTAGTCGATGCCGACCCCCAGCCCGAGCATGGTGGCCAGGGTCGGGACCACGTTCGGCACTGCGACGGCGTGCCTGACCAGGTCCAGTGCCGCCAGACCGCTGAGCAGCCCGATGACCGCCGTGACGATCGGCACCCCGGCGGCCCAGGCCGAACCGAGCGCCACCAGCAGCACCACCAGTGCGACCGCCAGGCCCACCGCCTCGCTCGTGCGCGAGTGGCCCGCGGCCAGGTCGTCGAGCAGTGGTTGACCCACCCCCACCTGCAGCCCGGCGTCGCGCGCGGCCGCGACGACCGAGGCGAGCGCCGCGCCGTCGACCTCGGCCTGCGACTGCACCCGGAGCTGGATGCCCGTGCCGTCGGGGGTGGTCGCCGGTCGCCCCGTGGTGGTCGGGGCGAGCGGGTCGGTGACCTCGACGATCCCGTCGACCGCGCGCAGCCCGTCGGCCACCCGGGTCACCTCGTCGGCGTGGTCCGTGATCGGCCCGGGGGCGACGAGCAGCACGGTCGAGGTGCTGAGCCCCGTGTCGTCGCCGCCCGAGACCGTGTCGACCAGCACCGATGCTGCGGCCGAGTCGCTGCCGGGCACGGTGAGCGACTCCGGGTCGGTCGGGCCGAGCGCCCGGGTGCCGGCCATGGCCGCCACGGCCAGCACCAGCCAGGCGGCGATGACGAACCAGCGGTGGCGGGCGCAGAAGCGCGCGGTCGCGACGACGAGCATGGGACCTTCTCTCGAACGGGACGGGACGGTGTGTGGCGGGGCTGGGCGGGCGGAGTGGCACGCCTGGCCGCGGGCCGGGAGCGGATGAGCGCTGGATCAGCCGGTGGTGAGCGTGAGGGCGAGCCCGTCGGGTCGCACCTGGACGGCCGCGAGCCGGGTGGCGCGCTCGGCGGACGAGGGCAGCAGCCGTCCGGGGTCCAGCCGCCGTTCGGTGAGCAGGGACTCGGCGCGGTCGCCGAGGGCCTTGGCGGCCAGGCCGGTGCCCACCTGGAATCCGGCGACGGTGACGGTGCTGGGGGTGAGGACCAGGTCGCCCTGGTCGGCGGCGACGGTCCATCCGACGTCCACCGGCACCTGCCGGCCGCGGAAGGTGACCTGGGTCGAGGCGGTGAGCAGACCGTCCTGGTCCGACCAGGACGGGGTCTGCGCCCCGTCGGGCACCGGCACCCGGTCGGCGAGGGCGGCGTACGGGACGCGCAGGTCGAGCGTGGTCGGCTCGGCCAGCAGCCCGGTCGCGACCGCGACGAACGGCCAGCCTCCGATCCGGACGGCGGTCACCTCGATGCCGGCCGAGGCCAGCCGGGTGTCGGCGCGCCTCACGGCCTGGTGCTCGGCCCACCAGCGCGCGCCCTGGTCGGCCGTCGCGAGCGTGAGGAGCACGGCGACCGCGACGCCTCCCGTGCGCAGCCGCAGGAGTCGATGGGTGCGGGGGCGGGCTTGGACGGGTCGCGGTGGCACGGCGGACCTCTCGACGGGGACGAGGAGCCCAGTCGAGCCGACCTGGCTCGGCGCCTCCTCCCCGGAACCTGACCTGCGGCTGACGGCTGCCTGGCGACATCGGCCGGGTCTGTCGACGAGCGGCCCGGACCCGGGCGAGGCGGACTCGCAGGCGGTCGGACTCAGGTGGTGGGATCTCGGGCGGCTGGGGCCGGGAGCGACCTCAGGCGCCCGGGGCCCGCAACGGCAGGCGTACCTGGACAGTGGTGCCGGCATCGGGGGCCGAGTCCAGCGTGAGGGTCCCGTGGTGGGCGCGGACCAGTCCGTCGACGATGGCCAGTCCGAGCCCGGAGCCCTCGGCCTCGTCGGGGCGGTCCGGCCGGGACCGGCGGACGAACCGGTCGAGCACGTGCGGGACGAGGTCAGCCGGGATTCCGGGCCCGTCGTCGGCGACCACCAGCTCGGCGCTCGCCCCGTCGACCGCCAGGTCCAGCCGCAGCGCCGCGGTGCCCGGGGTGTGCCGCAGCACGTTGCCGACCAGGTTCTGCACCACCTGGGCGAGCCGGGCCGCGTCGCCGTCGACGAGCACGGGGGAGTCGGGCCGGTGCCAGGTGACGGGCCGGTCGGGTGCCAGCACCGCGAGGTCGTCGACGACGTCGTCGACGAGCGCACGCAGGTCCACCGTGGTGCGGGCCAGGGGCACGTCGGCGTCCAGGCGAGCGAGCAGCGCGAGCTGGTCGACGAGGTGGCGCATCCGGGAGGTCTGCGCCCCGATCCGCTCGAACGCCCGGTCCACCTCCGGTCCGGTCAGGGCGCCCTGCTGGTAGAGGTCGGCCCAGCCGTGCACGCTCGTGAGCGGGGTGCGCAGCTCGTGGGCGGCGTCGGCCACGAAGTCGCGCAGCCGGCGTTCGGCGCGGGCGCGATCGGCCAGCGCCTGGTCGATCGCCTGCGCCAGCGCGCGCGTCTCGGTCGGGGCGTC
>NZ_VWSD01000237.1 GCF_009829685.1 Cellulomonas citrea
CCGGCGGGGCGATGGCCGCGGCCCGGGCCTGGTGGCTGCTGCGCTGGGCCGGGGTGAGCCAGGTGCGGCTGCTCGACGGCGGGCTGGCGGCCTGGCAGTCCGCGGGGCTGCCGGTCGAGTCCGGTGAGCAGGCGGCGCTGCCGGGTGACGTGGTGCTGCGGCCCGGTGCGCTGCCCACGACCGATGCCGAGGGCGCCGCCCGGTGGCCGGGGGTGCTGCTCGACGCGCGGGCCGGTGAGCGGTTCCGCGGTGAGGTCGAGCCGGTGGACCCGCGCGCCGGTCATGTGCCCGGTGCGGTGAGCGCACCCACCCAGGACAACCTCGACGCCGTCGGTGCGTTCCTGCCGGACGAGCAGCTGCGGGCCCGGTTCGCGGCGCTGGTGCCGGCCGGTGCACCGGTGGCGGTGTACTGCGGGTCGGGCGTGACCGCCGCGCACCAGGTGGCGGCGCTCGCGGCCGTCGGCCTCGAGGCGACCCTCTACCCCGGGTCCTGGTCGCAGTGGTCGGCGGACCCGTCTCGGCCGGTGGCGACCGGGGCCTGAGGCGTCGGGCCTCCGGGCTCAGATCGTGGTGACGACCGTCGAGTCGGTGTACTCGGCGGTGAGCCCGTGCGGCGTCTTCTCCCAGCGGTGCGGGTCGAACAGCGCCTGCCAGGCGGCCCGCCACGCGGCGACCGCGTGCCCGCACCAGTACAGCGGGTTGAGCAGGGCGAACACCGCGATCCGCCACGAGTAGCGGCGCCATGCGGCGATCGCCGAGACGAGGATCATCAGCCCCGTGCTCACGATGAGGTTGAGGATCCCGGCCAGCCACAACCAGTGCGGCAACGGACCGGTGGGGCTGGGCAGGCCGAGCAGCGTGACGACCGTGAGCCCGACGGCGAACGGGTAGGCCAGGAACGCGAGCGGGGTGCCGAGCACGAGACCGACCATCGTGAGGCTGCCGCGCAGACCGGCGTCGCGCAGCCACTGGAGGGGGTGCCGCAGGTTCACCGCGGCGGTCATCATGTAGCCCTTGATCCAGCGGGTGCGCTGCCGGATCCACGGCCGGACCCGCGCCGTGGCCTCCTCCCAGGTGACCGAGTCGATGGTGCCGACCCGGTACCCGGCGGCGTCGACCCGCAGCCCCAGGTCGGCGTCCTCGGTGACGTTGTACGGGTCCCAGGCGCCGACCTGCTGCAGGGCCAGGGTGTCGAAGTGGTTCGAGGTGCCGCCCAGCGGCAGCGGGATGTCCAGCCCGTCCATCCCGGGCAGCATCGCGTCGAACCAGTGCGCGTACTCCACCGCGAACAGGCGCGTGAGGACGTTGTAGTCGGCGTTGAAGTAGTTGAGCGCGGCCTGCACGCACACGAGCGGACGCTCGGGGGCCAGCCCGTGCGCGCGTTCGACGTCGTCGCGGCGGAACGCCTCGACGGCCACCCGCAGCTGGTCGGGGTCGGGCCGGTCCTCAGCGTCGAAGATGACGCAGTATCGGCCCCGGGCGAAGGCGAGACCGTAGTTGCAGGCCCGCGGCTTGGTCTGCGGCTGCCCGCGGGGCACGACGAGGATGCGCACGTACTCCGGCGGCGCGGCGGCCTTGGCGGCGGCGATGGTCTCGGCGTCGTCCTCCTCGAGCAGCACGAGGACGTCGAGCTTGGACGTGGGGTAGTCCAGCGAGCCGATGTTCTCCATCACCTGCCCGATCACGTTGGCCTCACGGAACGCCGGCACGAGGACGGTGTAGACCGGCAGGTCCTCCTCGACGACGCCCCAGGTCCCGGCCTCACCGGCGGCGGCCCGGGCCTCGTCGAGCGCCCGGTGCCGGCGGGCTGCGGCGTGCGCGACGGCGGGGGCGCGCAGCGCTGCGATCACCTTGAACAGCACGTTGATGCTGAACGCGATGTTGGTGACGGCGAACGCGATGAGGGCGGTGAGCCGCAGGTCGACGAGGGCGCCGCCCACCAGCGCGACGACGAGCGCCACCGGGACCAGTCGCTGCCAGGTGACCAGGCCGTACTTGGCGGAGCGGTCGGCGTGGGTGGCGGCGAACTCCTCGGCCGACCGGTGCAGCAGGTGGCCGCGGAACTGGGCCTGCGCGGCCTGGGTGATGTCCCAGTCGGTGGTGGCCACGGCCTCGACGTGGGCGGCGTCGTGCCGGCGGCCGACCCGTTCGAGCAGCTGGGGGGTGGGTTCGGCGCTGGTCGCGATGACGAGGGTGTCGCCGCGCCGCCGCCAGGGCAGCCAGCCCTCGTCGGCGGCGGCGACCAGGTCGGCGTCGACCACGAGCCCGGGCTCGGGCGGTTCGGCGACCAGGTCGACGAGCGGCACCTCCCACTGCCGGGCGAGCGCCCGGTAGAGGTCGAGCCGGCTGAGGCTGCCGTCGAGCAGCAGGTGGCGGCCGAGCGGGCCGCCCTGGGCGCGTTGACGTGCCAGGGCGACGTCGAGCTGGTCGGCGGTGATGAGCCCGGCCTCGACGAGCCAGCTGCCGATCTGTCGCGGTGGGTTCATCGGGCACCTCGTCGGACGAGCACCGAGGCCAGGAGGAGCAGCCCGAGGACCGTCATGACCAGGTCGAACGTGGGCCAGCCGGCGGCTGCGGGCAGGGCGCCGGTGCGCCAGGTCCAGCCGCCGACGGCGAGGGCCGGGAGCACGGTGAGCCCGGCGACGGAGACCCCGATGCGGCGCGCAGGGCGGTGCCCG
>NZ_VWSD01000238.1 GCF_009829685.1 Cellulomonas citrea
GTGGCCGCCCGAGGGCAGCCGGGCGTCGGCGAGCAGGGTCGCCACGAGCGCCGTCGTGGTCCCGCCCGCGCGTGGCTGCCCCATCGGCCGCACCGCTCAGAACATGCTGTAGCGCTGGGCGAGCGGCAGCTCGGTGGCGGGCGCCGGACGCACGTCCTGCCCGTCGATGGCGATGGCGAACGTCTCGGGGTCGATCTCGATGCGGGGCAGCGCGTCGTTGAGCCGCATCTGGGCCTTGCCGACGTCCCGGGTCGGGGCCACCGCCACGAGCCGGCGCCGCAGCCCGAGCCGGTCGGCCAGCCCGTCCTGCAGCGCCGCGGGCGCGACGAACGAGACCGACACGTCGGCCCCGACGGCGTCGGTGAGCGCCGGGCGCATGAGCACCGGCTGCGGGGTCGGGATCGAGGCGTTGGGGTCGCCCAGCGCGCCCCACACGATCGCCCCGCCCTTGAGGACCACCGACGGCCGCACACCGAACCAGGCCGGGTCCCACAGCACGAGGTCGGCGAGCTTGCCGGGTTCGACCGAGCCGACCTCGTGGTCGATGCCGTGCGCGATCGCGGGGTTGATCGTGTACTTGGCGACGTACCGCCGGGCCCGCAGGTTGTCGGCCGGGGTGCTCGGGTCGAGGTCGCCCCGCCGCACCTTCATCACGTGGGCGACCTGCCAGGTGCGTGTGATGACCTCCCCGATGCGGCCCATCGCCTGGGCGTCCGACGACGTGATCGACAGGGCGCCGAGGTCGTGCAGCACGTCCTCGGCGGCGATGGTGGTCGCGCGGATCCGGGACTCGGCGAACGCGAGGTCCTCGGGCACCTGCGGGTTGAGGTGGTGGCAGACCATGAGCATGTCGAGGTGCTCGGCGACCGTGTTCACGGTGTGCGGCAGCGTCGGGTTGGTCGACCCCGGGATGACGTTGGGGTGCGAGGCGACCGTGAGGATGTCGGGCGCGTGCCCGCCGCCGGCCCCCTCGGCGTGGAACGCGTGGATCGAGCGGCCGCCGATCGCGGCGAGCGTCTGCTGCACGTAGCCAGCCTCGTTGAGCGAGTCGGAGTGCAGCGCGACCTGCAGGCCCCACTCGTCGGCCGCGGCCAGGGCGGCGTCGATCGCACCCGGGGTCGAGCCCCAGTCCTCGTGCACCTTGAACCCGCCCGCACCGGCGAGCGCCTGCTCGCGCAGACCGGCCCGGCTCACCGTGTTGCCCTTGCCGAGCAGCAGCACGTTGACCGGCAGCGGGTCCAGGCTGCGGTGGATCTGCGCGAGGTGCCAGGCCCCGGGGGTCACCGTCGTCGCCTTGGTGCCCTCCGAGGGCCCGGTGCCGCCGCCGCCCAGGGTGGTGAGCCCGGTGGCCAGCGCCTCGTGCACCTGCGAGGGCGAGATGAGGTGGACGTGCGAGTCGATCCCGCCCGCGGTGAGGATCTTGCCCTCGCCGCTGATGACGTCGGTGCCCGGCCCGATGAGCAGGTCGGGGTGCACGCCGTCGGACACGTCCGGGTTGCCGGCGCGGCCGAGCGCGACGACGCGCCCGGCGCGGATGCCGACGTCGGCCTTGACCACCCCCCACCAGTCGAGGACGACGGCGTTGGTGATGACGGTGTCGAGGGCACCCTCGGCGCTGGTGGCGAGCCCCTGGACCATGGACTCGCGGATCGACTTGCCGCCGCCGAAGACGGCCTCCTCACCGCCGAAGGTGCGGTCCTCCTCGACCTCGATCCACAGGTCGGTGTCCCCCAGGCGCACCTGGTCGCCGGTGCTGGGGCCGTAGAGCGCCGCGTAGCGCTCACGGGAGATCTCAACCACGAGCGGCCTCCGGTCGGCTGGTCGGTCCGGCACCTGGCCGGGGCGCCACGGTGTGCTGCGGGTCGCGTCCGGGCACGATGCCCGGCACCCGGCGGCGGCCGCCGAGCGCGACGACGGCGACCTCGCGCGAGGCGCCCGGTTCGAACCGCTGGGACGTGCCGGCCGGGATGTCGAGCCGGAAGCCGTGCAGCGCCTCGCGGTCCATCGCCAGGGCCGGGTTCGCGTCGGGCAGGTGCAGGTGCGAGCCGATCTGGATCGGCCGGTCGCCGGTGTTGAGCAGGACGGCGGTGCCGCGCTCGTGCGGGGCGCGGTCGGCGTTCAGGTGCACGGTGCCGGGGCGCACCCGGACGGCGCCGGGTCCGTCGGCGGTGGCGTGGGCCATGGCGGGTTCCTCAGCTGATCGGGTGGTGGATCGTGACGAGCTTGCGGCCGTCCGGGAAGGTGGCCTCGACCTGCACGTCGGGGAGCATCTCGGGCACGCCGGCCATCACCTCGTCGCGGTGCAGGACGTCACGTCCGGCGACCATGAGGTGCTCGACGCTCGCCCCCTCACGAGCGCGTTCGATCACCCAGGTGGTGAGCAGCGCGACGGACTCGGGGTGGTTGAGCAGCACGCCGCGCGCACGTCGGTCGCGCGCGACCATGCCGGCCACCGCCAGGAGCAGCTTCTCCTGGTCGCTCGGGGTCAGGTGCATGGGCGCCATGATCGTCGACAGATGTGACGAACATGTATCCAATTGATCCCTGAATTGTATCCATCCTGGCCGAGACGGGCCCGGCAGACCTCACCCGGCCGTGCGCGACCGGCTCAGCCCCGCGGCACCAGCCGGATCGGCGGCAGCACCGGCGCCGGCAGCGCCGGGTGCGGGTCGTCCGGC
>NZ_VWSD01000239.1 GCF_009829685.1 Cellulomonas citrea
CGGGTGAACGCCGGCGCGCGAGCCCCGGCGGCCACCAGGTCGGCGAGCAGGTCGGCGACCTCCGCGGTCGCGGTGCGGCGAGGACGCTCGACGGTCCCGTCCACCGGGCCGTCCCCGTCGTCGAACCCCGCGCCGCGCCCTCCGTCGGACCTCGCGCCGGGCCCCTCGGCGGACCGGTCGGACGAGGACCCGTCGGCCGAGGCCTGGTCGGTCGGGGGTCGGTCGGCCGCGGCCCCGCCGCCCAGCGGGGAGAACCCGGGCAGCTCGGGTGGTTGCCACAGCACCACGGTCCGCCGTCCGGACGGCGCGGTGTCGTGCGTGATCGCCTCGACCTGCGCCGGCTCGACGCCGATGAGGCGGGCGGCGCTCAGCGCCGGGTCGCTCGTGGTCGCCGAGGCCAGCACGAACGTCGGGTCGGCGCCGTAGGCCGCGGCGACCCGACGCAGCCGGCGCAGCACGAGGGCGACATGCGCCCCGAAGACGCCCCGGAAGGCGTGGCACTCGTCGACGACGACGTAGCGCAGACCGCGCAGCAGCCGGGCCCAGCGCTGGTGGGCGGGCAGCAGCGCGAAGTGCAGGAAGTCGGGGTTGGTGAGCACCACCCGGGCGTGCTCGCGCACCCAGCGCCGCTCGTCCCGGCCGGTGTCGCCGTCGCACGTGGCCACGTGCACGTCGCGCACCCCGGCGGCGGTGAGGAGCCGGTGCAGCCCCGCGAGCTGGTCGGCGGCGAGCGCCTTGGTGGGGGACAGGTAGAGCACCCCGGCCCGGGCCGGTGCGTCGATCCGACCGGTGTCGTGGCCGGCGCGTGCGGCGGTGAGCGCTGGCAGCCAGAACGCCATCGACTTGCCCGAACCGGTCGAGGTGGCCAGCACCGTGTGCCGGCGGGCCCACACGGCCTCGGCGGCGAGGGCCTGGTGCTGCCACGGCAGCTCGACGCCGAGCGCGCGGTACCCGTCGACGACCTGCGGGTCCGCCCAGTCCGGCCACGGCGCTCGCGTCCCGGACCGGGCCGCGATCTGGCGGACATGGGTCACGCGGTCGGCGCGTCGACCTCCGTCGACGAGCACGTCGTACAGCTCGTCGGTGCCGACCACCCGTCCAGTCTCGCACTCGTGTCATCGCCGGCTGCGCACGACGACAGCAGTCGGAGCCCGACGATCGCGAGGACGAGCCCGCCCAGCACGGCGGCCCGTCTGCGGTGGACCAGGCCCCTGGGGCGGTCCGTGACGTCCTGATTGCCCCCAGTCACAGGACCTGAGTCTGCACCGTCCGCCGGGGGCGCGGGGGCAGGGGCCGTCGACCGAGGGGGCCGGACGGGGGTCTCCGCGCCACGGCGGTGGTCGCTGTGGTCTGGCTCACGTGCGAAGGGGGACTTTGGTCCCAGCCCCGACCTAGGACGAAAGTCTCAGGCGGGTTGGCCGGGTGTGGGTGTCTGCAGGCCCCCAGAACTGCAACGGGGCTGCAACGTCGCCTTCCTAGCGTCGAGATCGGCGCTCGAACCGGGCGCCCGTACACACCGGCGTCGACGACGACGTCGGACGTCGAAAGGCAACCTCATGAGCGAGACCATGCGCGCCGCGGTCGTCCACCAGGCCGGCGGCCCTCTCACCATCGACGAGGTCCCGATCCCGGTCCCGGGCCGCAACCAGGCCCTGGTGAAGGTCGCGACCTCGGGTGTCTGTCACACCGACCTGCACGCCGTCGAGGGTGACTGGCCGGTCAAGCCCGGTCTGCCCTTCATCCCCGGGCACGAGGGCTACGGCGAGGTCGTCGAGCTCGGCGCGGGGGTGACCTCGCTGCGGGTCGGCGAGAAGGTCGGCAACGCCTGGCTGTGGTCGGCCTGCGGTGAGTGCCGCTTCTGCCGCACCGGGTGGGAGACCCTCTGCGAGAAGCAGCTCAACGGTGGCTACTCGGTGAACGGCTCCTTCGGCGAGTACATGCTCGTCGACGCCACCTACGCCGCCCGCATCCCGGACGGCGCCGACCCGGTCGAGGTCGCCCCGATCCTGTGCGCCGGTGTCACCGTCTACAAGGGCCTCAAGGTCACCGACGCCCGGCCGGGCGAGTGGGTGGCGATCTCCGGGATCGGCGGTCTGGGCCACATCGCCGTGCAGTACGCGCACGCGATGGGCATGCGGGTGGTGGCGATCGACGTCGACGAGACCAAGCTCGCCCTGGCCCGCAAGCACGGCGCCGAGATCACGGTGAACGCCCGGACCGACAACGTCATCGAGGCGGTGCAGGACCAGACCGGTGGTGTCGACGGCGTGCTGGTGACCGCCGTGCACCCGGCCGCGTTCGGCCAGGCCATCGGGCTGACCCGGCGCGGCGGCACGATCGTGTTCAACGGTCTGCCCCCGGGTGAGTTCCCGGCCTCGATCTTCGACGTCGTGCTCAAGGGTCTGACGATCCGGGGCTCCATCGTCGGCACCCGGCAGGACCTCGCCGAGGCGCTCGAGTTCTTCGCCACCGGCAAGGTGCACCCCACCGTGGCCAGCGAGCCGCTGGGGAACATCAACGACATCTTCGACCGGATGAAGCACGGCAAGATCGACGGTCGGATCGTGCTCGACCTCGACGCCTGACGTTTGTCGGGGCCCGGCCGCTGCGGCGGCCGGGCCCCCGCGCGTCCCGCGGCGCTCTTGCCCGCGCGTCCCGCGGCGCTCAGCGT
>NZ_VWSD01000023.1 GCF_009829685.1 Cellulomonas citrea
CCGCGCCGCCCGCCCGGCCGCCGCCCCTGGCCCGAGCGTCCAGCTCGGCGTCGATGCGGCGCGCGGCCCGCTCGTCGGATCGGGTCCATGCCGCGAGCAGCGCCACCAGGTACGGCATGGAGATGAGGTCCCCGCCGAACCACAGGGCGACGGCCCCCGCGGTCTGGTCGGCACGCAGCGACGGCCCCCAGGCCCGCCCGAGCGCGAGGTAGTGCTCGGGTGCGATGAGCGGCCCGAGCCACACGATCACCCCGAGCAGCCCGTCGACCAGGCTCTCGGCGAACGTGATGGCGAACGAGACGACGTGGGCCGGGGTGCCCGGCGCCGGGTCCACCCGCAGCCGGCTCCAGTAGTAGACGAACCCGCACCCCACCAGCCCGAACCGGATGAGCGCGTCCACCCACGCCTGGTCGAGCGTGACGGCGTACAGCCCGGTCAGGTAGAGCACGGGCAGCGGCACGAGCAACGCGAACGTCGCGGTGAGCGGCGACCCCAGCAGCGACGCGGGCCGCGAGCCGGCGACCCGCCGCAGCACCAGCACCACCCGCGCCGGCGCGGCTGCGAGCAGCAACGACACCGGCGCCCCCAGCGCCATGAGCATCGGCACCGCCATGAGCAGGACGACGTTTTGCACCGCGCGCGGCCAGAACAGCACCTGGTCGTACACCCCGAGGAACGAGCAGGTGCTCACCAGCATGACGAGTACGCCCGCGCTGAACGCCACACGGCGGCGCGCCGGCCAACCGTGCCGCCGCGCGGCGACCAGGTAGGCGGCCAGCACCGGCACCCCGACGACGAGGCTGGGCCAGTCAGCCGTCCACGACGTCAGCGCGGTCGTGAGCGTCAGCTCGGGGGGCACGGCTCAGTATCGGTCCGGGTGGGACGGCGTCGCGATGCCTCCGCGCTCGAGGCCAACCGTCTTCCGAGTCCGCGGTCGGCGTGCAGCGCAGACCGACCAGCACCGCGGTCGGCACCGTCAACGATCGATGGCGTATCACCCCTTCTCGTCAAGGCCGGGCTCCCCGATCGGGGCTTCTGGCTCGCGCGGCGCATCCGGCACGTCCGGTCGGCCCTCGTGGCAGCCCTGACCACGGCCGTCGCGCTGGTCGTGCCGCATCGAGCCCCAGGCCAGGAGCTCGTGCTCGTCGCCCTCTCCGTGGGTGGCTGGTCGTCCGCACCGCACTGCCCCGCCGCCGGATGCCTGCTGCGGAGCAGGGGGCGGCGTTCGATGCTCTCGACGCGCGGCAGATCCGGGAGGCCCTGCGGTTCGTGCGCGACCGAGCGGGCGGTCCCGCGGCGATCTCGTCGGTGGGCCTGTTCGTGAGCGACGGTGAGCGCTGGCGGCGCCATGCGGAGCTCCCGCTTCTCGGCACGTCAGCCGGTTCCTGACCTCGGCGCCCCGGCGCCGCTCAGGTCGCGCCGTTCGGTGATCGACCCCGAGCCGGTCGAGGTCGGTCGGGTCACCGTCCGGCTGGACGGCACTGATCGGCCGTACACCGTGACCGGCGGCGCCGACGCCGAGGCTGCGGCGCTCCTCGTCGTCGGCCGGATCCTGCGCGAGCAGCGGGCCGCGGGCGGGTGGCCCCCAGGGGTGACGCGCGCCGGTTGAGGCGCCAGGCGCACCTACCCCTGCATGTCCACGAACCGCGAGTAGTGCCCCTGGAACGCGACGGTGATCGTGTCGGTGGGCCCGTTGCGGTGCTTGGCGACGATGAGGTCGGCCTCGCCGGCCCGCGGGGACTCGCGTTCGTAGGCGTCCTCGCGGTGCAGCAGGATCACCATGTCGGCGTCCTGCTCGATGGAGTTGTGGGCGGCGATGCCGTTGGCCACGAAGTTGTGGGTGCCCAGCACGGTGGCGTCGAACACCTGCTGCTCACCGGCCGGCTCCACCGACATCACCCGGTCCCACAGCACGTCGTTGACGGCGTCCACGTCGAAGTCGGCCGCATCGAGCATCGCCGTGACCTGGGCGAGCGGGGCCCGACCGGTCGCCTCCCCGCGGTCGGCCGGCACTGCGCGGTCGGAAGGCACTGCGCGGTCAGACGGCACCGCGGGACCAGCCGCCACCGCAAGCTCGGCCGGGCCGCCCTGAGCAACCCGACCACCGTCGGCTGAGACCTCGTCACCGCGCGGCGACGGTGCGGCGACCACCGGGATGTGCCCGGACAGGCTCGGCGCCGTGCCCTGGGCCGGCACTCCGGCGACCACCTGGCCGACGCCGTGCCACACGGCCTCCCGGGCGAGCGCGGCCCGGGTCTCGGCGGCCGCGGCCTGGGCCTCGCGCACCGAGGTGAGCAGCCGGTCGGCCGCTGCGGCGCGCGCCCCGACCAGGCCGATCTCCTGCAGGAACCGGCGCTGGTCGTCCTGCCCGGTCACCTCCAGCCGCCACGACGGCACCCCGCCGGGGGTCGGCTGCACGATGCGGGTGCTGATCCCGAACCGCAGCAGCAGCGTGGCCACCTGGTCGACGAGCCGCCGCGAGGGCGAGCGGTACGCGATCTGCCCGCCGCGCCCGTGCGCATGCACCGCCACAGTCCCCGCCGCCGACCACAGGTGCCGCACGAACAGCGCGATCTGCTCCTTGGGCAGGCTCGCCACCGCCTCGGGCACGAACCGCTCGTCAGGCTCGGCGCGCAGCAGCCCCAGGTCGTCCAGCCAGTCCGCGACCGGCCCGCCCTCGCCGACGGCACCGCCGTCGGACCCCGACCCGTCCCGTGGCGCACCGGCGAGCCGCAGCACGATCGCCCGCGACCCCTGCTCACCCTGGGGCCGCGCCTCCCCGCCGAGCACGCCGACCGCCTCGGTGACCGCCTGCGCGCACACCGGGTCGGCCGTGAGGTACCGCACGTCGGCGCCGACGGAGTACGCACCGGCGGCGAGCAGGTGGGCGAGCAGCACGACGCGTCGGGCGTCCCAGGCGGTGGTCCGCTCGGGCCCCGGCACGTGCCGCGCCACACCGACGCGGTCGCCGACGGCGAGCTCACCGAGCGGCAGCCACCCGTCGTAGGTGAGGAACGGGTGGTTGGCGGTGGCGGTGACCTCACGCCCCGAGGCCAGCCGCAGCCGGTAGGTGGGCTTCACCCCGGTGGGGAAGACGTGGGTGAGGTGGCGGCGCACGTACTGCAGCCGCTCGTCCAGGGCCCAGACCGGCACGTCGCGCAGGCCCAGCGCGTGCAGCTCACCCAGCGAGGTGGCCGCACCGGTGTCGGCCCGCAGCACGGTGGTGTCCGCCGTGAGGCAGCCGGACTCGCGCAGGTCGGACATCTGCGGCTTCTTGTCGGTGCGCTGCTCGGGCCCACGGTTGAGCTGGGAGATCGCGATGACAGGGACCTCGAGCTCCTTGGCCAGCAGCTTGAGGGCGCGGGAGAACTCGCTGACCTCCTGCTGGCGCGACTCGACGCGTTTGCCCGAGCTCATGAGCTGCAGGTAGTCGATGACCACGAGCTTGAGGTCGTGCCGCTGCTTGAGCCGGCGGCACTTGGCCCGGATCTCCATAAGCGACATGTTCGGCGAGTCGTCGATGAACAGCGGCGCCTCGGAGATGCGACCCATCGTCGCGGCGACCTTGCGCCAGTCGTCCTCGTTCATCTGCCCGGTGCGCATCTTCTGCAGGTGCACCTTGGCCTCGGCCGACAGCAGACGCATGGTGATCTCGTTGCGGCTCATCTCCAGGGAGAACACCACCGAGGCCAGCCCGTGCTTGATCGAGGCCGAGCGTGCGATGTCGATGCCCAGAGTCGACTTGCCGATGGCCGGCCGCGCCGCGAGCACGATCATCTGGCCGGGGTGCAGCCCGTTGGTGAGCTTGTCCAGGTCGGCGAACCCGGTGGGGACCCCGTGCATCTGGCCGCCGCGCTGCCCGACGGACTCGATCTCGTCGACCGTGCCGGTGATGATGGCCGACAGCGGCAGGTAGTCCTCGCTGGCCCGCCGCTCGGTGACGGCGTAGACCTCGGCCTGGGCGTTGTTGACGAGCTCGTCGACGTCGCCGCCGTCGGCGCCGTAGCCGAGCTGGACGATGCGCGTCCCGGCCTCGACGAGCCGGCGCAGCACCGCCCGCTCACGCACGATGCGCGCGTAGTAGCCGGCGTTGGCCGCGGTCGGCACCGCCGCGATCAGGGTGTGCAGGTAAGGGGCGCCGCCCACCCGCGCCAGGTCGCCGCGCTTGGTGAGCTCGTCGGCCACCGTGACCGCGTCGGCCGGTTCGCCGCGCCCGTACAGGTCGGTGACCGCGTCGTAGATCGCCTCGTGCGCGGGGCGGTAGAAGTCGGTGCCGCGCAGCTGCTCGACGACGTCGGCGATGGCGTCCTTGCTGATCATCATGCCGCCGAGCACCGAGCGCTCCGCGTCCAGGTCCTGCGGCGGGGTCCGGTCGCCGCCGGTCCGGCCACCCTCGGGTGCCAGCCCGTACTCCAGCTCGTCGATCGTCACCGGCCGCCCACCGTTCGCCCCACCTGAGAGGACACCGTCCTACCAGGGCCCTCCGACACGTCCCCCGACCGCCGTGGTCCGACGGCCCGTCGGTTCCAGGCGGTCGTCCTTCGCGTCTGGGAGCGTAGGGGCTGGCGCCCCCGGCCACCACGCCGGATACACACAGGTGGAGGCGACCCTGTGGACAAGCGCGGAGAGTTGTCCACACATCGTGGACAGGGGTGTGGACGCATCGGGTGAAATCCCGCTCCGACCGGGCCCGTGACCTCGTCCGACGCCATGCACCGGCTGGGGACACCGGCCCGTTCGAGCCCCGTTCACGTGCTGGACAGCCCGTGTCCACCGCCGGCTGGGCGCGCGGTCGTGACCAGTCCGTTGCAGGCATGACCTCGATTCGTGACCTGTATCCGTGGTGCGGTAACCACACCGAAACGCGGCGGGCCTACGTTGCGTGCCAATCCCCGGCGCACACGCGTCGGGACGGGCTGTGCCGTCGCGCGACCCGACAACCACGGAGGTAGTACACATGCGCAGATCGACTCCGCGCCTGGCCGGAATGGCGATCCTCGTCACAGCCGGACTGGTGCTCGCCGGCTGTTCGTCGAAGTCGGCCGGCGGCGAGACCACCGCCTCGGGCTCGGCCACCGCGGCCGGCGCCCTGGCGATCACCCCGCTCGTCCAGGTGGACGCCTCCGGCAAGGAGGTCAAGAGCTCGGGGTCGAGCGCTGCGGCCACCCCCGCCGGCAAGGGCGGTGCCAAGTGCTCCGGCGTCTCCATCGCCATGGCGGGTGCCCTCACCGGCGCCAACGCCGCGCTGGGCATCAACATCCTCAACGGTCTGACCCTCGCGGTCGACGAGCACAACGCGGCCAACCCGGACTGCAAGGTCGAGGTCAAGCAGTTCGACACCGAGGGCGACCCGCAGAAGGCCACCCAGGTCGCCCCGCAGATCGTCTCCGACACCTCCGTGATCGGCCTGCTCGGCCCGGC
The DNA here is from genome assembly GCF_009829685.1 of Cellulomonas citrea. Classification (GTDB taxonomy): domain Bacteria; phylum Actinomycetota; class Actinomycetes; order Actinomycetales; family Cellulomonadaceae; genus Cellulomonas; species Cellulomonas citrea. The sequence continues at coordinate 5,422 of NZ_VWSD01000023.1, forward strand.
GTTCTCCGGTGAGACCAAGGCGACCGGCCCGATCTTCAACCAGGCCGACCTGCTCTCGCTCACCGCGTCGGCCACCAACCCCGGTCTGACGAAGAACGGCTGGAGCAACTTCTTCCGCGGTCTGGGCAACGACAACTCCCAGGGCGGGGCCATCGCGTCCTACCTCAAGGACACGCTGGGCTACAAGAAGGTCTGCGTCGTCGCCGACGACTCCGACTACGGCATCGGCCTGGCCGAGGTCGTCACCCAGACCCTGGGCTCCGTCGCGGACTCCGCCTGCGCCGCCAAGGTCAAGACCGGCGACAAGGACTTCTCCGCGACCGTCCAGATCATCAAGGACGCCGCTCCGGACGCCGTGTACTACGGCGGCTACTACGCCGAGGCCGCGCCCCTGCTCTCCCAGCTGCGCTCGGGTGGCGTGACCGCCGCCTTCGCCTCCGGTGACGGCAGCAACGACCCCGAGTTCGTCAAGCAGGCCGGTGACGCCGCCAAGGACGCCTACCTGACCTGCCCGTGCGGCCCGGCTCCGGACGCGTTCGCCACGGCGTACAAGGCCAAGTTCAACATCGCCCCCGGCGTGTACTCGGTCGAGGCCTACGACCTCGGCACGATCATCCTCGCGGGCATCGACTCGGGCATCACCACGCGCTCCGACCTGGTGAAGTTCGTCGCCGGCTACGACGGCGTCGGCCTCGCCAAGTCCTACAAGTGGGACAAGACCGGCGAGCTCGCCTCCGCCAGCACCTGGGTGTACCAGGTCAAGTGATCGGCTGACGACGGCCGGATCCCCTCGGGGGTCCGGCCGTCGTCGCTTGTCGGCCCCGAATCGACCGGCGTAGCCTCCAGCGCCCGGTCTTCTCCCCTCAGAGGAGCAGCATGAGTGTCCTCGCAGTCGCCGGCGGTCAGCTCCTGGCGGACAGCGTCATCAGCTTCGACCTCGGTGCCCTGGCCCGGAACTTCTGGGCCCTGACCATCGACGGACTCACCTACGGCGCGATCTACGCCCTCGTCGCGGTCGGCTACACGCTGGTCTACGGCGTGCTGCGTCTCATCAACTTCGCGCACTCCGAGATCTTCATGCTCGGCATGTTCGGCCAGTACGCGACGCTCATGCTGCTCGGTTTCGGCCCCAGCGGGAACGCGTACTCCGAGGGCACGATGATGACCATCGTCTACCTCGGCATCGCGATGCTGGGCGGCATGGCCGTCGCCGGCGGCGCGGCCGTCGGCCTGGAGCGGGTCGCCTACCGGCCGCTGCGCAAACGCGGTGCACCCTCGCTGGTGTTCCTCATCACCGCGATCGGTGCCTCGTTCGTCATCCAGGAGTTCGTGCACTTCGTCCTGCCGAAGCTGACCGGCGGCACCCTCGGCGGCGTGAACGCCCAGCAGCCGATCCGCCTGGTCCAGGCCAGCGACGTCATCTCGTTCGCGAACACCTCGATCAGCAACATCGAGATCGTCATCGTGGTCTCCGCGCTCACGCTCGCGTTCGCGGCCGACGTCTTCATCAACCGCACCAAGTTCGGCCGCGGCATCCGCGCCGTCGCGCAGGACCCGGTCACCGCGACCCTCATGGGCGTCTCGCGTGAGCGGATCATCATGCTCACGTTCCTCATCGGCGGCATCCTCGCCGGTGCGGCCGCGCTGCTCTACACGCTGCGGGTGCCCAGCGGCATCCTGTACTCCGGTGGGTTCATCCTGGGCATCAAGGCGTTCTGCGCCGCGGTGCTCGGCGGCATCGGCAACCTGCGCGGCGCCCTGCTCGGCGGGCTGCTGCTCGGGGTCATGGAGCTGTACGGCCAGGCGCTGTTCGGCACCGAGTGGCGCGACGTGGTCGCGTTCGTGCTGCTCATCCTCGTGCTGATGTTCCGACCGACCGGCATCCTGGGCGAGTCCTTGGGGAGGGCCCGAGCATGAGCACCGAGACCACCAGCACCGTCGCCCACCTCGGCATCGGGGACCGGTTCCGCCTGTGGTGGGACGCGCTCGCCCGCCCGACGCAGTGGGCCGTCGGCGTGCCGTTCATCGTGCTCATCGCACTGCTGCCGATCATCAAGCCGCCGGTCCTCACGACCGTCGGCACCGACTTCGCCGGGGTCCTGGCGCAGTTCGGCATGTACGCGCTGCTGGCGATCGGCCTCAACGTCGTCGTCGGCCAGGCCGGTCTGCTCGACCTGGGCTACGTCGGGTTCTACGCGATCGGCGCCTACACCGTCGGTCTGCTCACCAGCCCCGACAGCCCGTGGAACCAGACGGACTCGTGGTTGTCGCAGAAGTGGGCCTGGCTGTTCGCGCTGCCGATCGCCATCGCCATCACGGCGATCTCGGGCCTCATCCTCGGGTCGCCGACGCTGCGGCTTCGCGGTGACTACCTGGCGATCGTGACCCTCGGGTTCGGCGAGATCGTCCGGCTGCTGGCAGACAACCTCACGACCATCACCGGCGGCGGCCGCGGGCTGTCCCGCATCGCGTACCCGATCGTCGGGGTGAGCGAGAGCCGACCCACCGGCTACTTCTCGGCCGGCAACAACCAGGCGCCCATCACCTCGGGCGTCGCCTGGTTCTGGTTGTCGATCGTGCTCATCATCGTCGTGCTGCTCGTCGTGGGGAACCTGCAGCGCTCACGCGTCGGGCGTGCCTGGGTGGCCATCCGGGAGGACGAGGACGCCGCCGAGATCATGGGGGTGCCCACCTTCAAGTTCAAGCTGTGGGCCTTCCTCATCGGCGCCTCGATCGGCGGCCTGTCCGGGGCTCTGTACGCCGGTCAGGTGCAGTTCGTCATCCCGACGACGTTCAACATCATCAACTCGACGCTGTTCCTGGTCGCGGTCGTCCTCGGCGGGCAGGGCAACAAGCTGGGCGTCATCCTCGGGGCGTTCGTCATCGTCTACCTGCCGAACTTCTTCCTCGGGCGCACCGAGCTGTTCGGCATCCCGATCAACGGCAACGAGATCGCGAACTACAAGTACCTGTTCTTCGGGCTGGCGCTCATCGTGCTGCTGATCTTCCGACCGCAGGGGCTGTTCCCCGCACGCCAGAAGCTGCTCGCGTACGGCCGCGAGGTCTACGTCGCGGCACGGCGTGCGGCGCTGGCCCTCACCCGCCCGACGAGCGACGAGACGACGGGAGGCAGCCGATGAGCACCACCCCGCACGACCCCGCGGCCGGTTCCGAGCACGGCGACCAGCACCTGGGCACCGACGAGGAGCTCGTCACCTCCGACACCATGCCCGAGGAGTTCCTGCCCGACGGCGGGGTCATCGAGACGGTCGCGGTCGACGTCGCCGACCTGCACCCCGAGCTGGCCGACGCCGAGCAGGTCGCCGAGCTCGTTGCCCCGGACCGGACGATCCGGGCCAAGGTCGGCGAGCCGCTGCTGCAGATGCAGCAGGTCACCATGAAGTTCGGTGGTCTGACCGCGCTCGACGACGTCACCTTCGACATCCGGCGTGGCGAGATCCTCGGCCTCATCGGACCGAACGGCGCGGGCAAGACCACCTGCTTCAACACGATGACGGGCGTCTACCGCCCGACCACCGGCCAGGTCGTCTTCGACGGCCGCCCGCTCGGGCGCACCAAGCGCAACGAGATCACCCGGCTCGGCATCGCCCGCACGTTCCAGAACATCCGGCTGTTCTCCGACATGACCGCGCTGGAGAACGTCGTCGTCGGGACGGACGCCCGGCACCGCACGTCGGTGCCCGGCGCGATCTTCCGCTCCCGACGCCACCGGGCGGAGGAGCGTGACGCCCTCGACCGCGGCATGGCGCTGCTGGAGTTCGTCGGCATCGGCCGCCGGGCCACCCAGCAGGCCCGCAACCTGCCCTACGGCGACCAGCGTCGCCTGGAGATCGCCCGGGCGCTGGCCACCGAGCCCAAGCTGCTGTGCCTGGACGAGCCGGCCGCCGGCTTCAACCCTGCGGAGAAGGAGGACCTCAAGGGCCTCATCCGCAAGATCCGCGACGACGGCTACACCGTGCTGCTCATCGAGCACGACATGCGCCTGGTGATGGGTGTGACGGACCGCGTCGTCGTGCTGGAGTTCGGCCGCAAGATCGCCGAGGGCCTGCCGGCGGAGGTCTCCGCCGACCCGGCCGTGATCGCCGCCTACCTGGGAGTGCCCGACGATGCCACTGCTTGAGCTCAAGGACATGTCGGTCGCCTACGGCCGGATCGAGGCCGTGCGCGGCATCTCGATCACCGTCGAGGAGGGCGAGCTGGTCACCCTCATCGGGGCCAACGGCGCCGGCAAGACCACGACGATGCGCGCCATCTCCGGCATCCGCCCCATCTCCGCGGGCTCGATCTGGTTCGACGGCAACGACATCTCCAAGATGAAGGCGCACGAGCGGGTGCTGCACGGCGTCATCCAGGCACCCGAGGGCCGCGGGGTGTTCCCCGGCATGACGGTCCTGGAGAACCTCGAGATGGGCGCCTACGCCCGGGTCTTCAAGACCAAGGCCGAGCACGACGCGACCCTGGGCCGCGTCTTCGAGCTGTTCCCGCGGCTCGAGGAGCGCAAGTCGCAGGTGGGCGGCACCATGTCCGGCGGTGAGCAGCAGATGCTCGCCATCGGCCGTGCGCTCATGGCCCGTCCGCGGCTGCTGCTGCTCGACGAGCCGTCGATGGGTCTCGCCCCCATGGTGATCCAGCAGATCTTCAAGATCATCACCGAGATCAACGACTCGGGCACCACCATCCTGCTCGTCGAGCAGAACGCCCAGCAGGCGCTGTCCCGTTCGGACCGGGCCTACATCCTGGAGACCGGCGAGGTCGTCACGACGGGTGAGGGCAAGGCCCTGCTCGCCGACCCGGCCGTCAAGCAGGCGTACCTGGGCGTGGCCTGAGCCGTATCCGCCCCAGCGCACCCGCGCTCCGTTAGCCTCCAAGAGCCGCGGGGGCCGGTGATCCTCCAGAGCCGTGACTCAGGTTCGTCCTGCCAGGTCCGCTGCCCCGACAGGGGTCGACCGGGCAGGGTTCTCCTGGGCGCGCGTCGCAGGGGGACACAGGGGCTCACATGGACGTCAGTCGTCGCACCATTCTCGGAACACTTGCGCTCAGCGCGGCGTCGTTCGCGCTGGCGGAGCCGGCAGTTGCCGTGGGACCCCGGAACGGAGTCGCCACGGCCTCGCCCCCCGGGCCGCAGACTCTGGGCATCACCGTCCTCCAGTCGGTGCTGCTGCGAACGTTCGAACCTGACTGGTCGCGCGAGACGACGCTCGCGGTCCCGCTCGTCGTCGAGCTGGCCGGCTTCGCGTCGGGCAGCGCAAACCTCGACGTGACGGTCGCCTTCGACCCCCGCCTGCTCGACGTGGTCGGAGACGTCATCCTCGCCGCCAACGACGCCGTGTGGACGGCTCGTGCGACACCACTGGTGGATGCCTCGGGCAGGGTGTCGTCACTGTCGTTCTCGGTCGCGCGGCCGTCAGAAAGGGCGCGTTCGAAGCCCTCCACCGTGGTGTCGCTTCCGCTGCGCCCGCGTCCCCTGTACCCCGTCGAGAATCTCGGCGTTCCCACTCCCTTCACCATCGTCGCGCGTCGTCCGGACACCGCACAGACCCGGACCTACTCGTGGTCCGCGCCCACCTCGACGAGCACCGTCGCGGTGTGGGGCGCGGTCGTGAGCGCCGGGTGGAGCGCAACGGACGGAGTGAACGGCACCTACCGCCTGCCCAGCGCACTCAGGGTGGAGAGTGTCGGACCACTTCCTGTGCCGTGCGGCACGCTGCTGACCATCGACTTGGACGCCGCCATCGTCGGCTCCTGCTCCGTCACCGCTGCCCTGCTCGAGTCCCCTCCTCCACCGGCACCGGCAGAGTCAGCTGCCGGTGGAGCCGGCTCCCAGACGGTCCGGCAACTCCTGGACGTCGGCGGGTTGGGCTGCGTCTCCACAGACGACGTCGGAACACTGCGCACCACGGTCCGCCTGCCACAGGTGCCGGCCCGTTCGTCGCTCGAGCTCACGGTGTCGTGTGCACCGACGGGCACGTCGGTCGGTCGCGCCGTGCGATTCGCCTCCGTCGCGCTCGTTGCCGCCGGCGGCGCACAGGAGCGTCTGCGCGACACCGGCGGCTACAGCACCGCCGACGTCACCGCGTCCGGGAACCCTCAGGTCGACGGCGTGGCCGTCGGGGTCGTCTGACCACGTCCCGCGCGCACGTCGAGAGGATCGCCATGTCTGACGTTCAGGTCGTGAAGGCCCAGCAGTGGGTCAACCGCACCTACTCCGGAGTCTCCGGCTACACCCCCGTCGTGGAGGACGGCATCACGGGTTGGCGCACCGTCTGGGCCCTCACCCGTGGGCTGCAGCACGAGCTGGGGATCACCGCGCTCTCGGACAACTTCGGCACGACGACCGAGTCGACGTTCACCGCGCTCGTCGGCAGCATCGACTCGACCACCAGCCGTCCGAACGTCGTGCGCATCCTTCGGTGCGCCCTTTGGTGCAAGGGATACACCGGCGGCGATGTCACCAAGGGGACGTTCGATGACGCGCTGGCGGCTGCGTGTGTCAGCGTGAAGACAGACATCGGGCTGGCGTCCCCGTCTGCCGCCATCACCGCCAAGATCATGAAGGCGCTCCTCACAATGGACGCGTACGTGACCTCCTTGCTCTACGGCGGCACCTCCGTCGTCCGCTCGGCGCAGCAGTGGCTCAACTCGACGTACCTGTCCCGGCGCGACTTCTATGTCGTACCTTGCGACGGCGTCTTCTCGCGCGATGTGCAGAAGGCGCTCATGCTCGCCATCCAGTACGAGCTGGGGATGGCTGACGGCGTGGCGAACGGCACCTTCGGGCCGGGAACGCAGATCGGCCTGAGGGCGAGCGCGGTAGTCAAGGTCGGCAGCAAGGACACCACGACCCGGTTCGTTCGGCTCTTCCAGGCCGCGCTGGTCTTCAACGGGTACCCCGTGAGTCTCGACGGCGTGTTCGCTGACGGGACGAAGCAGCAGGTCCTGGCCTTTCAGAGCTTCGCGGTCCTGGCAACCACCGGCAACGGCGACTACCAGACCTGGGCGTCGCTCCTGGTCAGCACCGGTGACCCCGATCGAATCTGCACCGTGGCCGACACCAGCACCCCGCTGGACGCGCTCAAGGCGAGGGCGCTCGTCACCGCCGGCTACGGGGTCGTCGGACGCTACCTCAGCGTCGAAGGCAAGCGGATCGGCGCCGCCGAGATCCCACTCATCCACAAGGCCGGGTTGCGGCTGTTCACCGTCTACCAGGAGTCGAACAACGAGGCGAAGTGGTTCACCTACGACATCGGGTTTTCGCAGGGCTGGCACGCGCAGCTTCGTGCCAGGCAGCTGGGCATCAAGCCGGGAGCGACCATCTGGTTCCCGGTGGACTTCGATGCCACGGAGGACGACATCGCCACACTTGTGGTCCCTTACTTCAACGGCGTGAATGCCGGACTCAACCGGGCCAAGGGCGGAGAGTTCACGGTGGGGGTGTACGGCGCCCGGCATGTCTGTCAGCGAGTGTGCGACTACGGCTTGGCGACAACGCCCTGGGTCTCCGGCATACCCCGCGGGTGGAGCGGCAACCTCGGGTTCCCGCTTCCGGCTGCCTGGGCGTTCGACCAGATTGCGACGGTGTCCGTCGGGACCGGCGCCGGTCTGGTCACGATCGACAAGAACGTCGTGTCCACCCGGGCGAAGAGCCTCGGTCCGTCGGACGTCGTCCCGGTGCCCACGATCAGCAAGGCCGATGGCACTGCAACCTTTCACCCATACTTCACGCCCCTGACCCAGCTGACCTACGAGGCCGAGACGTACGTCGAGGCGAGTCCGCTCGAGCCGGTCGTCCGGCCGGTCCTCAACGACTTCGTCCTCCACCAGCTTCAGCGGGCCGTGTACTGGGACCCGCAGTGGATCGCCTACACCCCCCTGCCAGAGACCGTCGCCAGTGCGGTTGGCTCACTGTCGCCGATGGTGCAGACGGCGGCTGCGGCCGTCTCGCTCGCCCGCGACCTGTTCTACGTGAACGCAACCGCGACCTGCCCGGCCAGCTCCTACGAAGGAGACATCCCGCACTTCGCCGCGACCGCGCGGTCCTACACGACCTGGGGAAACCCCGGTTCCCCTGACACCACAGGTGTCGGCGACCTGGGCGGCTGGGCTCTCGACCTGGTGACCTTCTGGGCGGACTACGTCGACGCCCGCCAGACGGACTCGACCTTGCGCGTCCCGGCATACTGCGCCAAGTTCCTCGGCGTCGACGGCGTCGGTTCGCGGTTCGGCGGGAAGGACCTGATCTCCGACATGGACGCATACCTCGCATTCCGGAGGATGGACGGCACTCGGCGGATCGATGACATCGTCCGCGAGATCCTGGTCAACTGCCAGAGCGACCCGCGATGGCGCTTCCGAGCCTTCTTCGCTGGGCGCTTCAATAACTCGGCCGCTACTGCGCGTGCCGCGGTGACGCACCTCTTCAAGTCTGACTTCACCGTTTGGGTCAGCCTTCCCGTGATGGCGAAGATCGGCGGACGTCGAAAGCCGGGCGAGGTGGTCAGCGGGGGGCCGACGGGCCAGGAGTTGGCCGACGAGCTTCCGCAGCTCGCCAGTGCCTTCGCGACGGTCATCCAACCGTGACCCAGAGTCCCCAGCCGGATCAGCGCAGGCACCGTCGTGATGTACTCGCGACGACGTGGTCACTGGCTGTCGCGGCCCAGACGACCACGTCGTACTTTTGGCTCCCGTTCCTGGACTACTCGCCAGCCAGGGTTCGTCCCGTCGTCGTCGCCACCGGCGTCGCTGCTGTGCTGTCAGTCGTCCTGATCGGCCGCGCCGCTCGGCGGCGCGCGGTTCGCGAACGCGGGACTCCGGCTTCGGAGTACAAGCCCGTCGTCGTCGCGTCGTCCCTCAGCCTGGCCTTGGTAGTCCTGGGGGTGAGCTGGCTGGCGCTGGTCACACCGCTCCACGAGATGTTCGGCTACCAGCGCCGCTTCACGGTCGAGCTCCTGATGCCTGCCACCGCGCCACTCGTCTCGGTGCTCAGCCTGGCTTCGTTGCGCAGGGTCCGCGGGTCACCGCGGTGGGTCGTCATGCGGACCGTGACACTCGCCGTCGCTCTCTACGCGGCGGCCGTGTTCGTCATCCTCTGGAACTACCGGACCCCGGCATGACGAAGACGCTTGACCAAGTGTGCCTCGCTTGTCGCCACAAGATCAACGATGGCTGTTCGCGATCGTGGGCCGCTGAATGCCGACCGCGCGCCCGCGGGTGGGCGTCGGATGATAGTCCAGCTTTTCATCACCACAACTAGGGGGATTTCTGAGATGGATCAATCACGACGGATCGGACGAGTCGCTGCGGCGCTCGCGTCACTCGCATTGGCAGCCGGTGGTGCCGTCGCTCTCGCCGCGCCCGCGAGCGCCGCTGGCACCGTTCATGGGTGCAACTACATGGACTTGTACTACAACGACGGATACTACCTTGTATACGTGCCCAAGTTTACGGACGGCGTAAGCTCATTCTGGTGTTGGAACCAAAAGGGCGATGTGTCCCGTCCAGATAGCGGCGAAATCGGCAAGATTCAGGAGGCACTGAACCTGTGTAATGGCGCAAGCCTCGCGACTGACGGGGTCTACGGCGAACTGACCAAGCAGGCGGTCATGGCTGTCCAGAGGAGCGCCGGGATCACTCAGGACGGGGTCTACGGTCCCGCCACCATGAGAGCCATGAAGTGGCCTCGATACCGAAATGTCACCGGCGAACCGCGGTCCGGCTGCTGGCAGATGTGATTCCGGTCGCCTTCGCTGGCGACCCGTCGCAGCACGTGACGAAGGCCCCGCACCGGCGAACCGGGCGGGGCCTTCGTGGTGCTGCTGGCGTCAGGCGCCGGCGACGACCTTGACGGTCACCTTGGCGGAGACCTCCGGGTGCAGCCGGACCGAGACGGTGTACTCGCCCAGGGACTTGATCGGCTGACCGATCTCGACCTTGCGCTTGTCGATCGCGGGGGCACCCGCGGCGACGACGGCCTCGGCGATCTCGGTGGTGCTGACGGCACCGAAGAGGCGACCGCCAGGACCGGCCTTCGCGGTCACCGTGACGACCCGAGCGGCGAGCGCGTCGCGCAGGGCGCGGGCGTCCTCGAGGGTCGCGACCTCGCGGGCCTTGCGGGCCCGACGGATGGACGACACGTTCTTCTCGGCGCCCTTGGTCCAGGCCTCGGCCAGACCACGCGGCAGCAGGTAGTTGCGCGCGTAGCCGTCCTTGACCTCGACGATGTCGCCGGGCTCACCGAGACCGGTGACCTCGTGCGTGAGGATGAGCTTGGCCATGATGGTCCCCTTCCTCAGCGCGCCGACGACGAGTACGGCAGCAGGGCCATCTCGCGCGCGTTCTTCACGGCACGGGCGATGGCACGCTGCTCCTGGACCGACACGCCGGTGACACGGCGGGCGCGGATCTTCCCGCGGTCGGAGATGAACTTGCGCAGAAGGGCCGTGTCCTTGTAGTCGACCGCCTCGATCTTGGCGGACTTCAGCGGGTTGGCCTTCTTCTTGGGCTTGCGGACGACCGGCTTGGCCATCGTGGTGCTCCTTGTCTCGCGGAGCCCCGGGCTTTGCCAGGCCCGGGGATGGGGTGGATCAGAAGGGGGGCTCGTCGGAGAAGCTGCCCGACCCGCCCGCGGGCGTGGCCCACGGGTCGTCGGTGCTGGCAGCCGGCGAACCACCGGAGGAGAAGCCGCCCGAGGACGAGCCGCCGAAGCTGCCGCCACCGGACCGCTGCGTGCGAGTCACCTTCGCGGTGGCGTACCGGAGCGACGGGCCGACCTCGTCGACCTGCAGCTCCACCACCGTGCGCTTCTCGCCCTCACGCGTCTCGTACGAGCGCTGGATGAGACGGCCGGTGACGATCACCCGGGTGCCCTTGGTGAGGGACTCGGCGACCGACTCGGCTGCCTCGCGCCAGATCGAGCAGCGCATGAACAGCGTGTCGCCGTCCTTCCACTCGTTGCTCTGGCGGTCGAACGTGCGCGGCGTGCTCGCCACCGTGAAGTTCGCCACCGCGGCCCCGGACGGCGTGAAACGCAGCTCGGGGTCACCGGTCAGGTTCCCGACCAGGGTCAGGACGGTCTCACCAGCCATGGAAGCTCCTGTGCTCGAACGGACGTGCTCGTACGCGTCGCAGCGACGCGGACCGGGCTCAGGCCTCGGCGCGCATCACCTTGGTACGCAGGACGACCTCGTTGAGCCCGAGCTGGCGGTCCAGCTCGGCGGCCGTGGCCGGCGAGGCGTGGAAGTCCACGACGGCGTAGATGCCCTCGGACTTCTTCTTGATGTCGTAGGCCAGGCGACGCCGGCCCCAGATGTCGACCTTGTCCACGGTGCCGCCGTCGTTCTTCACGACGGACAGGTACTTGTCGAGCGAAGGAGCAACGGTGCGCTCCTCGATCTCGGGGTCGAGGATGATCATGATCTCGTACTGACGCAGGCTCATACCCACCTCCTCTGGTCTTCGCGGCCACGGTCGGTCCGTGGCAGGAGGGTGCAGCAGCGTCGTCACATCCCGGGACGGGCCCGGGGATGGCAACGGGCCATGGTAGCGGCCGGGTGGCGCCGCTGCGAAATCTCGGTGCGGGCTCAGCCGCCTGCCGCGGCCGCGCTGGCCGTCGGGGTCGGCGCCGGGGGGGTCGGCGTCGGGGTGGGCGGCGGTCCGGTGGAGATCACCAGGGTGACCTCGGAGCCGGCCTCCACGGTGGCACCCGACCCGGGGTCGGTGCGCACCACCCGGCCGACCGGCACGCTCGCCGACGGCTCCGAGACGATCTTGGGCACCAGCCCGGCGGCCGTGACCGCGGCGCTGGCGTCGGCCTCGAGCTTGTTGGTGAGCGAGGCGGGCACCACGGCGGTGGTCGGCGCGGCCGTGGTGGGCGCGTCGGTCGGCGTGTCGGCCGCCGTCGGGGTCGGCGCGGCGGTCTGCCCGACGTTCGCGCGGTCCGGGAACGGGGTGTCGGTGGCGTACGGAGCCATCGCGAGCACCGGCTTCATGTAGTCGGCCCACAGCGCGGCCGGCCACGTCCCACCCGTGACCTGGCTGACCCCGCCGAACGGGGTGATCGTGTCCTGGCCCTTGCCGTCGTCGGCCACCTGGGACATCGCCACAGCCGTGACGATGTTCGTGGTGAAGCCGACGAACCAGGCCGACTTGTTGTTCGTCGACGTCCCGGTCTTGCCCGCGATGGTCCGGTCGAGCGGGTGGATGTACTTGTAGCCCGACCCGTCCTTCTGGGACACGACCTGCTGCATCGCGTACGTCGTGTCCGCCATCACGTCGGGGGCGAAGACCCGCTTCGCCGTGGTGTCGGCCGTGTAGGCGGTGGTGCCGGTGGAGTTGAGCACCGAGGCGACCAGGTGGGGCTTGACCCGCATCCCCTGGGCGGCCAGCACGCCGTAGGCCGAGGCCATGTCGAGCGGGTGCACTGAGTCCGAGCCCAGCACGTTGGACAGCGCGCCGTTCTGCTCGGTGGTGATCCCAGCCCGGGTGGCGACGTCGGCCGTGGCCTTCGCGCCGACCTCGACGTTGAGCTGGGCGTAGACGGTGTTCACCGAGTCCTCGGTGGCCTTGACCAGGTCGATCCGACCGAAGCTCTGGCCCACGAAGTTCGTGACGTCCACCGGCTTGCCGTCCTTGTCGACCCAGCCGTCGATCTTCTGCGGGCTGGCACCGCTGAACGTCGTCGTCAGCGGGATGCCCTTCTCGAGCGCGGCGATGAGGGTGAACGGCTTGTAGGTCGACCCGGCCTGGACCGCGTCCTTGGTGACCCGGTTGACCTGGTCGGCGACGAAGTCCTGGCCCGAGTACAGCGAGAGGATCCCGCCCGTGGCCGGGTCGATCGAGGTGATCCCGAGCTTGAGCTTCGGGTCGGGCGCCGAGCCCTTGCTCAACGACCCGTTGAGCAGGTCGCCCGCGGAGCGGATCGCCTCGTTCTGCACCGACTCCTTGACGGTGGTGACGATCGAGTAGCCACCACGCATCACCTGCTCGTCGGTGAGCCCCAGGGCGGTGCCGACCTCGTCGCGGGCCATGACGAGCAGGTAGCCGTTGGGACCCGCATAGCTGGCGCTCACCGGCTGGGCGACGGTGGCGGGGAACTGCTGGGCGGCACGGTCCGTGGCCGACAACCAGCCCTGCTGCACCATGTAGTCCAGGGTCCTGGTCCAGCGCGCCTGGGCCTTGTCCGGGCTCACCGCGGGGTCCCAGTTGCCCGGCGAGGGGATGATCCCGGCCAGCATGGCGGCCTGGGAGACCGTGAGGTCCTTGGCGTCGACGCCGAAGTACGACTGGGCGGCTGCCTGGATGCCGTACGAGCCGCGGCCGAAGTAGATGGTGTTGAGGTAGCGGCCGAGGATCTCGGACTTGGACTCGGTCTGCCCGATCTTGATGGCGAGCAGCGCCTCCTTGGCCTTGCCCACGTAGTCGTGCGTCGCACCCAGGTAGTAGTTCTCGACGTACTGCTGCGTGAGCGTCGACCCACCCTGTCGCGCACCGCCGCTGAGGTTGTTCACCAGGGCCCGGAAGATGCCCTTGATGTCGACACCCGGGTTGGTGAAGAAGCTCTGGTCCTCCGAGGCGACCACCGCCTGGCCGACGAACTGCGGCAACGTCGCGTAGTCGACGATCTCCCGCTTGGTGCCCGGGTAGCTGCCGATGAGGTTGCCGCGCGGCGACTTCCCGTCCTCGGAGGCGAAGTAGACCTTGGTGGTCTGGTCGGTGACGCTGGCGGTCGGGTCCGGCACCTTGATCGTGGCGTAGGCGGCCACGACGACACCGAGCACGAGGAAACCGAGCCCGAGGGTCGTCGCCACGACGATCCGCCACGAGGGCAGCCACCGGTGCAGCCCGGTGTAGCCGGGGCGCGGGTAGTTCCAGAACCGGTTCGGGGCGTCCTTGCCGCCGGGCCGGGTCGGGCGCCCCGCGGCGCGCGAGCTGCCGCGCCGCGCGTCCGACCGTGCCGGACGCCCGGTCTTCCCAGCCACACAGACTCCCTCGGGTTGCACCTGTAGGGCGTTGCCGTAGGGCGGCAGCGCCGTTCCGCGCCTTCCAGTATGGAGGACCGACCGCGGCAGCCAAGCGCCGCCACCCCTTCAGCCCGCCCTCTTCACGGGATCGGCACCAGCGGTGTCGGCCGGGTCACGTTGTGCGGACATGTCGCCGTGGCATAGCCTGCTGATGTATCACCTCGATACATCGAGTTCCCCGCCCCCTCGGGTCCTGGTCGCGCTGACGCCGGCCGACCGCCGGCGGCGAGGTCCAGGACCGGGCAGGAGGCAGGACGTGCGCGCTCGTTCCGACGTGCTCGACCACGCGATCCTCGGCCTGCTGCACGGCTCCCCCATGCACGGCTACGAGCTGCGCAAGCAGCTGAACCTCGTGCTCGGCTCGTTCCGCGCGCTGTCCTACGGCTCGCTCTACCCGGCCCTGCGCCAGCTCGCCGAACGCGGGCTCATCGTCGGGTCGGACGCCGTCGTCGAGGACCGTCCGGTGGCGAGCAAGCGGGCGCGCATCGTCTACCAGCTCACCGCCGCCGGCAAGGAGCTGCTCGGCGAGGTGCTCGGCTCGGCCGGTCCCTCCGCCTGGGACGACGAGGAGTTCGACGTCCGGTTCGCGTTCTTCGCCCAGACCGACGCCGAGACGCGGCTGCGGATCCTCGAAGGCCGGCGCACCCGGCTGACCGAGCGGCTCGAGCTCGTCCGGCAGTCCTTCGCCCGCGGTCGCGAGCGGATGGACGAGTACACCTCCGAGCTGCAGCGCCACGGCCTCGAGCAGGTCGAGCACGAGGTCGCCTGGCTCGACCGGCTCATCGACACCGAGCGGGCCGGACGGCCCGCCCGCACACCCGGTACCGGCAGCTCAGTCGGTACCGACCCAACCGCCGGCCCGCACCGCGGTGCCGCGACGGCCAAACCGAAGAAGGAGTGAGGATGGGTTCCATCCGCGTAGCGATCGTCGGGGTCGGCAACTGCGCCTCGTCGCTTGTCCAGGGTGTCCAGTACTACAAGGACGCGCCGGACGACAGCCAGGTCCCCGGGCTCATGCACGTGCGCTTCGGTGACTACCACGTGAGCGACGTCCAGTTCGTCGCCGCGTTCGACGTCGACGCCAAGAAGGTCGGCTTCGACCTGTCGGAGGCCATCGGCAACTCCGAGAACAACACCATCAAGATCGCCGACGTGCCGCCGCTGGGCGTCACCGTCCAGCGTGGCCACACCTTCGACGGCCTCGGCAAGTACTACTCCGAGACCATCGAGGAGTCGGATGCCGAGCCGGTCGACATCGTCCAGACGCTCAAGGACCTCAAGGTCGACGTCCTGGTCTCCTACCTGCCGGTGGGTTCGGAGGTGGCCGACAAGTTCTACGCGCAGTGCTGCATCGACGCGAAGGTCGCCTTCGTCAACGCGCTGCCGGTGTTCATCGCCTCCGACCCGGAGTGGGCGGCCAAGTTCGAGGCCGCCGGCGTCCCGATCGTTGGCGACGACATCAAGTCGCAGGTCGGCGCCACCATCACGCACCGCGTGCTGGCCCGCCTGTTCGAGGACCGCGGCGTCATCCTGGACCGCACGTACCAGCTGAACGTCGGCGGCAACATGGACTTCAAGAACATGCTGGAGCGCGAGCGCCTGCAGTCCAAGAAGATCTCCAAGACGCAGTCGGTCACCTCGAACATGGACCACGAGCTGGCCCCCCGCAACGTGCACATCGGCCCGTCGGACTACATCGCGTGGCTCGACGACCGCAAGTGGGCCTACGTGCGCCTTGAGGGTCGCGCGTTCGGCGAGGTGCCCCTCAACCTCGAGTACAAGCTCGAGGTGTGGGACTCCCCGAACTCGGCCGGCATCATCATCGACGCCGTCCGCGCCGCGAAGATCGCCAAGGACCGTGGCATCGGCGGCCCGATCCTGTCGGCCGCGACCTACCTCATGAAGTCCCCGCCGGTGCAGATGGAGGACACGAAGGGCCGCGCGGCCCTCGAGGCCTTCATCCGCGGCGAGAACGAGCGCTGAGGTAGCCCAGCACCGTTCGAGCGACGAAGGGCCGTTCCCTGCGGGGGGCGGCCCTTCGTCGTCGCTGCGGCCGGCGGGCACCACCCCGCGGGCGTGTCGCCCCCTGCGGTTAGCCTGAGCAGATGCAGGCCCTCGACGACCTCCGGCGGCTCCTCGCGCTGCCCCGGTTCCGACGGCTGTTCACCGTGCGCATCGTGTCGCAGGCCGGCGACGGGATGTTCCAGGTCGGGCTCGCGACCCAGCTGTTCTTCTCACCGGAACGCATGACGACGGCCGCCGGGGTCGCGAGCGCCTTCGCCGTGCTGCTGCTGCCGTTCACCGTCGTGGGCCCGTTCGCCGGCCCGCTGCTGGACCGCTGGCGCCGGCGTCAGGTGCTGGCCGTCGGCAACGCGCTGCGCGTCGTGCTCACCCTCGCGCTCGCCGTCGTCATCGTGACGTCCGGCGTCGCGCCGGCGGTCTACGTCCTCGCGCTCGTCACCCTCGGGATCAACCGGTTCCTGCTGTCGGCCCTGTCGGCCGGGCAGCCGCTCGTGGTGCCGGCCGACCGGCTCGTCATCGCCAACTCCCTCACCCCCACGCTCGGCGGGGTCTCGGCGGTGGCCGGCGGGGCGATCGGCGCGCTCGTCGGCTGGCTCGCGCCGAGCGGGGGCGTGCACGACGGCATCGTCCTCACGGTCGCCGCCGCCGCCTTCGGTGCCGCCAGTGCGCTGGCGCTGCGCCTGCGCCCCGACGAGCTCGGGCCCTCGCGCGAGGCGAGGCCCGCGCAGCGGCTGTCCGAGGACCTGCGCGCGGTCGCCGCCGACCTCGTGGCCGGGGCCCGGTACCTGGTGGCGCGGCGCACCCCGGGCGCGGCGCTCGCGGTGATGGCCGGGCAGCGGTTCGTCTACGGCGTCAACTTCCTCGCCCTCATCCTCATCGCCCGCAACCTGCTGTCCGACCCGCACGACGCTGCGGCGGGGTTGGGCACGTTCGCCCTGCTCACCGGCCTGTCGTTCGCCGGCAACGGGCTCGCGGTGGTGCTCACCCCGATCGCGCACCAGTGGGTCGAGCCGCCGCGGTGGATCCAGGTGTCGCTCGTCATCGGGGCGGCCAGCCAGCTGCTGCTCACCGTCTCGTCGCGCTTCGCGGTGATCGCGACGGGTGCCGTGCTGCTGGGGCTGTCGGTGCAGGGCGCCAAGATCGCGGTCGACACCCTCGTGCAGCGCGACACCGACGACGCCTACCGGGGTCGGGCGTTCGCCCTCTACGACATGCTCTACAACGCCGCGTTCGTCGGCGCAGCCGCCCTGGCGGCGGCCCTGCTGCCGGACACCGGGTGGTCGCGCCCGACCTTCACCGCCCTCGCGGCGGTGTGCCTGGTCGCCGCGTGGGTCTACGGGCGGACCCCCCTCCACCCGGTCGCGGTACCGCTCCCCGGGCAGCAGCCCGTGGTGCCCGAGGTCCCGCAACGGCGAGAAGTATGAGCACCCGCGGCGCCCCGGAGGGACCCGGCACCGCCGGGGCCACCAGCACGCCAGCCCACAGGTCGGGCAGCAGACCCGCCCTCCAGGACCCCGCCGAGCTCGCGGCCCGCACCGCCGTGGCGAGCCAGCTCTCCTTCGTGCTCAGCGACGCACGGGTCGAGGACGAGCCGCTCATCTGGGTCAACGAGGAGTTCTGCCGGCTCACCGGCTACGCCCCGGCCGAGGTGATCGGCCGCAACTGCCGGTTCCTCCAGGGGGCCGGCACCGACCGGCGCACCGTCGACCAGATCAAGGAAGACCTGCACGCCGGACGCACCGTCTCGGCGACCGCTCTCAACTACCGCCGGGACGGCACCCCGTTCTGGAACCACATGGTCATCAGCCCGGTGCGTGACGAGACCGGCACGATCACCCACCACCTCGGCATCCAGACGGACGCCACCGACCAGGTGCTGCACGAGCGCGCCCGCGCCGCCGAGCTCGAGCTGCTGCAGCAGACCTCTGAACGACTCGATCTGCTGTCCCGGGTCGGTGACGCGCTCGCCGAGCTGCAGGACCTCACCGACGCCGCGCAGGCCGTCGCCGACATCGCCACGCCCGCCCTGGCCAAGTGGGGGTTCGTGGCGCTCCTCGACGACCGGGGCGTGGCCCGTCGGGTGCACGTGTCCGTCGCGGCCGCCGCGCACCGGGCGGCCGCCCGCCAGCTCGAGGCCCTCGACCCCGGCTGGCTCGGGGTGTGCGCACCGCAGGTGCTGCGGGCGCTGAGCACCGACCGGGACGACATCCTGCTGCCCGAACCCGTCGACGTCGCAGCCGTGCGGGCCGGGACGTCACCGGCCCAGCTCGCCCTGCTCGAGCAGCTCGGTCTGGGCTGCGTCCTCGTGGTCCCGCTGTGGGCCCGCGACCGGGTGCTGGGCGTCCTGGGGTTCGTGCACGCCCAGCCGCGCGGGCTCGACGCCCGGGTCGTGGTCACCGCCGCCCACCTGGGACGACGCGCCGGCCTCGCGCTGGACAACGTGCGGCTGTACCGGGCCCAGCGGCAGACCGCCCTGGCGCTGCAGAACCGGCTGCTGCCCCGGCCCACGCCCGTGCCGGGGCTGGACGTGTCGGCCTCGTACCTCCCGTCGGACCGGCAGTCGGAGGTCGGCGGCGACTGGTTCGACGCGCTCACCCTGCCCGACGGGTCGGTCGGGCTGACGATCGGCGACGTCGTCGGCCACGACATGGTCGCGGCCGCTGCGATGGGCCAGGTCTCCAGCCTGCTGCGCGCCCAGGCCTGGACCGGTGCCGAACCCGCCCAGGTGATCGGGGCGCTGGGTGGTCTGCTGCGGCACATCGACTCCCCCGACGTGGCCACGTGCGTCTACCTGCGCTGGCAGACCAGGCCCGGGGGCGCGCACCTGCGCTACGTCAACGCCGGCCACCCGCCCCCGTTGCTGCGGCTGCCGGACGGGACCGTGCGCCGGCTGGACGCCCGGCCGATGCTCCCGGTGGGCCTGGACGACGGCACCCGCCCCGTCGCCCAGGGCGACATCGACGTGCCGCACGGCGCCGTGCTCGTGCTCTACACCGACGGACTGGTCGAACGGCGCGACCGCCACCTGCGTGCGGGGATCGACGCCCTCGCCGACGCCCTCGCCCAGGCGCCCACCGAGGGGGCCGAGCAGATCCGGGACCACCTGCTGGGCGCCCTGGTCGGCGACCGGCTCGACGACGACGTGTGCCTGCTCGTCGTGCGCTGCCCGTGACCTCGGTCGGTCAGGCCCGCGGGGCCGGACCGGTGTCGCGCGCCGCCCACCAGGCCAACAGCTCCTCACGCGCTGCGTCCGGGCCGAGCGGACCGCGCTCCATCCGCAGCTCGAGCAGGTAGCGGTACGCCTCGCCGACCGCGCGGCCCGGCGGGATTCCCAGGATCTGCATGATCGCGGTGCCGTCCAGGTCCGGCCGGATCGCGTCGAGCTCCTCCGCCTCGCGCAGCTGGGTGATCCGCTGCTCCAGGTCGTCGTAGGCGGACGAGAGGCGCGCGGCCTTGCGCTGGTTGCGGGTCGTGCAGTCGGACCGGGTCAGCCGGTGCAACCGCTCGAGCAGAGGACCGGCGTCGGAGACGTACCGGCGCACGGCCGAGTCCGTCCACGCACCCTCGCCGTAGCCGTGGAAGCGCAGGTGCAGCTCGACGAGCCGGGACACGTCCTGCACCGTCTGGCGCTCCATGTGCAGGGCGGTGAGGCGCTTGGCCGTCATCTTCGCCCCGACCACCTCGTGGTGGTGGAAGCTGACCCCGCCGCCCGCCTCGAACCGCCGGGTGCGGGGCTTGCCGATGTCGTGCATGACCGCCGCGAGCCGCAGCACGAGGTCCGGACCGGGCACCGGGCCGTCGGGACCGGTCTCCAGCGCGATCGCCCGGTCGAGCACCTGCAGGGTGTGCTCGTAGACGTCCTTGTGCCGGTGGTGCTCGTCGATCTCCAGCCGCAGCGCCGGCAGCTCGGGCAGCACGTGGTCGGCCAGCCCGGTGTCGACCAGCACCCGCAGCCCGGCACGCGGGTCGGCGGCCAGCAGCAGCTTGACCAGCTCGTCGCGCACCCGCTCGGCGGACACGATGGTGAGCCGGTCGGCCATCGCGCGGGTGGCCTCGGTGGCGGCGGGGTCGAGCGCGAACCCGAGCTGGGCGACGAACCGCGCACCCCGCATCATCCGCAACGGGTCGTCGTCGAAGGACCGCTCCGGCTCGATCGGGGTGCGCAGCACACCCGCGGCCAGGTCGCGCAGCCCGTCGAACGGGTCGACGAACTCCAGGCTCGGCACCCGCACCGCCATCGCGTTCACGGTGAAGTCGCGCCGCGACAGGTCACCGAGCAGGTTGTCGCCGAACGCCACCACCGGCTTGCGTGAGTCCGGGTCGTACACGTCGGACCGGTAGGTGGTGACCTCGGCGACCAGGTCGGGCTGGTCCCCCGTGGCGTAGCGGCGCGCCCCGATCGTGCCGAACGCCCGGCCGATGTCCCAGTGCGCATCGCCCCAGCGGGCCAGCAGCCGCTGGGTCTGGTCCGGCGAGGCGGACGTCGCGAAGTCCAGGTCGGCGCTGGCCCGGCCGAGGAACGCATCGCGCACCGGCCCCCCGACGAGGGCCAGCTCGAAGCCGGCCGCCTCGAACGCACGGCCCAGCTCGACCGCTGCCGGCGGCAGCCCGGACAGCACCCGCGCCGCGCGCAGCTGCAGGGCGCGGGCGTCGAGGGGCTCGTCGGGACGCATGGTGGACACCGGCACAGCCTGCCAGACGGCCGACCCGGTCGATGGCCCGGGTCGTTACAGTGGTCGGCATGTCCAGCGCGGCCGGCCCCCCCGAGCCCGGTCGCGTGCCGTCGCCGCCCGGCGGGCACCCGCTGCGCCTGGTGCGGCCGCAGACATCGGGCTCGGCAGGCACGCAGCCGCTGCCGGTGGTGGACGAGACCTCCGCCGGTGGGCTCGTCGTGCGTCGGGTCGACGGCCAGGCCGAGGCGGCGATCATCGCCCGCCGCAACCGGGCCGGCCGTCTCGAGTGGTGCCTGCCCAAGGGGCATCTGGAGGGCGACGAGACCCCCGAGGAGGCCGCCGTCCGCGAGATCTCCGAGGAGACCGGCATCCTCGGCACGATCGTCGCCCCGCTGGGGGTCATCGACTACTGGTTCAGCGGTGACGACCGTCGGGTGCACAAGGTGGTGCACCACTACCTGCTGCGGGCCCTCGGCGGGTCGCTCACGGTGGACCGCGATCCGGACCGCGAGGCCGAGGACGCCGCCTGGGTTCCGCTCACACTGCTGCCTGCCCGGCTCTCGTACCCCAACGAGCGCCGGCTCGCCGAGGCGGCGCTCGACGCGCTCGCCGAGCAGGCATGACGGGCCGTCGACCCCGCGCCGTCGTCCTGGCCGCACTCACCCTGCTGGCCGCGATGACCGCGCTCTGCACGCCGGCCGCAGCGGCCTCACCCGCACCCGCCCCGACGACGTCGGCCTCCAGCCAGCTGGCCAGCGCGACACCGTCCGCCACGCCTGCGAGCGACCTCTCGGCGACCCTGGTCTCGGTGGTGCCGCGCGTCCTCACACTGTCCGACGACCTCACCGTCACCGTCGCGATCACCAACTCCGGCACCTCCGTGCTCACCGGGGCCACCGCGAGCCTGGAGCTCAGCAGGTACCGACTCGCCAGCCGTGCCGACCTCGACGCCTGGGCCGACGGCACGACGCCGACCGGCAGTGCCTCGGTCCTCGCCCGCACACCGCTCGACGCACCGCTCGAACCGGGGGCCAGCACGACCGTCACCTTGCACGCACCGGCCTCGGCCATCCGGCTGGCGAACGTGTGGGGCCCGCGAGGGCTGCAGGTCGAGGTGAACGCCGGACCGGACCAGGCGAGGCTGCGCACCTTCCTGCTGTGGCAGTCGACGGAGCAGATCCCGCAGGCCCAGGTGGCTCTCGTCGCACCCGTCGTCGGGCCGGCCACCGGCTCGGCGTCGGCCGCGTCGGGCAGCTCATCTGCAGCGACGCCCGCGGCCGATGCAGCGGCGCTCGGACCGCTCATCGCCCCGCACGGCAGGCTGGACCGGCTGCTGGCCGCGGCCCGCGCGGTCCCGGAGCTGGGGCTCGCGGTCGACCCGGCACTGCTCGCACGGGCCGGCGCCGCCGGTCCAGTCGACCAGAGCTGGGCCACCGGGGTGCAGTCCGCGCTTGCGGACGGGCGTGAGTCCCTCGCCCTGCCGTGGGCGGACCCGGACGTGGCGGCGATCGGCGGCACGGACGACGCCACCCTGCTCACGCAGTCACGGGCCATGTCTTCGGCCGCCTACCCCGCGGCCTCGGGCGACCTCGCGTGGTCGGCCGACACGAAGGTCGACGCCGGGACCGCAGACGTCGTGCGTGCCTCAGGTGCCACCCGGTTGCTGCTGCCCGGGGCGGCGCACGGCACCGCGGGGGTCGCGACGATGCGGACCGCGTCGGGATCTCTCACCGTGCTCCGGTCGGACGCCGAGCTCGACTCGTTGGCCACCGGCAGCTCGGCCGGGACCGCCGCGGGCCAGCAGCAGGCGCTCGCGATGCTCGCCGTCGCAGCCCGGGACGGCGGGGGCGGCGACCGGGTGCTCATCGCCGCCCCTCGGGAGTGGACCGCCGACCCGACCGCCCTCGCGAGCCTGGTGGACGCGCTGCGCAGCGCGCCGTAGGTGCGCCTGACGAGCAGCGCCGCGCTGGCCACCACCGGTGACCCCGCCGCCGTCGAGCCGTCGCCG
>NZ_VWSD01000240.1 GCF_009829685.1 Cellulomonas citrea
CTGCGGCGGCCAGCTCGCCGGCCGCTGCGGCGACGGCCTGGGCGACGGGGTGCTCGGCGAGCGCCTCGACGGCCCCGGCCAGGGCGAGCACCCGGTCCTCGTCCTCGCCGTCGGCGGGCACGACGTCGACCAGGGCCATCCGGCCGGCGGTCACGGTGCCGGTCTTGTCGAGCACGATCGTGTCGACGGCCCGGGTGCGTTCGAGCACCTGCGGGCCGCGCAGCAGGATGCCGAGCTGCGCACCGCGCCCGGTGCCGACCAGCAGTGCCGTCGGGGTGGCCAGGCCGAGCGCGCACGGGCAGGCGATGATGAGCACCGCGACCGCCGCGGTGAACGCCGCCTGCGGCCCGGCGCCGGCCACCAGCCAGGCCACGAGGGTGACCGCCGCGAGCGCGAGCACCACGGGCACGAACACCGCGGAGATCCGGTCGGCCAGCCGCTGCACGGGGGCCTTGCCCGTCTGCGCGCGGGCCACGAGGGCGCCGATCTGCGCGAGCTGGGTCGCCTCGCCGACGGCGCTCGCGCGCACCACGAGGTGCCCGGAGGTGTTGAGCGTGGCCCCGGTGACCGCATCGCCCGGACCGACCTCGACCGGCACCGGCTCACCGGTGAGCAGCGAGGCGTCCACAGCGGACGTGCCCTCGACGACCACGCCGTCGGTGGCCACCTTCTCGCCCGGGCGCACCGCGAACAGGTCGCCGACCGCGAGCTGCCCGATGGGCACCCGCTGCTCGGTGCGGCGCCCGTCCGGGCCGCTGACCAGGAGCGCGACGTCCTTGGCGCCCAGGTCGAGCAGGGCGCGCAGGGCGTCACCGGCCCGGCGCCGGGCGCGGTGCTCGGCGTACCGGCCGGTGAGCAGGAACGTGGTGACGACGGCCGCGACCTCGAAGTAGAGCTCGGGCATGCCGGTGTGACCGGCTCCGGCGCGCGGCCACAGCGTCGGGGTCATCGTCATGCCGAGCATCCCGGCGCCGCCGAGCAGGAGCGCCCACAGCGACCAGCCGGTGGCCGCGACGATGCCGATCGAGACGAGCGTGTCCATGGTCGACGAGCCGTGCCGGGCCGCGCGGGCGGCGGCGCGGTGGAACGGCCACGCGGACCAGGTGGCGACGGGCAGCGCGAGGACTGCGACGACCCACTGCCAGCCGCGGAACTGCAGCGCCGGCACCATGGACAGCGCCACCACGGGGACGGTGAGCACGACGGCGAGGCGCAGCCGGCGCAGCAGGTCGGCGCCGCGGTCGTGGGTCGGGGCCGACGTGTCGGCGGCCGGCTCCATCACCTCGCCCGGGGACATCGTGTGACCGGACAGGACGTGGTCGAGGTCGCCGTGGGTCGGGGTGGCCGGGTCGGCGGCGTCATGGGTCGAGCCGTCGTGCGCCGTGCCGAGGTGCCCGGCGTCAGCGGGCGTCTCGCTCTCGGTGCGGTCTGGCCCCGCCGGGACGGTGCGCAGCACGGTGGCGTCGTACCCGGCGGCGCGCACGGCGGCCACGAGGGCGTCGGGGTCGAGCGTGGCCGGCGCGTCGTCGTCGGCGACCAGGGTGACGTGCGCGGTCTCCAGGGCGAGGTTGACGCTCGCCTGGGCGCCGGGGACGCGGTCGAGCCGCTTCTCCACACGCGCCACGCAGGAGGCGCAGGTCATCCCCTCGATCGCGAGGTCGACCTCGAGCGCCGGCCGGGCGGTCACAGCAGCGAGCCCCGCGGGGTGAGCGCGTACCCGGCCTCGTCGATCGCGGCGGCGATGGCCTCGTCGGACAGCGGGCCGTCGGACGTGACGACGACGGGCGAGGACCCGCCGTTCACCAGCTCGACCTGGACGTCGGTGACGCCGTCGATCGCGGTCAGCTCGGTGGTGACGTGCTGCACGCAGTGGCCGCAGGTCATGCCGTCGACGGAGAAGCGGGTGGTCTGGCTCATGGGTGCTCCTGGGGGTGCGGGCCGCGCGGGCGCGGCAGGGGTGTGCGTCAGCTGCGCACCAGGCGGGCGATCGCCTGGGCGGCCTCCGTGACCTTGGCCTGGCCGGCCTCGGGTGACTGCCGCGCGGCGTCGACGACGCAGTGCGACAGGTGGTCCTCGACCAGGCCGATGCTCACCGCCTGCAACGCCTTGGTGACCGCGGCGATCTGGGTGAGCACGTCGATGCAGTAGACGTCCTGCTCGACCATGTTCTCGATCCCGCGCACCTGGCCCTCGATACGGCGCAGCCGCTTGAGGTAGGCGTCCTTGTCGCTCGTGTACCCGTGCATGGGACCTCCTTCGTGAGGCCCCACTATACCCCTAGGGGGTATCGGTGCTCAGCTGGCCGTGGCGAACCAGCGCAGCGCGGCTGCCACCCGGCGGTTGCGGGCCGGGTCGTCCCGCGGCAGGCCCAGCTTGGCGAACACCGCCGAGACGCAGCCCTCCACCGTCTTGGGCGAGAGCTGCAGCAGGTCGGCGATCCCGGCGTTGGAGTAGCCCTGGCCCAGCAGGGCGTGCACCGCGCGCTCGGTCGAGGTGAGCGGGGTCCGGCAGGCGGAGCGTCGCGAGGAGCCCTCGCACAGCTGCGCCAGGTGCTCCAGCAGGACGTCGACGTCGCTGAGGCCGGCCAGGTCGAGCACCACGAGACGCCCGCGGCGCGACAGGCGCCGGGGGGCGGGGTCGCCGCCGGCCGCTGGGGCGGGG
>NZ_VWSD01000241.1 GCF_009829685.1 Cellulomonas citrea
CGGGGCGTGGCCGTGCCACCGGTGCTGGCCGTGGCGATGGTGGGGCTCGCGCTGCTCGCCGGGGTGCTGGTCGCGCCGCAGGTGACGCAGGCCGCCGCCCGGCACACGCTGCGCGAGGGCGCCGAGCCGGTGCTCGCGGTCCAGGCGCAGACCAGTCCGCTGGACGGGTACCGCTCGTGGTTCGGCCCGCAGAGCGCCACCGCGCAGCTGCTGTCGGTCCAGGTGAGCGGGGCGCCGGTCGACCGGTTGCGGATGGCGGTGCTCGACAGCTACGACGGCGTGCACTTCACCTCCTCGACCAGCGGGCCGGACGGGGAGTTCGTCCGGCTGCCCCGCAGCTCGGCACCGGGGGCCGCGAGCCGGGTGACGGTGACGGTCGGCCCGGGTCTGGCGGGCATCTGGTTGCCCGTCCCCGACGGTCTGGTCGTGGCACCGTCGTTCACCGGTGCGCGGGCGGACCAGCTCGCGGCCGCGTTCTACGTGTCCTCGGGCACGGGTGCGGCGATCGACGTCGCGACGCTAGGTGTCGGCCAGGCGGGGGTGCAGGCCGGGGACCGCTACGTCGCAGCGGCCGACACCCCGTCGGGTGCCACCCTCGGCGAGCCGGCCGACACCGCCGGGATCGACCCGGCGGACTACCCGCAGCTCACCGCCTGGGTGAAGGCCCAGGGGCAGCCGCGGACCGCCGACGGCCTGACCCAGCTCGTGGCGCTGCTGCGGGCCCGTGGATACCTCAGCCACTCGGTGACGGCGCAGGACGCCCAGGGCTGGCTCGCCGCGCTGGGCACCGGCGCCACGTTCGTGCCCAGCTACGCCGGGCACTCCACGGCCCGGGTCGAGGACCTGTTCGCCTCGCTCAACCAGCAGCAGGACGCCGTCGGTCCCGGTGCGTCGGACGCCGCGCTGGTGGCGGCCGTCGGCGACGACGAGCAGTTCGCCACCGCTGTCGCGCTGCTCGCGCGCGACCTGGGGTTCGAGTCGCGGGTGGTGCTCGGCTTCCGCCTGCGTGGGGACGGCACCGCGGGTGAGGCGGTGTGCACCGACGTGTGCACGGGCGCCGACATGGCGGCCTGGGTCGAGGTGCGGTCGCCCGGCGGCACCTGGGTGGCGATGGACGTGGACCCGCAGGTCGCCACGCCGCCGCGTCCGGTGGTGCAGGGGCAGGAGCCGCCGTCCAACCCCACCCGGGTGCGCCAGCCGGACCCGAAGGTGGTCCAGCCGCCGGACTCGGCCGACCACGGGTCGGGTGACCGGACCGCGGAGCAGGAGCGCGCCGACGCTGCCTCGCGGCGCTGGGCGCGGGTGCTGCAGATCGCGGGCCTCACCCTGGCCGGGCTCGGCCTGCTGGTGGCGCCGGTGCTCGCGGTCCCGCTCACCAAGGTCCTGCGGCGCCGTGCGCGACGACGGGCGCGGGTGCCCGAGGTCGCCGTGGTCGGCGCCTGGTCGGAGCTGGCCGACCGCTGCCTCGACCTGGGGGTGCCGTTGCAGGGGCCGACGCGCGCCGCGGCCGCCTCGGCCTCGGGACGTCCGACCGCGACGGCGCTCGCCGTGCTGGTCGACGAGTCGGTCTATGCGCAGGTCCCGCCCGACGAGCAGGTCCAGCACGAGGCGTGGGGCCTGGCCGCCGAGGACCTGGCCGCGCTCGGGGTGCAGGTGGCCCCCTGGCGTCGGGTGCTGGCGGCCGTGAGCCCCCGGTCGTTGCTGCGTGCGTTGTCGTCCCCGTGGCGGGGCCCGTCGCGGGTCACGTCGTCGTCGAAGGAGTCGTCATGAGCCTGGTCCAGTCGGCGAGCCCGGACGGGTCGGCGGCCACGGTCGCCGTCCTCACGCTGGTCGGGCTGGTGCTGGGTGCCGCGGTGTACTGCTGGTACGCGGCGGCGCTGGCGGCGGTGCTGCGCAGGCTCGGTGCGCCGGGGTGGCGCGCCTGGGTCCCGGTGCTCAACGAGATGGAGCTGCTCGAGCGCGGTGGGGTGCCCGGGTGGTCGGTCGTGTACTTCTTCGTGCCGGTCGTGGCGCTCTACGGCCTGTACCTGCACGTCGTGGCCGCGCACCGGATCACCGTGCGGCTGGGCCGGGGGGCGGGCGCGACGGTGCTCGCGCTGCTGGTGCCGCCGGTGTGGGCGAGCCTGCTCGGCTGGTCGCGGGCGATGCCCGAGCAGGACCTCGCGCCGCGGGTGGCCTCGCCGACGGGGCTGGCCGCGCCCACCGGTCCGCTGGTCGACGAGTCCGAGATGCCGCTGTGGGCCGGGGCACAGCCGGTCGTCGTCGACGTGCCGCGCACCGCGCCGGCGCTCTCGCCGTGGGCACCTGCCGGCGAACCGGCCCCGGCCCCGCCGATGGTGCAGGTCCCGGTCGCGCCTGTGCCCCAGGCCCCGGTCGGTCCGGTGCTCCCGATGCCTGCTACCCCGGTGCTCCCGCCCGCCGAGGCGTCTGCGCCCGGCTGGACCGCACCGGTCTGGGGCGTCCCCGACAACCCGGTGCTCCCGCCGCCGGATGCTCCGGTCGCGGCGCCGACGGCCTGGTCGGCCCCCGCGCCCGTGCCGCCCGTCGCGCCGCCGACGGTGCCTGCCCCGGCTGCCGCACCGGCGCCACCGGTTGCGCCGGTACCGCCCGCTTCGGCACCTGCCGTGCCCGTACCGGCGGCGCCGCCC
>NZ_VWSD01000242.1 GCF_009829685.1 Cellulomonas citrea
CTCGGTGAGCTGCTGGCGACCCGGCACCGGCCGCGGCGGCAGATCGCGACGCGCGGCTGGCGGGTCGGGCTGCGCCGGGCCTCCCTCGGTGCGATCAAGGCCGGACCGGGCCGCAAGGAGCGGGCCGACCTGGCCGCGGTCGAGTCGATCCGGCGTCCGCTGGGCGGTCCGCGCACCATCGTCGTCATCAACCCCAAGGGCGGTGCGCACAAGACGACGGCCACCCTCATGCTCGCCGCAGGGTTCGGGCTGCAGCGCGGCGGCTCGACGCTCGCCTGGGACAACAACGAGACGCACGGCACGCTCGGCTGGCGCTCGGGCACCTCGGCCGCGGGGCGGTCGGCGCTCGACCTGCTGCACGCGCTGCCGGACCTGAGCACCCGCGGCGAGATCCGCGTCGGAGACCTCGACGCCTACGTGCGCCCGCGCTCCCAGGAGCAGTTCGACGTGCTGGCCTCCGACGAGGACGCTGCCTCCGGGGCGTTCGTCGACGCGGCCTCCTTCGCGGCGCTGCACCAGGTGCTCACCCGGTTCTACCGGGTGCTCGTCGTGGACACCGGCAACAACATCCGCTCGTCCAACTGGCGGGCGGCGGTCGACGCCGCCGACCAGCTCGTCATCGTCTCGACCATCCGGGAGGACACAGCGCAGGCCGCGGCCTGGGCGGTCGACGCGCTGCGCGCCGCAGGCAAGGCCGAGACCGTGCGCCGGGCGGTGACGATCCTGTCCGAGCCGTCGGCGTCGGTCGACAAGGACCTGCGCAAGCGGCTGCGGCAGCACTTCGGGGTGCTCACCCGGTCGGTGGTCGAGGTGCCGTTCGACCCGGCGCTCGTGGCCGGCGGCCCCATCGAGTACGCCCGGCTCAAGCCCGCGACCCGGCAGGCCTGGTTGCATGCGACGGGTGTGGTCGCCGAAGGTCTGTGACCGCCGTGCAAGATCGCGCCCCGTGGTGACACAGACCCGGTGCGAGATCCGACGGGAGGACCCCGGTGCCAGACCACGAGGCCGACGCGCCTGCTGCGCCCGACGGCGCGCGGTCCGGCACGTCCGGCGCTGCGCGGTCCGGTGGTCCCCGGCCCGGTGAGCCGCAGCACGACGAGACCTGGTTCACCGCGCTCGTCCGTGAGCACGGCCCGGCGGTGCACCGCTACCTGGCACGGCGTGCCGGTGCCGAGGCGGAGGATCTGGCCGCCGAGGTGATGGCGGTGGCCTGGCGCCGCCGGGCCGATGTGCCCGACGAGGCCGTGCTGCCCTGGCTGTACCGGACCGCGGGCTTCGTGCTGGCCAACCACCGGCGCAAGGGTCGCCCGGTGCCCGTCGGCGACCTGCCGGAGGAGGCCGACCTCGACGACCCGGCGCTGCGCGCGGCGCGTGACGACGAGGTGCGCCGCGCGCTGGCGGCCCTCTCGGCCCGCGACCGGCACGTGCTGCTGCTCAACGCGTGGGACGGGCTGGTCGGCGAGCAGCTGGCCGAGGTGCTCGGTGTCAGCCGCGGCGGCGCCGACGCCGCGCTGAGCCGCGCCCGCACCCGGCTGCGGGCCGCGTGGGACGCATGAGCGGCAAGATCCCGGGCCGCCGCGACACAGACGGGGTGGACGAGGGCGAGGGACCGATGAGCGAGCACGAGCAGGACGAGGCGTACCGACGCCTGGTCGCGGCCGACCCGGCGGCGACGGTCGCCGTCGACGTCGACCGGCTGCTCGCCGCCGCGCGGCTGCGGGCCGGGCTCGTCCCGTCGGCTCCCGCGGAGGCGGTCACGGAGGGGCCCGCGGGTCACGACGAGCTGGTCGCGCGCCGGCGGCGCCGGACCCGCGGCTGGCAGGTCGCTGCGGCGGTGGCGGCGCTCGCGGTCGTCGGTGCCGGCGGCTACGGGCTCGGGTCGAGCCACCCGTCGTCGGCCGGATCGGTGGCCTCCGCCGGCGGGCAGGTGGAGGGCAGCGCGGACACGGCGCTCGCCCCGCTCGTCACGAAGGCGGGCAGCGGCGAGGCCGTCGGCCCGCGGCGCTACGTCGCCGACGGGTTGAGCACGGCCGCCGGGACGGGGACGGTGTTCGGTCTCGGTGCGGTGACCGCCTCGGATGCGCTCGTGGGGCGGCAGGCGCAGGCGTGGGGGGTCGCCGGTGACCCGGTCGCCCAGGGCGTCGGCAGCTGGACCGTGCAGGACGGCGACGGGGACTGGCTGTCCGTCGCGGTGGACGGCAGCCTGCTGCGGGTCGACCTCGTGGTCGCCGCGCCCCGCGGCTGCCCGGGCGCGGGCTGCGGCACACCCGACGGCGCTCGCGACCTGGCGCTCGCGACCCTGGGCGCCGCCGGCATCGACACCTCGGGGCTCGTCGTGCAGGTCACCGGGATGCCGGGGGCGTTCACGGTGAGCGCGCTGCAGCCGGCCGGTACCGGCCTCAGCCCGCTCGGCTGGACGGTGCAGGTGGGCGCTGACGGTGTCACCTCGATCAGCGGCCGCACCGGCGACCTCGTCGATCTGGGCTCGTACGACCTGGTCAGCCCCGCGCAGGCAGCGCTGCGGCTCAACGACACGCGCTTCGACGGCTGGGCGCAGGTGGCGGTGCCGGCCGCAGAAGGTCCGGTCGGGGCCGCGCCGGCGGTGACGACCGGGCCGGGCGCACCCGCGGACGGGCCGAGGCCG
>NZ_VWSD01000243.1 GCF_009829685.1 Cellulomonas citrea
GTTCGAGGCGTGGAGCGCCCGGCCGACCTCGCCGGGGGTCCGCCGGTCGGCGGTCCTCGTGCTGTTCGGGGTGCTCGACGCGCTGCCCGCGCGCGCCGGCGGCCCGGTGGCGTCCGACCTGGACGTGCTGCTCCAGCGGCGGTCCAGCACGCTCAGCCACCACCCCGGTCAGATCTCGTTCCCCGGCGGCGGCATCGACCCCGGGGAGAGCCCGGCCGAGGCCGCGCTGCGCGAGGCGGTCGAGGAGACCGGGCTGGAGCCCGCCGGGGTCGACGTGCTCGGGACGCTGGCCCCGCTGCCGCTGCCGGTGAGCAGCAACCTCGTCACCCCTGTGCTCGCCTGGTGGACCCGGCCGTCCCAGGTTGCCGCGGTCGACCATGCCGAGACGGTCGAGGTCTTCCGCGTCCCGGTGGCCGATCTGCTGGACCCGGCGAACCGGGCGACCGCCCACCGTCCGTCGGGTGGGCGCGGCGCGTCACGGACGCCGGCGTTCGTGCTCGACGGCCTGCTGGTCTGGGGCTTCACCGCACTCGTGCTCTCCGGGCTGTTCGACGCGCTGGGCTGGACGGTGCCGTGGGACGCCGCCCGGCTCGTCGAGCCGGACCTGTGAGCGGCCCGCCGGTGCACCCGCTGCACGAGATCGACGTCGACGTCCCCCTGGTCCGTGCGCTGCTCGCCGAGCAGCATCCCGACCTGGCCGGGCGCCGGCTCGTGCGCGCCGGGGCCGGTTGGGACAACGCGCTGTTCCGGCTCGGCGACGACCTGGCCGTGCGCCTGCCGCTGCGCGCGCTGTCCGTCCCGCTCATCGAGCACGAGCAGCGCTGGCTGCCCGAGCTCGCGACGCTGCTGCCGGTCGCCGCGCCCGTCCCGGTCCGGGTCGGGCGACCTTCCCGGCTGTTCGGGTCGCCCTGGTCCGTCGTGCGGTGGGTCGACGGTGTCGGGGCCGAGACCGTCCCGGTCGCCGAGCGCACCCCGTGGGCGGCGGCGTTGGCGCGGTCGCTCGCGGCGCTGCACGTCCCGGCGCCCGCCGATGCCCCGCACAGCCCGTACCGCGGGGTCCCGCTGGCCGTCCGCGACGCGACCGTGCGCCCCCGGCTGACCCAGGGCCCCCGGCCCGACGTGCTGCTGGCCGCCTGGCTGGACGGGCTCGCGGCCCCTGCCTGGACCGGCCCGGCGCTCTGGCTGCACGGCGACCCGCATCCGGCGAACCTGCTCGTGCGGGACGGCCGGCTGGTCGCGCTCATCGACTTCGGCGACCTCACCGCGGGCGACCCGGCCAGCGACCTGGCGACCCGGTGGCTCACGTTCGACGCGGCGGGCCGGGCCGCGTTCACCGCCGCCCTGCCCGAGGTCGACGAGGCGACCTGGCGACGGGCCCGCGCCTGGGTGGCGCCCCTCGTCGTGGCGCTGTGCGCCCATCCGCAGGAGTACCCGTTGCTCGACGCCGTCGGCCGCCACGGCGCGGCGGCGCTGGCCGACGACGGGGCTGCGGGCTGAGACCCGCCGCCACGCCCGCGCGCTGCGCGCCACGCGGACGCTGACACCGACGGCGACGGCGACGGCGACGGCGACGGCGACCAGCATGCTGGCCGGCCCCCGGAACGCACCCCGGCTCGTCTGTCGCGCGCCGCGCCGCTACCCTCCCGGCGTGAGCCTCACCCCGCCCCCGGCCGGCGCCCCGCTCCCCGGCCCGTCACGTGCAACCCCCTCGGTCGGCGGACCCTCCACGCTGCGGGTGCTGGCCTGGATCGGATTCGCGCTGCTCGCGGTCGTCACGGGGACCCTCACCGTGCTGGCGATCTGGCTGAGCACGGGACCCCGCGCGCTGGCCGTCGGCACGGGTCTCGCCCTCGTCCCGGTGATCCCCGTCGTCGCCTTCTACCTGTGGCTGGACCGCTGGGAGCGGGAGCCGCCTTCCTTGCTCACGTTCGCCTTCGTCTGGGGTGCGGCCGTCGCCACGTTCGCCGCACTGCTGCTCAACACCGCAGCGGACCTGCTGCTCGTCAGCTCCGGCCAGGATGCGACGACCACCGCGGTGCTCGTCGCCCCGGTGGTCGAGGAGCTGTTCAAGGGACTCGCCGTGCTGCTCGTGTTCCTGCTGCGCCGCCACGAGTTCGACGGGGTGGTCGACGGGCTGGTGTACGCCGGGATGGTCGGGATCGGCTTCGCCTTCGTGGAGAACGTGCTCTACCTGGGCACGGCGCTCACGGAGGATGGCGGCCAGGGGCTTGCGGCCACCTTCGTGGTCCGATGCCTGTTCTCGCCGTTCGCGCACCCGCTGTTCACCTCGGCCACCGGCATCGGGATCGGTCTGGCGGCGCGCACCCGGCGCCCGGCCGTGCGGGTGCTCGCCCCGGTGCTGGGCTACCTCGTGGCCGTCGGGCTGCACGGGTTGTGGAACTACTCGGCGTCGCTCGGATCGACGTTCCTCGTGCTCTACGTCCTGGTCCAGGTGCCGCTGTTCGTGGGCTACCTCGTGATGGCGGTGCTGAGCAGACGCCGGGAGGCGCGGGTCATCGCCACGCACCTGGCCGAGTACGCGGCGGCAGGCTGGGTCGACCCCGCCGACGCCGCGATGCTCGGCTCGCTGCGGGTGCGGCGCGCGGCCCGACGCTGGGCCG
>NZ_VWSD01000244.1 GCF_009829685.1 Cellulomonas citrea
GCGCGGGACTTCGTCGCGGTGCAGGGCATCGTCGCGATGCTCGCCGTCATCGTCGCG
This sequence comes from Cellulomonas citrea, assembly GCF_009829685.1. Lineage (GTDB taxonomy): Bacteria > Actinomycetota > Actinomycetes > Actinomycetales > Cellulomonadaceae > Cellulomonas > Cellulomonas citrea. Next base: position 58 of record NZ_VWSD01000244.1, read on the forward strand.
GTGACGAACTTCATCGTCGACGTGATCGCCGCCCTGGTCGACCCGAGGATCCGGTACTGATGGCCGCCGAGCTGCACAGCCGCCAGCTCGACGCCGCGGCGCAGCAGCAGCGCCCCGGTGCCCTGCGGCCCGCCGATCTTGTGCCCGGACAGGCTGAGCGCGGCCACCCCGGAGGCCGCGAGCTGCACCGGCACCTGGCCGACCGCCTGCACCGCGTCGGCGTGCACCGGCACCCCGTGCTCGGCGGCGGCGGCCACCACGTCGACCACCGGCTGCAGCGTGCCGACCTCGTTGTTCGCCCACATGACGGACACCGCCGCGACGTCACCACGGTCCAGCTCGGCGCGCAGCACGTCGACGTCCAGCACGCCGTCGTGGTCGACGGGCAGCTCGGTGAGCACGGCCCCCTCGTGCCCGGCGAGCCAGCGCGCCGGCTCCAGCACGGCGTGGTGCTCCACCGCCGAGACCAGCAGCCGGGTGCGGCGGGGGTCGCGCGCGCGGGCGGCCCGGTACAGCCCGAGCACCGCGAGGTTGTCCGCCTCGGTGCCGCCCGAGGTCCAGACCACCTCCGACGGCTGCGCACCGAGGGCGTCGGCCACCGTCTCGCGGGCCTCCTCGACCAACCGGCGTGCGGCCCGTCCGGCGGCGTGCGCCGAGGCGGGGTTGCCGACGACTGCCGCAGCCTCGGCCCAGGCCGCGAGCGCGGTCGCCCGGATCGGGGTCGCCGCCGCGTGGTCGAGGTAGACGGTCACCGGGCCGATTCTACGAAGCGGCTGCGCGGCGTTCGGTGAAAGATCACGAATCTGCAAAGATGACGCCGTGAGCGCCGACGACGTCGTGGAGCTGCCCAGGGCCTTCAGCGGCCAGCGGCTCGACTGGCGCGACCTCCCGGCGCACGTCAGACGCCGGATCGCCGACCTGGCCGGGTCGCAGGTCTCGGCCGAGACCTCGGCCACGAGCGGCTTCTCCCCCGGGTTCGTCGCGGTCCTTGAGCTGGCCGACGGCAGCGCCGTGTTCGTCAAGGCCGTCTCCCCGCGCGAGAACCCCGCGTCCCCCGACCTGGCACGCGCCGAGATCCGCATCGTCGGCTCGCTGCCGGACGAGGTGAGCGCCCCCCGGCTGCTGTGGTGGCACGACGACGGCGAGTGGGTCATCACCGGCTGGGAGGCCGTGCACGGCCGCACCCCGCAGATCCCGTGGCGGCCCGAGGAGCTCTCGGCGGTGCTCACCTCGGTCGACGCGCTCGGTGAGCTGCGGCCTCGCCCGGGCCACACGCTGCGCCCCACACCGGAGGCGCTCGTCGAGGACTTCACCGGCTGGCAGAAGCTCTCCGGGGCCGGCCGCGCCGCGCTCGGGCGGTTGTCCGACGGTCTGGGTGAGCTGGGACTGTGGTCCACCCAGCACCTCGACGACCTCGTGCGCTGGGAGAGGGAGGCGCCGCCGGTGCTCGCCGGGGACCACCTGGTGCACGGCGACCTGCGCTCGGACAACATCATGCTCGACGAGCACCACCGGGTCTGGTTCATCGACTGGCCGCACGCCTCGGTGGGTGCGCCGTGGCTCGACCTGGCGTTCCTGCTGCCCTCGGTCGCGGCCGAGGGCGGTGGCGACCCCGCAGAGCTGTTCGCGGCCCGGCCGGTCGCCCAGGGCGTCCCGACGGACGACCTGCGGGCTGCGCTCGTCGGGCTGGCCGGCTGGTTCGCCTGGAGCAGCCTGCAGCCCGACCCGCCCGGCATCCCCAACCTGCGCACGTTCCAGCAGGCCCAGGCCGGGGCGACGCTGCGCTGGTTGCACACGCTGGCCTGACGCGCCCGTCAGGCGCCCGGCTCAGCCCTGCGCGCGCAGCCGGCGCAGCTCGGCCGTGAGCTGCGGCAGCACCTCGAACAGGTCCCCGACCACGCCGTAGTCCGCGAACTCGAAGATCGGTGCGTCCGGGTCGTCGTTGACGGCCACCACGGTGCCGGAGGACTGCATCCCGCCGCGGTGGTGCACCGCACCCGAGACACCGGCACCGATGTAGAGCCGCGGCGAGACCGCGACCCCGGTCTGCCCCACCTGCTGCTCACGCGGCACCCAGCCCTCGTCGGCCGCGACCCGGGTGGCGCCGACCGCGCCGCCGAGCAGGTCGGCGAGCTCCTCGACGGGGCTGAGGTGACCGTCGACCCCGCGCCCGGCCACCACGACGACATCGGCGGTCGCCAGGTCGGGGCGTCCGGTCTGGTGACGTGCGGTGCGCACCACGGTGACGGCGCGCGCCAGTGCGCTGCCGGCCACCTCGACCTCGAACACCTGGGGCGTGCTCGGGGCCGGTGCGACCTCGGCCCGCACGGCGTTGGGCTCCACGGTGACGACGGCCACGGGTGCGGTCACCTCGACCGTCGTCACCCAGGTGCCGGCGAGCACCGACTTGGTGACGTGCAGCGCACCGTCGACCCGCTCGACGCGTTCGGCGTCGGTGACCACGGCGGCACGGTCGAGCACCGCGAGCCGCGCCGCGGTCTCCTTGGCCTCGGCCGACGAGGCGAGCAGCACGAGGTCGGCCCCCGCGGCGGCGCGCGCGGTCT
>NZ_VWSD01000245.1 GCF_009829685.1 Cellulomonas citrea
CGACCACCACCGCGACCCCGGCCGTCGTCGGCGCCGAGCCGCCCGCCCGCTCGCTGCTGCTGCAGGCCCCGCTGCTCGTCGGCGACCCGCTGCCGGACGACGCGCTCGTCGCGCTCGGCGACGGCCGCGTGCTGCACCCCGAGCGCGACCGCGCCGGTGCCCTGCTGTCCTTCTTCGACGGTGCGGCCACCCATGTGGTGTCCCGGGCCAAGGAGGCCTCCGTCGCCCGTTCGCACGGCCATGTCCTCAAGGCCGGCGACGACGTGACCGCGACCGACGGTGTGCTGTCCGCCACGGTGTACGCCGCCGGGGTGTTCGCCTCGCACGTCGTCGTGGGCAACACGACGGCCAACCGGTTCCTGTCGGTGCAGCGCCACCAGCTCAACCTGCTGCACCAGGCCGGGCTGCGCGTGCTGGTGCGGGGTGCCGCCGGCTGGCAGCTGCTCGGCGTCCCGTCCGCCCTGGTCATGGACCTGGGCGGGGTGCGCTGGGTGTACCGCACCGGCGACCTCGCGGTGGACGTGACCACGACGGCCCGCGCGCACGACCGCGCGATCGAGGTGCGGGTGCGCACCGACCGGCCGGTCGACGTGCTCGTGACGGCCGATGTCGAGCTCGCCGGCTCCTGGTCCGCCGCGCCCACGGCCGACGGGCACGCCGTCGTCGTCACCGCGTCCCCGGGGACCGATGCGGCGGCGCACTGCCCCGACCTCACCTACGTGCTGGCCAGCCCCGACGGCGTGGTCGGTGACGACGGCCCGCTGCTCGGCGGCGACGGCCCGCACGGCACCGGTGTGCTCACCGTCTCCGCCCCCGGCACCGCAGACGTGCGGGTGGTGCTCACCGGTGCGCTCGACGGCGTCGAGGCGGCATGGGCGGCCGCCGCACCGCTGCTGGCCGCACCGCTCGACGTGCCGGCCGAGCTGGCCGGGCACCGCGCGACGGTGGCCGCGCTCACCCGGCACCTGCACGTGGTTGGCGACGGCCGCCTCGCCGAGCTCAACGCGCTCGTGCCGTGGTTCGCGCAGAACGCGCTCGTGCACTTCCTCGTGCCGCACGGGCTCGAGCAGTACTCGGGCGCGGCCTGGGGTACGCGCGACGTGTGCCAGGGACCGTTCGAGCTGGCGCTCGCGTTCGACCACCCGGGCACCGCGCGCGACATCCTGCTGCGGGTCCTCGCGCACCAGAACCCGGACGGCACGCTGCCGCAGTGGTTCATGTTCGACGCCTACCGCGAGCGCTACCAGGACGAGGCGCACGGCGACGTCGTCGTGTGGCCGCTGCGCGCGCTCGTGGAGTACCTGGCCGCGACGGGTGACCTCGCGGTGCTCGCCGAGCAGGTGCCGTTCTGGGACGACGTGCACCGCCGGCCCGGCACCGTGCCGGTGAGCGTGGCCGACCACCTGCGCGCCACGATGGCGTACGTCCGCTCGCACCGGGCGCCCGGCACCGCGCTGCTCTCCTACGGCGAGGGCGACTGGGACGACACCCTGCAGCCGGCCCAGGCCTCGATGCGCGAGGAGATGGCCTCGTCCTGGACGGTGGCCCTGCTCTACCAGACCGCCCACGACGGCGCCCGGCTGCTGGCCGGCACCGCGTACGACGACCTGGCCACCGAGCTCGCGGCCGAGGCAGCGGGCATCGCGCAGGAGTTCGACGACCGGCTCGTCGTCGACGGGGTGCTCGCCGGGTACGTGGTGTTCGCACCGGAGGGCGCCTGGCCGGTGATCCACCCCACCGACCGGCGCACCGGGCTGCACTACCGGCTCATCCCGATGACCAGGTCGATCATCGCCGGGCTGTTCACCCCCGAGCAGGCCGCGGCGCACGAGGCGCTGGTCACCGAGCACCTGCACTACCCGGACGGGGTGCGGCTCATGGACCGGCCGGCGCCCTACGCCGACGGCGTCACCCGATTCTTCCGGCGCGGTGAGCAGGCCGCGAACATCGGGCGCGAGATCGGGCTCATGTACACCCATGCGCACATCAGGTACGTCGAGGCGCTCGCCGCGCTGGGCCGTCCGAGCGTGGTGACCGAGCTGCTGCGGATCAGCCCGGTGGGCCAGCACGCCCGGCTGGCCACGAGCGAGCCGCGGCAGCGCAACTGCTACTTCTCCTCCTCCGACGCCGACTTCCCGGACCGCTTCACCGCCGCCGCGCAGTGGGACCGGCTGCGCGAGGGTGCGGCCGACCCGGTCGGGGTGCGCGGCGGCTGGCGGGTCTACTCCTCCGGCCCGGGGATCTACCTGCGCCAGGTGGTGCAGGGCGCGCTCGGGCTGGTGGTGCGCCCGGGCGCGGTGCTCGTGGACCCTGTGCTCGCCGTGCAGGACGACGGGACGACGGTCGAGATCGAGCTCGCGGGCCGGCGGCGCACGGTGCGGTACCACGTGAGCGCCGGGGACGGCGACGTCGTCGTGCTCGGTGACGGGCGGCCGCTGCCGGGCAGCCGCCGGACGCTGCCCTACCGGGCCGGTGGGCTGCTGGTCGCGGACGCCGACCTGGCGGGGGTCGACGTGCTCGACGTCTTCGTCGGCGCGGACCGCAGCACGCTGCCGCGCTGACCGGTGCGGTGGCCG
>NZ_VWSD01000246.1 GCF_009829685.1 Cellulomonas citrea
ACGACGGCGTCCGCATCGCGATCGACGACTTCGGGTCGGGCTACTCCTCGCTGGCCTACCTGCGCGACCTGCCGATCGACGAGCTGAAGATCGACCGGTCCTTCGTCGACCCGCTGACCAGCGACCCGCGGGCGCACGCCCTCGTCGCGGCCACGATCGCGCTCGCGCACGGACTGGATCAGGTGGCGGTCGCCGAGGGCGTGGAGGACGAGGCGACCCTCACGCGTCTGGCGCAGATGGGGTGCGACCAGGTGCAGGGCTACTACGTGGCCCGGCCGATGCCCGGTGACGAGGTGCCCGGCTGGTTGGCGGGCCACGTCGCCGTCCCGGTGCCCGGCCGCACCGGCTGAGCCTGCCGCGTGCGCTCGACCATGGCGCGCAGCTCGTCGGCGCCCACATCGGCCCCGAACGCCTCGTGGTGCGGTTCGAGCAGCACGCCGTCGGCGAGCGGGCCGATCGGCACCGGGTCGAACCCGAGGTCGTCGACGAGCCCGGCCACGAGGGTGAGCGCCGTGGGGTCGTCGGCGGCCAGCGCGACGGCCTTGCGGTCGGCCGCACCGCGCGGCCGTGGCCCCTCGTCGAGGTCGTGGTAGCCCAGGTGGTTGAACGCCTTGACCACGGGTGAGCGTGGCAGGTACGCCTGCACCTGGGTGCTGGTGGAGACCAGGTCGTCGCGGCGCCCGTCGACCTCCCACCAGTAGTTCATGGCGTCGACCACGACGGTCCCGGCCAGCGCATCGGCCGGGACGGTGCCGAGCCGGCCGAGCGGCAGCGCGAGCACGACGAGCTCGCCGTCGCGCGCGGCCTGCTCGGCGGTGACGGCGGTGGCGCCGGGCGCCAGCACGTCGACGACGAGCCGGATCCGCTCGGGGTCACCCGACCCGGCGATCAGCACCTGGTAGCCGGCGGCGACGGCGAGCCTGGCCAGGACGGTGCCGAGCTTGCCGGCCCCGAGGACACCGAGCACCGGACGGGTCATCCCGCGGTGTCCTGGCGCTGTGCGAGCAGCTCGCGCACGAGCGGGGCCACCTGTGTCCCGAACAGCTCGACGGCGTGCTTGCGGGCGCTCGTCGTCTGCGGTCCGGAGGTGTAGATGAGGTCGAACCGGTCCACCCCGAGCAGCCCCACGGTGTCGGCGATCTTGTGCGCGACGGTCTGCGGCGAGCCGACGTAGAGCGAGCCGTGCGCGATCTCGCCCTCGAACTGGCCGCGGTGCACGGGCGGCCAGCCGCGGTCGGCGCCGATCCGGTCGCGCTGGATCTTGAACCCCGGGTAGTAGAGCTCCTTGGCCTGCTCGTCGGTCTCGGCGATGAAGCCGGGGGAGTGCACGCCGATGGGGCCCGCCGTGGTGCCCAGCTGCGCGGCGGCCCGGTGGTAGAGGTCGATGTAGGGCGCGAACCGTTCGGGTTCGCCGCCGATGATCGCGAGCATGAGCGGCAGGCCGTACGTCGCGGTGCGGACGACGGACTGCGGGGAGCCGCCGACGCCGACCCAGGTGCGCAGCCCGTGCTCGGTCTTGGGGTAGACGTCGGCCTCGTGCAGCGCGGCCCGGGTGGAGCCCGTCCAGGTGACGGGTGCCTCGGTGAGCAGCCGGCTGAACAGTTCGAGCTTTTCCTCGAAGAGCACCTCGTAGTCGGCCAGGTCGTAGCCGAACAGCGGGAACGACTCGGTGAACGAGCCGCGGCCGAGGATGACGTCGGCCCGCCCGTTCGAGAGCGCGTCGAGGGTGGCGAACCGCTGGAACACGCGCACCGGGTCGTCCGAGCTGAGCACGGTGACGCCGGACGCCAGCCGGATCCGGGAGGTGCGGGTGGCGATCCCGGCGAGCACGGTGTCGGGGGCGGAGACGGAGTAGTCGGCCCGGTGGTGCTCGCCGACGGCGATGACGTCGAGGCCCACCTCGTCGGCCAGCACGCCCTCGTCGAGCACCTGGCGGATGGCGGCGGCGTGGCTGAGCAGCCGGCCGTCGTCGTCGGTCGGGATGTCGCCGAAGGTGTCGATCCCCAGCACGACGTCGGTCATCACGGCTCCTCACGGGTGGAGCAGCCATCGTCCGCCTTGAAAGTTGAACTGTCAACTAAAGCAGGGCGGGTGGCGAGAGGAGGGACGGTGCCACCCCCGGCCGGGCGGCATGATGGGCGCCGTGACGGCGTCGAACCGGCTGGTGGTGCTGTCCCCGCACCTGGACGACGCCGTGCTCGGCGCCGGTGCGCTCATCGCCGACGAGGTCCGGGCCGGGGCCACCGTCGAGGTCTGGACCGCCTTCACCCGGCAGCCCGAACCCGCCACGGTGCCACGGCGGCTGCGACCGTTCGCCGACTACCGCACCCGCCTCGCGGAGGACGACCGCGCGCTCGCCGTGCTGGGTGCCGCCGCCCGCCGCCTCGACCTGCCCGAACGCATCTGGCGCGACCCGCCGGCCCGGGGGCTGCGCGCCGCGTTCCGCACCCCGGCCGACCGTGCCGGCCTCGACCAGCTCGAACCGGTCGCCGCCGCGGTCGCCGAGGCGTTCGCCCAGCCCGGGACGCGGGTGCTCGCCCCGCTCGGCGACGGCCACCACGTCG
>NZ_VWSD01000247.1 GCF_009829685.1 Cellulomonas citrea
GAGGCCATCGTCCCCGGCGGCCGGACCGGCACCGTGCTCCCGGGCGACCGGCGCCTCGAGTGCGCAGCTCGCGAGCGGTCGACGCAGCGGGGTCGGGTCGACGCTGCGGAAGCACGCGTCCACCACGTCCTGCGCGCTCAGCGCCTCCTGGTCGAGCAGGGCCAGCAGCTGCGACCGCAGGCACGCGGGCCCGACGGCGGCCGCGACGTAGACCTCCTCATCGGGCAGCAGCCGGACCGCGCACGCGACGAGGGCGTGCAGATCCGCGCGGGCGGCGCCGGGGCCGAGCTGGACGGTGCTCAGATCGGCCAGCACCGGCATCCCGTCGACCCGCACCACGATGCAGGTCTCGTCCGGACCGCCGTGCACCAGGCCGGCCCCGTGCAGCGCGCCCAGCCCCTGGGCGATCGGGACCACGACGGTGGCGGTCTCCTCCTCGGTGAACGGGCCGGACGCGGCACGCAGCTCGTCGAGCCGGTGGCCGGGCACCGGCTCGACGACGAGCGGCCCGTCGGGCACCGCCGAACCGACGGGTGCCAGGTGCGGGTGCGGCAGCCGGCTCAGCGCGACGAGGACGTCGCCGCCGGGGCCGTCCGACGCCACCGCGCGGGAACGGGAGGTCGGCTGCGTCGCCGGAGGAGGTTCGGCCTCGGTCGCGTCCTGGGTCGCCACGGGCCCATCGAACCGGCCGGGGCGCCACGGCGTCGGCGGTCGTCCACAGCCCGCCGACGCCGCGCGCTCAGCCCTGCGCCCGGGACAGCCGGCTCGGCCACCAGGTGCGCCGGTCGAGCTGGACCACCACGGCCGGCACCAGCAGGGTGCGCACGACGAACGTGTCGAGCAGCACGCCGAACGCGACGATGAACGCAAGCTGGGCCAGGAACAGCAGCGGGATGACGGCCAGTGCGGCGAACGTGGCCGCCAGCACGAGCCCAGCCGAGGTGATCACCCCTCCGGTCACCGCCAGACCGGTCTCCAGCCCCTGCCGGGTCCCGGAGCGGCGGGACTCCTCACGCACCCGCGTCATGAGGAAGATCGAGTAGTCCACCCCGAGCGCCACGAGGAACACGAACCCGTAGAGCGGCACGGTGGGGTCGGCCGCACCCCAGCCCGGGATCGCACCGAAGACGAGCGCCGCCACCCCCATCGCGGCCGCGAAGGACAGCACGTTGGCGCCGAGCAGCACGAGCGGTGCCACCACCGCACGCAGCAGCAGGGCCAGGATGAGTGCGATCACCACGAGCACGACGGGGATGATGACGGCCAGGTCCCGCTGCCCGGCGATGCGGGTGTCCAGGCTCTGCGCGGCGGCGCCACCGACCAGGGCGTCGGGGGCGACCTCGTGCACCGCTGTGCGCAGCCTCTGGACGGTGTCGACGGCGGCCTGGCTGTCGGCGGGGTCGGTGGTCACGACGTCGACCCGCACCTTGCCGTCGACGACCACGGGCGCTGCGCCGGGCCGCGGGGGCGTGCCGGTGAACACGGCGGCCGAGCTCACGCCCTCGACGCCCTGCGCCGCCGTCACGACGGCCTGCGCCTGGTCCTGGTCGACGACGACGGCGGCGGGCTGGACGGCCCCGGCCGGGAAGTGCTCGGCCAGCACCTTCTGCCCGGCCACGGCATCCACCGAGGTGAGGAAGACGGCGGTCTGGTCGGTGCCGCGGGTGTTGAGGCCCGGGGCGAACGCCGCTGCCACCGCGAGCAGCAGCACCGCGACCGGACCGACGACCCTGGCCCGACGCACGACGGTGGCCGCGACCGATGCCCACAGACGGCCCGTGCGGACCGGCCGGTCCGTCCGTGGCACCCGCGGCCAGAACAGCACCCTGGCCCGCCTGCCAGGCAGCAGCAGGATCGCCGGCAGCAACGTGAGGGCAGCGAGGAACGAGGACACCACGCCGACGGCCGCCACCGGTCCGAGGCTGCGGTTGGACCCGAGCTCGGACAGCAGCAGGCAGAGCACCCCGGCGATCACGGTGCCCGCGCTCGCGGCGATCGGCTCGATCGCCGCGCGCAGCGCCGCCCCCATCGCCGCGGCGGGGTGCTCGTGCCGATGGAGCTCCTCGCGGTAGCGCGCGACGAGCAGCAGCGAGTAGTCGACGCTGGCGCCCACGACGAGGATCGACAAGATGCCCTGCGACTGCCCGTTGAGCACGAGCACGTCGTTGGCGGCGAGCTGGTAGACGACGAACCCCGCCAGGGCGAGCGCGAACACTGCGGTGCCGATGACGGCGAGCGGCAGGAACGGCGAGCGGTAGACGACGACGAGGATGAGCAGCACCGCCCCGAGCGCGACGAGCAGCAGCACCCCGTCGATCCCGGCGAAGGCGGCGACGAGGTCCGCGACGAAGCCGGCCGGTCCGGTCACCCAGGCGTTGAGGCCCAGGTCACCGGCCTGGGAGGCGCTGGCGCCGAGCTGGTCGAGGAGCGCGGCGCGCACATCGGTGACGAACACCGTCGCGGTGCGCTCCCCGTCGGGCAGCAGCTGGTCGGCGGCGGCGGCGTCCAGCGGGAGCACGACGAGCAGCGCGCTGCCGTCCTGGGCCGGGGCCACGAC
>NZ_VWSD01000248.1 GCF_009829685.1 Cellulomonas citrea
CTGCCGCTCGCCGCGCTCGCCGGGACGGACCCCGGCGCCGACCGCCCCGACCCCGTCGCGCTGCTCGAGCAGCAGGCCGCGACCCGGGTACCCGAGCTCGTGCCGATCCGGTACGGCCGGATGCTCACCTCACCGTTCGCCTTCTACCGGGGCGCGGCCCTCGGCATGGCGCACGACCTGGCCGCCGGTCCGAGCTCGGGGCTGCGCGCCCAGCTGTGCGGCGATGCGCACCTGTCGAACTTCGGCGTCTACGGCTCCCCCGAGCGCCGCCTCGTGTTCGACCTCAACGACTTCGACGAGACGCTGCCCGGGCCGTTCGAGTGGGACGTGCAGCGGATGGTCACGAGCTTCGAGGTCGCCGGCCGCGAGCGCGGCCTGTCGACCAAGGAGCGCGCGCAGGTGGTGACGACCGCCGGTGCCGCCTACCGCACGACGATGCGCGAGCTCGCCGGTCAGCCGATGCTGGCCGTCTGGTACGCCAAGGCCGACATGGACGAGCTGTTCGCCTCGCTCGCCGACCAGCTGGAGCCGCAGGGGCGCCGGCGCACGGCCCGCGCCCTGGCCAAGGTGCGGCTGCGTGACAGCGCGCACGCGTTCGAGCGGATGGTCACCGTCGAGAGCGGTCGGCCGCGGATCATCGCCGACCCGCCGCTCGTCGTCCCGTTGGACGAGCTGTACGCCGGTCACCAGCGGGACGCGCTGTTCGACGCCCTGCGCACGCTGCTGCGCGGGTACCGCCGCACGCTCAGCCCCGACCGCCAGCACCTGTTCGACCGGTTCCACCTGGTCGACGCCGCGCACAAGGTGGTCGGCGTCGGCAGCGTCGGCACGCGGGCCTGGGTGCTGCTGCTGCTCGGCGACGACGGGAGCGAACCGCTGCTGCTGCAGACCAAGCAGGCACAGGCCTCGGTGCTCGAACCGTTCGCCGGTGCCAGCCGGGCCGGGCAGCACGGCCGCCGCGTGGTGCTGGGGCAGCGGCTCATGCAAGCCGCCAGCGACATCTTCCTGGGCTGGCAGCGCAGCGGTGAGCTGGACGGCGGCCACGACTACTACGTGCGCCAGCTGCGGGACCTCAAGGGGTCGGTCGACGTCGAGCGGATGCGCCCGTCGGGGCTGGTGGCGTACGCCCGACTGTGCGGGTGGACCCTCGCCCGGGCCCACGCCAGGTCCGGCGACCGGGTCGCGATCGCCGCGTACCTGGGCGGCAAGGACACCTTCGAACGGGCGCTCGGGGAGTTCGCGGTGGCCTACGCCGACCGCAACGAACGGGATCACGCCGCCCTGGCGGAGGCGGTGCGCACCGGCCGGGTCACGGCCGTCACCGGTCGCTGACCCTCGCGCTCTCATACCCCTGGGGGTATCGTCGGCGCATGTCCACGGTCGAGCAGACACCCCCCGCCCCTGCTGCCGGCCCCGGCCTGCCGGTGCCCACCCCGACACGCTCGGCCCGCTCACGCCAGGTGGCGGTGACCGTCGCGGTCGCCCCGCTGCTCTTCTGGGCGCTCATGCTCGCGGGCGGCGGCGCCGGCAGCGGGCCCTGGACCGCGCTCGTGGCGCTCACCGCCGTGCTGGGTGCCGCGACGGTGGCGTCCTACGTCCCGGCGCCCGGCACCGGGTGGGCACCGGCGTGGGGGTGCAGCTCATGCGCCGTCATCGCCGCGGTCACGGTGCCGGCCGGCGCACTGATCCTCGGCTCGGCACCCGGGCAGACCCCGACGGCGTCGCTCGCCCTCATGGTCGCGGCGTTCGGCCTCGCGCAGCGGCTGCGCGACCCGCGCACCTGCCCGACACCTCCGCGTCCGCAGGCCTGAGCAGGCAGCTCACCGGGCCGGCGGCTCAGCCGCCCAGCAGCCCGGCGCGGACCTTGGCGACGAGCGCCACCCGCGCGGCGTCGTCCAGCCGGGTGGCGAACTCCTGGTCGGCGGCCGCCGCGACGAGGGCGTCGACCATCGGGCCCAGGTCCGTCTGCACGTCGGTGAGCACGAGCGTGCCACCGGCCCGCACGGCGTCGACCGCGCGCTCCCCCGGGGTGCGGCCCATCCCGGCGGCGATCGCCTTGCCGACGTCGTCGGTGATGACGACCCCGTCGAAGCCGAGGGTGCCGCGCAGCAGCCCGTCGACGACGGCCGAGGAGTACATCGCCGGGTTCGCCGGGTCGATCCGGGGGTAGGTGGCCGAGGAGACCATGACGAACGCCGTCGGGTCGTGGTCCAGCAGCGTCCGGTAGACGTCGACCTGCGGGCTGTCGGCACCGGTCACCGCGTCGCGCACCGGGCCGGAGGTGTCGGTGTTCTCGGTCACCAGGCCGAGCCCGGGGAAGTGCTTGAGCGTGGGCTGCACGTCGTGCGCGGCGAGCGCGTCGAGCACCAGACCCGCGGCGTGCTCGACGGCAGCCGGGTCCGAGCCGAGCTGGCGCCCCCAGAAACCGATCGGTGCGTTCGCCCGCTCGGTCCCGGCCGGCACCACGTCGACGACGGGCGCGAGGTCGAGCGTGACCCCGGCCTGCTGCAGCGCGGCCGCGAGCGCACCGGCGTCGGC
>NZ_VWSD01000249.1 GCF_009829685.1 Cellulomonas citrea
CGACCTGACGGCGTGCCCACCGCCACCCGGGCCGCACCGCCCGTCCCGTCCTGGCTCACCGCGCCGCAGCCGCTCACCCTGCCCGCCCCCGGTCGGCGTCGGCGCACCTCGTTCGTCGACCGGACGCTCGACGGCACGTCGTCCGTGCTGCGGCAGGCCATGGTCGCCGACGACGCGTCGGCGGACGGGTTCCTGCAGCGCCTCGACCCGCGGGCCAAGCTCGTCGCACTGCTCGTCGTGCTCCTCGGGTTCGCGCTCGTGCACTCCCCGGTGCCCCTGGCCGTCGCCTACCTCGGCTTCGTGGCGCTCGCCGCGACCAGCCGGGTACCGGTGCTCACCTACCTGCGCCGGGTCTGGCTGGCGGTGCCGGCGTTCACCGCGGTCGTCGTCGCACCGGCCACGCTGTCGGTGGTCGTCCCGGGTGACGTCGTCGTCCCGCTGTGGACCTGGGACGGGACCCCGCAGGGGCTCACCCGGCAGGGGCTGACCAGCGCGGCGCTGCTGCTCGGCCGGGTCGCGTGCTCGATCAGCGCCGTGCTGCTGCTCACCCTCACGACCGGGTGGGTACGGCTGCTCGCGGCGCTCGGCGACCTCGGCGTGCCGCGGATGGTCGTCATGGTGATCGCGATGGCCTACCGGTACGTCGTCGTCCTGGCGGGCACGGTCGACGACATGCTCACCAGCCGCCGGGCGCGCACGCTCACCTCGGTCCGGCACGACGGCTCCGGCCGGGCGCTGCTCGGGGCCTCCGCCGGGGCGCTCGTCGCCAAGGCGCACCACCTGTCCGACGAGGTGCACCAGGCGATGGTCGCCCGCGGCTACCGCGGCCGGTCGTATGCGATGCAGGTCGAGCGGCTGCGCGCGGCCGATGTGCTCGCCGTCGCCGTCGCGCTGGCCGCCGTCGCCGCGCTGCTCGTCGGGGACGGTGCCCTTGGCCGCTGAACCCACGGCCCCCGAGCCCGTGCCAGCCGACCCGCACGGGGCGGTCGTCCTCGCCTGCCGCGACCTGCGCTACGCCTACCTCGACCGGTTCCCCGCCCTGGCCGGGGTGAGCCTCGACGTGCTCGCCGGCGAGCGCCTCGCCCTGCTCGGGGCCAACGGGTGCGGCAAGTCCACCCTGCTCAAGGTGCTCGACGGGCTCGTCTTCCCCACCTCGGGCACGGTGCACGCGTTCGGCGAGCCGCTCACCGAGTCCTCGCTCGAGGACGAGCGGACCAGCGCGGCCTTCCGGTCCCGGGTCGGCTTCGTGTTCCAGAACGCCGACACCCAGGTGTTCTCCCCGACGGTGCGCGAGGAGGTCGCCTTCGGCTGCCTGCAGCTCGGGCTGTCCCGGGAGCAGACGGCGGCCCGGACCGAGGACGTGCTCGCCCTGCTGGAGATCGCCGACCTGGCCGACCGCACCCCGTACCAGCTCTCCGGCGGGCAGAAGAAGAAGGTCGCGATCGCCTCGGTGCTCGTGATGAACCCGCAGGTGCTGCTCTTCGACGAACCGACCGCTGCGCTCGACCCGCGCAGCAGCGCGTGGCTGCGCGACCTCATGACGACCCTCGGGGCGGCGGGCAAGACGCTGGTCCTGGCCACCCACGACCTGGAGCACCTCACCGACCTGGCCGACCGTGCGGTCGTGCTGGGCGAAGACCACACCGTGCTCGCCGAGGCTGCCCCCGACGTCGTGCTGGGCGACCGCGACCTGCTGCTCGAGGCGAACCTCGTCGCAGGGCCGGTGCGGTGACCGAGGCGCGCCCGGCGCCCGGTTCGCTCACGGCGAAGACGTCTCGGCGCTCGTCGGGACCTCCGTCCCTTGAAGCGCCCATCGGTCACCTCCCGTTGTGGGAGAGTTCTGGGCGTCATCGAGGACGAAGGAGAACCATGCGTCAGCAGGTCGCAGCAGCAGGGGTCGTCGCAGTGCTGGCACTGGCCGGCTGCAGCCAGAGCACGTCAGGCTCGACGTCGAGCGCCAGCCCCACCGGCGGGTGTCCGCTCACCATCTCCGACGCCTGGGTCAAGGCCGCCGACTCGGGGATGACCGCAGCGTTCGGGACCCTGAAGAACACCAGCGACCAGACGGTTACCATCGACTCGGCCACCTCACCGGCGGCCGCGATGCTCGAGCTGCACGAGGTCGTCACCGGCACCGACGGCGCCGCCACCATGCGACCCAAGGCCGGCGGCTTCGTCCTCGAACCGGGGGCGACCACCACGCTGGCTCCCGGCGGCGAGCACGTGATGTTCATGGGCGTCACCGCCCCCATCAAGGTCGGCGACGACGTCACCGTCACGCTGCACACCACGGCGGGCGCCGAGTGCACGATGTCGGCCCAGGCACGCACCTTCACCGGCGGTAACGAGACCTACGCGCCGAGCATGCCGGGCATGGGCTCACCGTCGCAGTCCGCGATGCCCGGGATGGACATGCCGACCCCATGACCGAGCCGAGCCGGCGCACCGTGCTCACGGCCGGCCTCGCCGCGGTGACCGGCGTGGGGGCGGCCCTGGGCGGCCGCGCGGTGTGGGACGCGACCGTCGCC
>NZ_VWSD01000024.1 GCF_009829685.1 Cellulomonas citrea
CTCGCCGCCGCCGGGATCGCCCTGGCCGCGACCGCCTACCCGGCCACCCAGGTGCGCCAGCGCACGGTCGCGGCGCTCGAGGTCACGTCGGCTGCGGGTGGCTCCGGCCACTAGCGCCCCGTCGCGGCACCGAGAGCCGGCCGGGCCCGGTCAGTCCTCCCAGCCCTCACGCTGTGCGAGCCGGGTGACCGTCCGGCCGACCACGGAGGACTCCTGCGGCACGCCCGGGTCGGCGGCCACGAGCACGGCGACGGCACTGCGGTCGCCCACGTAGACCCGTGCCTGGGCCTGGAAGCCCGCGCCCCAGCCCTGGGACATGAGGCACAGCCCGTGCGCCGCGGCGAGACGGAAGCTCCCCAGCCCGACACCCCGCGTCCCCACACCCTCGCTCATCGCGAGGGCCGATGCGGGGCTGAGCAGCACCGTGCCGGCGTCGCCCGCGAGCGAGCGACCCAGGTCGCGGAGCAGCAGGCCCAGGTCGCCCGGGGTCGTCCAGAGCCCCGACGCGGCGAGCCCCGGGTAATGGACCCGGTTGCCGGCGACCGGCCCGCCCGACGCGTCGTGCCCGGTGGCGGCCGTCGCGGCGACCCGACGCGCGGCATCCGGACTGTGCGGCCCAGCCGCCTCGCCCGTCCAGAACGCCGTGCTCGTGAGCCCGAGCGGTGCGACGACCGTGCGGTGCAGCGCCGCCGCGAACGGGACGCCGGTCGCGACCTCGACGATGCGCTCGGCCAGGACGTAGCCGGCGTCGCTGTACGAGAAGCCCGTTCCGGGTGCACGGACGACGCTCACTCGTCCGTCGTGCGCCGCCGTCGCACCCGTGAGGATCTCGGCGGCGGACGGCGACCCGGCCGCCGTGGGCTCGAACGCACCGGCCGGGTCCTCGATGCCGCCCTGGTGCGCGAGCAGCTCGCGCAGGGTCGGCGCCCGCAGGTCCGTCGGGACCGCGACCGCGTCGGTGCCGAGGAGGTCGCGGACGTCGTCGTCCAGGGTGAGCGCGCCCTCCTCGACCAGGCGCAGCACCCCGATGGTCGTGACGAGCTTCGCCATCGAGCAGGCGTGGAACGTCGTCGCCTCGTCGACCGGGCGCCCGGCGCCAGCGGTGCCCGCCACCTGCACCGTGATGTCGCCACCCGGGTTGACGACGACCGAGGCGATCCCCGGCACGTCGGCGGGCGTTGTTCCGTGCAGGGCGGGTGCGGGCGACGAGGTGGTCATGGTGGCAGTGTGGCGACGCCCTCTGACACGGGGGACGGCTCGGTGCGTCCGGCGGCGGGGTGAGCGCTGCGCCGACGACTCCCGGACGTCCCGGACCGTCGTGCCGCCGCACGGGTGGATCTCCTCAAGCGGGGCCGCCCACGTGCCGAACGGAGGAGGAGCGGCAGTCGACGGCGGGGGCACCGAGATGGCACAGACGAAGGTTCGCGGGCAGCAGCTGGTCGCTGCGGCCGTCGCCCTGCTGGCGCTCGCGGTCTCCGGGTGCGCCGCCAGGACAGCGACGCCGGTCGTCTCGCGCAACACCGACGGTTCGGTCGCCATCGACGCGAGCCGGCTGCGGCCGGTCTACGACGGCCGGTACGTCACGGCCGACCAGCTCGAGGAGCTGCAGCGTCAGGGCAAGGCGACGGCGGGCGTCACCAACCGTGAGCTCGCCTGCCAGCAGATCACGCTCTACGTCGACACGCAGGCCCAGGCGCAGGCCGTGCAGGACGACCTCGAACGCCGCCACCCCATGGCGACCCTGGCCACCGCGGCACCGGGCGACGTCAGCGACCCGTGCGCTCCCTTCGCGGACTCACCCCGGTTCGTCACCAGCGAGGGCTGACGCGGGACCGGGGCTCGACCGCCCGAAGGCTCAGGGCAGCAGCTCGTGCCGGACGATCGTCGCCTCGCGCCCCGCGCCGACGCCGATCGAGGAGATCCGGGTGCCGGACAGCTCCTCGAGGCGCAGCACGTACCGCTGGGCGTTGATCGGAAGCTCGTCGAACGTGCGGGCGCCGGTGATGTCCTCGGTCCAGCCGTCCAGGTACTCGTACACCGGGCGGGCGTGGTGGAAGTCGGTCTGGCTGTCCGGCATCTCGTCGAACCGGCGCCCGGCCACGTCGTACGCCACCGCGACCGGGATCTTGGCCTTGCCGGTGAGCACGTCGAGCTTGGTGAGCACGATGTCGGTGAGGCCGTTGACCCGCGTCGCGTAGCGCACCACGACCGAGTCGTACCAGCCGGTGCGGCGCGGGCGGCCCGTCGTCGTGCCGTACTCGCCGCCGGCCTCGCGCAGCCAGGTGCCGTCCGCGTCGTCGAGCTCGGTGGGGAACGGGCCCTCGCCCACGCGCGTCGTGTACGCCTTGGCGACGGCCACGACGCGGTCGATGCGGGTCGGGCCGATGCCCGAGCCGGTGCACGCCCCGCCGGCGGTCGCCGAGGACGACGTGACGAACGGGTAGGTGCCGTGGTCGATGTCGAGCATCGTGGCCTGACCGGCCTCGAAGACCAGGGTCTTGCCGGCGTCCAGCGCATCGTTGAGCACGCGGGGGGTGTCGGCGACGTAGGGGCGCAGCCGGTCGGCGTAGGCCAGCAGCTCCTCCATCGTCTCCTCGACGGTCACCGAGCGCCGGTTGTAGACCTTCACCAGCATCGGGTTCTTCTGCGCGAGGGCGCCCTCGACCTTCTGCCGCAGGATGTCGAGGTCGAACAGGTCCTGCACCCGGATGCCGATGCGGTTGATCTTGTCGGCGTACGTCGGGCCGATGCCGCGCCCGGTGGTGCCGATGCGGCGGCTGCCGAGGAAGCGCTCGGTCACCTTGTCCACGGTCCGGTTGTACCCGGCGATCACGTGGGCGGACGAGGAGACCAGCAGTCGCGAGGTGTCCACGCCGCGCGCGTCCAGGTCGTCGATCTCGCGGAACAGCACCTGCAGGTCGATGACGACGCCGTTGCCGATCACCGGCACGACGCCGGGTGACAGGATGCCCGACGGGAGCAGGTGCAGCGCGTACCGCTCCCCGCCGACGACGACCGTGTGACCTGCGTTGTTGCCGCCGTTGAACTTGACGACGTAGTCGGTGGCGGCACCGAGCTGATCGGTCGCCTTGCCCTTGCCCTCGTCGCCCCACTGCGCCCCGAGCACCACCACGGCAGGCATCGCGAACCTTCTCACCGCTGCCGTCGACGACCCTCAGGTGCCCGCCGGCAGGCTGCGGGCACCCGGTGAGGGTATCGGACATGGCCGCAGCGGGACCCGGGCGTCCGGCACGGTGCACCGGACGGCTGGACCTGACGGGCGCCGGGGCCCTCCGCCGAGCGCGGCGTGGGCGGAGGTCCTAGAGTCGTCAGGTCCCAGTGCGACTGCACGAGAAGAAGGCGGGCATGATCGAGATCGCCACCTCCGCGACGTCGGCGACGGTCGTGGTGCGGGGCGACCTGGACCTGGCCGAACGGGACCAGTTCCCCGAGATCGCCTCGCGGGTGGTCGGGCTGCGGCGTCAGCTGCTGGTCATCGACATGTGCCACGCCACGTTCCTGGACTCCACCGGTGCGGCGTTCCTCATCTCGTTGGCCGACTCGTCGCGCCGTCGCGGCGGTGCCACCGTGCTGCGCGGCGCGGCACCGCGTGACCTGTTCGTGCTCGAGGTGTGCGGTGCGCTCGACCTGTTCCGGGTCGACGAGGTGCACCGCTGCGCCTCGGCCGCGCCGCAGGGCGAACCCGTCGCCTGACCCGCCGGCCGTCCCGCCCGTCGGGGTGAGCGGCCTCAGCGTTCGGTGGCGTCGCCGCGCACCTTCGCCCAGACGACCTTGCCCTCGTTCGAGGAGTGCCAGCCCCAGTCGGCCAGCTGCTCGACGATCTTCATGCCGAAGCCGCCGACCCGGCCGGGGTGGCCGTCGGTGCTCACCGGGGGAGCCGGGTTCGCGTCCTCGACCTCGATGCGCAGCCCCTCGCCGGTGTCGTGCAGCTGCAGCGACACGTGCCCCCAGCCGTGCGTGACGGCGTTCGCCACCAGCTCGGAGACCACCAGCTCGGCCGCGTGCGCACCCGGCAGGCCCCAGGCCGCGCAGGTGCGGGCCACGTGCCGGCGGGCCACCCGGATCGACCCGGGCTCGCTCGTGAGAGTCCAGCGCCGGCGACGGGGGCTCGACGTGCGGGCCCGGGTCGCATGGGTCGAGGGCACCTGGACGACGACCATCGCGACGTCGTCCTCGGCCACCGCGACCAGCCGGGACAGCAGGTCCTCGCCGATCCCCGCGGCGTCGGTCGCGGCGACCTGCGCCCCGACCCGGGCCAGCTCGGCGAGGCCGTCCCGCAGCGAACGGTCCCGGCGCTCGACCAGCCCGTCGGTGAAGTAGACCAGCGTGTCTCCGGGCACCAGGTCCGCACCGTCGGCGCCGCGCGCACCGCTGCCGAACCCGACGAGCGGCCCCAGCCCGCCCTCGAGGAACCGGGCGACCCCGTCGCGCAGCAGCAGCAGCGGCAGGTGGCCGGCACGGGTGTAGGCCAGCCGCCACCCGGTGGTCGTCCTGCTCAGCGTGCTGTAGACCACCCCGGCCGCCCGCGGGACCCCCATGCCGCCGACGAGCTGGTCCACCCGGGACATCACCGCGGCCGGCTCCACCACGTCGAACGCGTAGGCGCGCACCACGGAGCGCAGCTGGCCCATCGCCGCCGCCGCCTCGACGTCGTGCCCGACGACGTCACCGATGACCACGCCGGCGACCCGCGGCGAGATCGGCATCACGTCGTACCAGTCGCCGCCGATCTGCGAGGTCTGTTCGTTCGGGGCGTAGTAGGTCCACACGTCCAGGCCGTCGATCTGCGCCTGCTGCGGCAGCATGGCGCGCTGCATCGTCTCGGCCTGCAGCCGCTGGCGCTCGTAGAGCCAGATGTTCTCCACGACGGTCCCGACCCGGCGCGCGCACAGCTGCAGCGCGGTGAGCGTCTCGGCGTCGAGCGTGCGCGGGCCGCCGCCGTCCTTCGGCACCACGGCGAGCATCCCGATGGTGCCCAGCCGGCCCGGCACGGCGATGAGCACGGCCTCGACCTGGGCGTGCGCGCGGCTCCACCGCGAGCGCAGCAGGCCGACCATCGCCGCCGCGTGCGATCCGGCGGGGTAGGTGTGGGACAGGTCGAGCACCGCCATCCCGTCGCGGTGCCCGGCCGACGCGTCGGCCACCGGGTCCTCGTCGTCGCCGCGCCGGGGGAAGGCGGGCAGGCTGCGCCGCCGGGCGCAGCCCTCGATGACGAACGTCGCGGCGTCCACGAGGGTCGGGGCCAGCACCCGGGCCACGGGGTCGAGGTCGTCGAGGTCCTCCAGGCCCACGATGAGCTCGGAGACCTGGGCGACCACCTGCAGGCTGCGCCGTTCGGACGCCAGCACCGACCTGGCCTGCGACTCGGCCGCGGACGCCGAGGTCAGGTCCTGCAGCGCGACCGTCCAGCCGATCGGGCCGGTCGGCTCGGAGGTCGGCTCGAGGGTGAGGTAGGTCGCGGTCCAACGGCCGTTCGGGCCGCGCACGTACACCGCCTGCGAGTGCATCCGTCGGGCGCGGATCGCCTCGTCGAGGGCCTGCGGGTCGGAGGCGCGCAGATGAGGGTCTCCGGGCATCGGCAGACCGGTCTCGCGCAGCTGCTCGAGGGTGAACCCGATGTCCCGCACGAAGGCCCCGTTGACCCACACGGGACACAGCTTCTGGTCGAGCGCGAGCAGCGGCGTGGACGCGCCGAGCAGCGCCCGGCCGAGCGCCCGTTCCAGGTCAAGAGCGCGGGAGGCCGTGTCGGGGGTGTTCAGCGGGGCCTCCCATCGTCTAGCGTGCCGACTGCGACCTCTGGTCGCCGGACGTGTCTGCGGGGGCGCGTCCTGGAGGGAGCGCGGTGCAGGACGGTCACGGAAGTTCGCAGGGCCAGACCGGTGCGGGCGGACCCTCCGGATCAACCCATCTCGGTGAACCGGGTGCCGTCCAGGTGCTGGTCGAGTCCGACCGTACCCGCATCGTGCTGTCCGGGGAGGTCGATGCGGACCTCGGTGCCGAGCTCGCGGAGGCGACCGCCGAGGCGGAGCGTCAGGGCCTGCCGATCGAGGTCGACGCCCACCACGTGACGTTCATGGACTCCTCCGGTGTGGCCTTCCTGGCGCGGCTGTCGATCCGCAGCGCGCACCGTGTCCGGCTGCTGCGGGTGCCGCCCACCGTGCGGTTCCTGCTCGAGGTCACCCGGATCGGCGAGCTGCTCGACGTCGAGGGCGACGCCCCGGCCAGCTGACGGCACCTCCTGCGCAGGTCGCGCGCACCTCCCGGGGCGCGAGATCCTCGCGAGCCATGCGCTCCACACGAGCCACGTACGACGAAGGCCCGGCCCCGCGGCGTGCTGCCGCAGGACCGGGCCCCAGGGACCGTCGAGGTCAGAGCTTCTTGCCGGCCGACCGCAGCTCGGTGGCGGCCTCGACCAGGCGCTTGGCCAGCCCGGCCTCGGCGAGCTTGCCCCAGGCGCGCGGGTCGTAGGCCTTCTTGTTGCCCACCTCGCCGTCCACCTTGAGCACACCGTCGTAGTTGCGGAAGAAGTGGTCGGCCACCGGGCGCGAGAACGCGTACTGCGTGTCGGTGTCGATGTTCATCTTGATGACGCCGTTGTCGACCGCCTCGGAGATCTCCGCGGCCGTCGAGCCGGACCCGCCGTGGAACACGAGGTCGAACGGCTTGTCCTTGCCCAGGGTGGCGCCGACGGCGTCCTGGATCTCCTTGAGGATGGCCGGGCGCAGCTTGACCGCACCGGGCTTGTAGACGCCGTGCACGTTGCCGAAGGTGAGGGCCGTGAGGTAGCGGCCCTTCTCGCCGGAGCCGAGCGCGGCGATCGTGGCCAGACCGTCCGCGACCGTCGTGTAGAGCTTGTCGTTGATCTCCGCGGCGTGGCCGTCCTCCTCGCCACCGACGACGCCGACCTCGATCTCGAGGATGGTGCGCGCGGCCTGCGAGAGCTCGAGCAGCTCGGCGGCGATGACCAGGTTCTCGGCCAGCGGGATGTTCGAGCCGTCGAACATGTGCGACTGGAAGGTGGGCAGCTTGCCGGCCTTGACCTGCTCTGCCTCGATGGCCAGCAGCGGGCGGACCCAGGTGTCCAGGTTCTGCTTGGTGCAGTGGTCGGTGTGCAGCGCGACCGTGACGGGGTAGCTCTTGGCGACCTCGGCGGCGTAGGCGGCCAGCGCCAGGGAGCCGGCGACGCGGTCCTTGATGGTCGAGCCCGACGCGTACTCGGCGCCGCCGACCGACACCTGGATGATGCCGTCCGACTCGGCCTCGGCGAAGCCCTGCAGCGCTGCGGTGAGCGTCTGGGAGCTCGTCACGTTGACCGCGGGGTAGGCGAAGGAGCCAGCCTTCGCGCGGTCGATCATCTCGGCGTAGACCTCGGGGGTCGCGATGGCCATCGCAGTGTCTCCTGCAGGTAGAGGGTGGGTCACCCGATCCTCCCACGGGCAGGTCCTAGGCAGTAGCCGGGCGGGTCCCGGAGGAGGTCGATCGGGCCGACCTCCTCTAGGTTGTCAGACTATCTAGATAGCCGTACCTTGATGTCGTGACCGATGAGACGTGGCCCTCGGACTGGATGCGCGGGGTGCTCGGCCTGTGCGTGCTCCGCACCGTCGCCGACGGGGACACCTACGGCTACGCGATCGCCCAGGGGCTCGAACGCGCCGGGCTCGGCACGGTCAAGGGCGGCACCCTCTACCCGTTGCTCAGCCGCTTCGAGGCCGCCGGCCTGCTCGAGGCGCAGTGGGAGCCCGGCGACGGCGGACCGGGGCGCAAGCACTACCGGCTGACCGAGGACGGGCACCGCGAGCTCCGTGAGGGCGGTGCCCGGTGGGCCCGCTTCGCCGACCTCACCCGCACCCACCTCACCGTGTCCACCCCCGCCAGCACCCCCGCGACCACCCCGAGGAAGCAGCCATGAACGAGCCCAGACGCACCCATGACCGGTACGCCACCGAACGCGCACTGGCCCCCCACGTCGACCCGGGCTGGACCGGGGCCGCGCTCATCGAGCTTCGGCTGATCGGCGTGGACGGACGCGCCATCGGCTCGGTGCTCGCCGAGGTGGAGTCGTTCTGCGCCGAGAGCGGGCAGTCGGCGCACGAGGCGTTCGGCGACCCCGAGGCCTACGTGCGCAGCCTCGACCTGCCGACCGACCAGGGCCCGATGGGCCGTGAGCTGTGGTCCTCCCTCGGCCCGGCCGCCGTGCAGTCGGTCGGGATGCTCTCGGTCACCTGGGCGGTCGCCTCGTGGCGGGACGGGGTGGCGGTCGCGTTCGAGGCGTGGCACCTGGTGCTCCTGGCGCTGCTCATGGCCTCCGCGCTCCTCGTCGCCCGCTTCTACGACGCCGTCATCCGGTTCGTCGTCCGGCGGTCGTTCTGGTGGACGTGGCTCCTCACGATGGCCTTCCTGCTGGTCCTGGTCGGGGCGGGCCTCGTCACGCGCCGCCTGGCACCCGGGGTGCTCTGGGCCGCACCCGTCGGCGCCGTGCTCGCCGCCGGACTCGTCCTGCTGCTCGTCGGCGCGCTGGCCAGACCTCCAGCCGATGACCCGGTGACCGCCCCGTTGCGGCAGGACGCGGTCAGCTCCCGGGCGGCGCGGGTGCTGGTCGGCTCGTCGCGGTGGGTCATCCCGGCGATGACCGTGGTGCCCGTCGCCATCACCCTGCTCGTCCCGCGCTGAGCGGGCCTCCGGGCGCGAGGTGACCGGTGGCGGCGGGCCGGAACAGGGGCCAGCTGCTCGACGGGTGAGCCCGGGGGATGCGGCCACCGCGCGGGACGTCGCCGTGGTGCTCCTTGCGGCTCGGCCTGCGCGCTGACGGGCCGACCCTCGGACGTGCTCGTCGGCCCGGTGCGGTCCGGGCCACACTGGGCGGGTGCTGGGGGCGTTCACCGGGTTCG
The DNA here is from genome assembly GCF_009829685.1 of Cellulomonas citrea. Classification (GTDB taxonomy): domain Bacteria; phylum Actinomycetota; class Actinomycetes; order Actinomycetales; family Cellulomonadaceae; genus Cellulomonas; species Cellulomonas citrea. The sequence goes on from NZ_VWSD01000024.1 coordinate 8,910, forward strand.
TGATCATCGGGGTCCTCATCGCGACCGGATACCTGGTCGCGCGGGTCCGGCTGCTGCCCGAGGGCGCCGGACCGGTGCTGCACCGCGTGGCGTTCTTCGTCGCGAGCCCGGCCCTGCTGTTCACCGTGGTGGCCCGGGCCGATGTGCACGTGCTGTTCTCGCGGTTCCTGCTGGTCTCGGCCGGGGCCGCGCTGATCGTCGCGGGGCTGTTCGTCGTCGCGTCGCGGGTGTGGTTCCCGATGCCGCTGGTGCCGACCACGATGGGCGCGGCGACCTCGGCGTACGTGAACGCGAACAACATCGGGCTGCCGGTGGCGACCTACATCCTGGGGAACGCCCAGTACGTGGCGCCGCAGATCATGCTGCAGGTGCTCGTGTTCTCCCCGGTCATCCTCGGGGTGCTCGACCTGTCGACCCGCGGCGAGGTGCACCTGCGCGACGTGCTCGCCCAGCCGGTGCGCAACCCGATCGTGCTGGCCACCGGTCTGGGTGCGGTGGTCGCGGTGGCCGGGTGGCGGGTGCCCGACGTGGTGCTCGCACCGCTGCAGGTGCTCGGCGGTGCCGCCGTGCCGCTCGTGCTCATGGCGTTCGGCATGTCGTTGCGCGGGCAGCGACCGCTGGCCCCCGGCACCCGCCGTCGGGCGGTGGTGGTCGCCACCGGGCTCAAGGCGGTGGTGATGCCGGCCGTCGCGTACGGGATCGGCCGGGCGCTCGCGCTGCCGGCGCCGCTGCTGTTCGCCGTCGTCGTGAGCGCGGCGCTGCCGACGGCGCAGAACATGAACAACTACGCCGCGCGGTACGGCCGGGCCGAGGTGCTGGCCCGGGACGTCGTGCTGCTGTCCACCATCGCCGCCGTCCCGGTGATCCTGCTGGTCACGGCGTTGCTGCACCCCTGAGCCGGTGGGGCGTCAGGCGGTGGTCGCCCACGCGTACATGGCGATGGCGGCGGCTGCACCGGCGTTGAGGGAGCGCGTCGACCCGTGCTGGGTGATGTGCAGGATCGTCTCGACGCCCTCGCGCGCGGGTGCGGACAGGCCGTCGGACTCGTTGCCGAGCAGCAGCACGCAGGCGCGCGGGAACCGGTAGCCCTCGATCGGCACCGAGCCGGGCACGTTGTCGATGCCGAGCACCGGCAGCCCCGCTCCGGCCGCCCAGGTGAGCAGGTCGGCGACCTGCGGGTGGTGGTGCACGTGCAGGTACCGGTCGGTCACCATGGCGCCGCGCCGGTTCCACCGCCGCCGGCCGACGATGTGCACCCCGGCGACGTTGTAGGCGTTGGCGGTGCGCACCACCGACCCGATGTTGAGGTCGTGCGAGAAGTTCTCGATCGCCACGTGCAGCGGTGCGCGGGTGCGGTCCAGGTCGGCGACGACGGCGTCGAGGCTCCAGTAGCGGTACCGGTCCTCGACGTTGCGGTGGTCGCCGTCGGCGAGCAGCTGCGGGTCGTACGGGGACCCCGGGCCGACGGGCGGCCAGGCCGACGGGCCGCCGGGCCAGGGGCCGACGCCCGGGCGCTCGCCGTCGGGGCGCTCGCCGTCGGCGGGGTCGGTCACCGGTCGCTCGTCCTCAGCCGGACGGGGGAACTCGTCAGGCATGCCAGGGGTCGATCAGGGCGATGCCCAGATCGGCGAAGTCGGCGGTGTTGCGGGTCGCCAGCGGGACGCCGAGGTGGGCCGCGTGGGCTGCGATCTGCCCATCCTGCGCGGAAGGCTCGCATCCGCGTGCCCGCGCCTGGGCCCGCAGCCGGGCATGGGTTGTCGCGACCTCGGCGTCGTAGACCAGGACACGCCCGTCGAGTCCCCGGATGGTCGCCTCGATCTGCTCGGCGAGGTGCTCACGTCTGCTGCCCGCGGGCAGCAGCTCGAGACCGAACGCGAGCTCATGGACGACGAGCGCGGGCATCAGCAGCTCAGAGGCGTGGGTGCGCATCCAGGCCAGGACCCGCGGGTCCGGAGCAGGGCGCAGGGGTTCTGACCAGACGTTGGTGTCGACGACGATCACAGCGGCACGACAGGTCGCGCCGCTGTCCGCCCGGGCTGCGGGAGGTCGAGTCCGCCGTGCTCCCGGCGCAGCTGCTCGCTGCCGTCCAACCACGCCAGGACCGGGTCGACGGTCACCGCCGCCGACAGGATCTCGCGCGCCTCGGCCTCGACAGATCGACTGTGACGCTCGGCGCGTCGGCGCAGGCCTTCCTTGATGTCGTCCGGCAGGTTCCGGATCAAGATCTGAGCCATGAAGCACCCCCTCGCGTGATATCAACGACGATATCACGCGAACGTGCTGCTTCGTGGTCATGCAGCCTTGGTGCGCTCACGCCGCGCGGATGGCGTGGCCTGGCACGCAGGACGTCGCCGGTGCGACCTCGGTGGTTCGAGGCCAAGGCGACGACGTCACCGGGCTCACGGCCGATCGGCTCATCAGTCCAGGTGCACGGTGAGCGCGGCGGCGGACTCCCGCGCCCGCTCACGCGCCTGCTCGACGTCGGCGCCACGGGCCAGGGTGACCGCGACCCTGCGCCGACCGGCGACCGAGGGCTTGCCGAACAGCCGCACCTGGCTTGTGGGAACGGCCAGCGCCGCGTCGACCCCGGTGAACCGCGGCACCCCGGTGCCCTCGGCGAGCACCGCGACCGACGCCGCGGCCGGTGCGTCGGGCCCGCCGATCCGCACCGCACCACCGGCTGGCAGGCCGAGCACCGCGCGCGCGTGCAGCGCGAACTCCGAGAGGTCCTGGGAGGCCAGGGTGACCAGGCCCGTGTCGTGCGGACGCGGGCTGACCTCGGAGAACAGCACGTCGTCGCCCACCACGAACAGCTCGACGCCGAACAGGCCCCAGCCGCCGAGCGCCTCGGTGACCGCACGCGCCACCTCCTGCGCCCGGGCCAGCGCCGCGGCCGGCAGCGCGGCGGGCTGCCAGGACTCGCGGTAGTCGCCGTCCACCTGGACATGCCCCACCGGGTCGCAGAACGACGTGCCGCCCACGTGCCGCACGGTGAGCAGCGTGATCTCGGAGTCGAAGGTGACGAACCCCTCGACGATGCACCGCGCGGCCGCACCCGTGCGCGAGCCGTGCTGGGCGTACTCCCAGGCGGGCGCCACGTCGTCGGCCGTGCGGATCACCGACTGCCCCTTGCCCGACGACGACATGACGGGCTTGACCACCACCGGCAGCCCGAGCTCGGCGACGGCCGCGGCGAGTTCGTCCGCCGTGTCGACGAACCGGTAGGGCGAGGTCGGCAGCCCCAGCTCCTCGGCGGCCAGCCGACGGATGCCCTCGCGGTCCATCGTGAGCCGGGTGGCGCGCGCGGTCGGCACCACCTGGATGCCGCCGGCCTCGACGTCCGCGAGCACCGACGTCGCGATGGCCTCGACCTCGGGGATGACGACGTGCGGCGCCTCGGCGTCGAGCACGGCGCGCAGCGCGACCGGGTCGAGCATGTCGACGACGTGCGACCGGTGCGCCACCTGCATGGCCGGGGCGTCGGCGTACCGGTCGACCGCGACCACCTCGGCGCCCAGCCGCTGCAGCTCGAGGGCGACCTCCTTGCCCAGCTCACCCGAGCCGAGCAGCAGCACCCGGGTCGCGGACGGGGACAGCGGGGTGCCGAGCTGGCCGGGGACCCGCGGCGTGGGGGCCGAGCCGTCGGCCGAGGCAGGGACGGTGGTGTCGTCGACGCGCATACGCTGATCCTTCCAGCCTCGGCCGACGCCGCGCCGACTCCGTGCACCAGGGGGCTGGTCCGGCGGAAGGAACCCGATGCGGTCAGCCCTGCTGCCCACCGTCGCCGCCGTGCTGCTGCTCACCGCGGCCTGCACCGCCGGCCCGACGCCGAGCGGCGCGGCCACCACCGCCATCCCGCTCACGCCCTGCCCCACGGGTCTGCGCTGCGGTGCGCACCTGGTCGACGGGCTGGGCGCCCGCAAGGCCCAGGTGCTGGCCGCCGGTGCCACGACCGCGGAGCTGGCGGTCGCGATGCTGGAGTCCGAGACGTTGACGGCGGACTACCCGGCCGGCGACGGCAAGACGGGCGATGCGGCGAACGCCGGCATCTTCAAGCAGAACTGGCTCATGCTGCGCACGGCGTGCGCCGCCTTCGCCGGGCGGGGCGCCGACCAGTGGGCCGACGGTGCGGTGCTCGACGCCGACCTCGCGGCCGATGTCACCTGCCTGCACGAGAGCGAGGCGTTCTACGGCCCGGACGCCTGGTTCGCCGGGCACCGGGGCGGGGCGGCCGGTCTGGCGACGCCGGGCACGGCGGACATCGAGCGGTACCGCACGGCGGTCGGCTGGATCACGCAGCAGCTGGACGCCGACCCGGCGAACCTGGGCAACGACGTCCGGTTCTGGGTGGACGTGCCCGCGATCTGAGACCTGCGGTCCACGATCCACACAGCCTCCTCACCACGGGCGCCCGGGGGTCGCAGGGTGGGCCCCGTACCCTGGGGGCATGCATCTGATGTCGGCCGTCGCCGTGCTGCCTGCCCTGGGTCCGGACTTCCTCGACCCGCAGCACCTCATCGACTCGTTCGGCACCTGGGCGCTGCTGGGCATCATGCTGGTGATCTTCATCGAGGTCGGGCTGCTGTTCCCGATCCTGCCGGGCGACTCCCTGCTGTTCACCGCGGGCGCCCTGGTCGCCCAGCAGAACCTCAACGTGCCGGTCAACATCTGGCAGCTCTCGGGGATCCTCGTGCTCACGGCGTTCGCCGGCACCCAGAGCGGCTACTGGATCGGCCGGCTCGTCGGCCCGCGGCTGTTCGACCGCCCCGACTCGAAGATCTTCAAGCAGAAGTACATCGACCAGACGCACGCCTACTTCGAGCGCTACGGCGGCCGCACCCTGGTGATCGCCCAGTTCGTGCCGTTCGTGCGGACCTACGCCTCGGTCGCCGCCGGGGTCGGGCGGATGCCGTACGCGCACTTCGTGAAGTTCAACGCGATCGGCGTCGTGCTGTGGGCCGGCGGGGTGACGTGGCTCGGCTACGCGCTCGGCACGATCCCGTTCATCTCGAAGAACATCGAGGTGCTGCTCGTCCTCATCGTGCTGGTGTCGGTGGTGCCCATCGTCATCGAGGTGCTGCGGGAACGGCGCAAGGCCAAGGTGCAGTCCCTGCAGGCATCCGCCCAGCCGGAGGCGTGATGACCCGCCAGGTGCTCAGCTGGCTGTCCGACATGGACGGCGTGCTCGTGCACGAGGGCGTCGCGCTGCCCGGTGCCGCGGACTTCGTGGCGGCGCTGCAGGCCAAGGAACGCCCGTTCCTCATCCTCACGAACAACTCCATCTACACCCCGCGTGACCTGCGTGCCCGGCTGGCGGAGACCGGCATCGAGGTCGACGAGCGAGCGATCTGGACGTCGGCCCTGGCCACCGCGCAGTTCCTCGCCGACCAGGCGCCCGAGGGCTCGGCCTACGTCATCGGCGAGGCGGGGCTGACGACGGCGCTGTACGAGGTGGGGTACACGCTCACCGCGGCCCGGCCGGACTTCGTGGTGCTGGGCGAGACCCGCACCTACTCGTTCGAGGCGATCACGCAGGCCATCCGCCTGGTGCAGAACGGCGCCCGGTTCATCGCGACCAACCCCGACGTCACGGGGCCCTCGGCCGATGGCGACCTGCCGGCGACCGGTGCGGTGGCCGCGATGATCACCGCCGCCACGGGCCGCAAGCCGTACTTCGTCGGCAAGCCGAACCCGATGATGATCCGCTCGGCGCTCAACCGGATCGACGCGCACTCGGAGACCACCGGGTTCGTCGGCGACCGGATGGACACCGACGTGGTCGCCGGGATCGAGGCGGGGCTGCGCACCTACCTCGTGCTCACCGGTTCGACGAAGGCCGCCGACGTGGACCGCTACCCGTACCGGCCCAGCGCCGTGCTCGACTCGATCGCGGACCTCATCGACCGCGTCTGACCCGGCGATGTGGCCGGTGGGAGCGGGTGTCTGGGTCCATCGTCCCAGGTCACACCCCCTCTGACAGGGAACAGTTCGCCCATGGGCAACCGTGAGCTCGCCCAGGTGCTGCGCACCGCCAACCCCTGGTGGAGCCGTCAGCGGCGCGCCACCTGGCCGGAGGACGACGCAGACCTGGCCGCGCGGTCACGTCACGAGCTCGTCGCTGCGAGCACGGCCGCCCGGCAGCTGCTGGTGGACCTGGCCGGCCCGCCGCGACCGGGGGTGATGGTCCTGCTGTGCGGGCCGCCTGCGGTCGGCAAGACCACTGCGGTCAAGTCCCTCCTGGTGGAGGTGCTGGCCGACCCGGCGATCGACCCGCGGTCCGTCGTGTGGGTGCCGGTGTCGCTCGTGCCCGACGAGCTGGCGCACATCCTGGCGCACCCCTCGCTCGTGGGGGTCCCGGCGTGCGACGGCGTGCGGCTGTGGGTGCTCGACGACGTCTCCGCCGCGGCGGACTGGACCGCGGCGCTCGCGGCCGCACCGCGCGCCCAGGTGCTGGCCACCGCCTCGTACGCCAGCGACGAGGAGCTGGACGGCGTGCGGGCGGAGTTCCCGGCGAACGGGGCCGTCCGGATGCTGCGCACCCGCACCCTGGCCGATCTGCTGCTCGCCTCCTCGGGGCTGGACCCGGCGCGGGTGCGTGAGGACTACCTCACCGCCGGGGGCTACCCGCGGGCGGCGGCCGAGCACCGCGACCTCGGGCACGTGTCGCAGGAGTTCCTCGCCCAGCTGGTCATCGGGTTGGGGCGCGGGGTCTGCCCGAAGCACCCCGAACCGGAGGTGCCGCGGCTGCTGTGGGCGGTGTGCACCTCGACCGACCGGGTGGTGCAGGCGCAGGCGGTGGCGCAGGCGCTCGACATCGACGTCGAGCAGGCGGCGGCGTGCCTGAGCCGGCTGGTCTCGCTCGGCGTGCTCGATCCGGCGCACGGGTTCGTCGACCCGCTGCTGCACCACCTGCCGCACCTGGTGGAGCCGGCGACGTACGACGCCCCGACGAGCGAGCACGTCGCGACGTTCTCGCGGTAGGGGGGCGGGTGCTCGGGGCTCCGCGTCGAGGACGGGGCTCGGGCCGCGCGCCGAGGGCGGGGCCCTACGGGGCGCCGACGGTGCGGCGCGAGGGCCGGCGGCGGGTGCTCAGGCCAGGCCGAGGTCCGTGAGCGAGTAGAGGTAGTGGTACGGCACGCCGAGCGCCTCGATCTTCTCCTGGGCGCCGGTGGCCCGGTCCACGATCACCGCGACGCCGAGCACCTCGGCCCCCGCCTCGCGGGCGGCCTCGACCGCCGTGATCGGTGAGCCGCCCGTTGTGGAGGTGTCCTCCAGCACGACGACCTTGCGCCCGGCGATGTCCGGCCCCTCGATGCGGCGCTGCATCCCGTGCGCCTTGGCCTCCTTGCGCACGACGAACGCGTCCAGCCCCTGCCCGCGCGAGGCCGCGGCGTGCAGCAGCGCGTCGGCCACCGGGTCCGCGCCCAGCGTGAGCCCGCCGACCGCGTCGACCTCGCCGGCACCCAGCCCGACCTCCTCCAGCCGGTCGAGCAGCACATGCCCCACCAGCGGCGCCCCCGCGTGGTGCAACGTCACCCGGCGCAGGTCGACGTAGTACTCGGCTTGCCGGCCCGAGGACAACGTCACCGTGCCGTGCACGACGGCCAGGTCCTTGATGAGGGCGAGCAGCTGGTCACGAGGAGTCGGCACGAGGGGAGGGTACCGGGGTCGGGTCGTGACGGGCCACGAGGGCCCGGGCCCTGTGTGGCGTCGATGAGTCAGGGGAGCGCCAGCGGTCGGGTTGGGAAGAGGGGTGGCTACGAGGCCCCTAGCGAGTTAAGGGCGGGATAGCGGTCTTATCTGGAAGCTAGCGCGACTAACTGTTAGGCTTCCTAATCACCAGTTAACTCGCCTATCTTGGAGACAGCATGGCTACCCAACTCGACCTGACCGGCTACACCAACGAGAAGACCGTCATGGCCCAGCGGTTCCGCCGCGGAGCCCACTGGGTCTACACGATCGCCCTGCCCCTGCACCTAGTGCCTTCCCATCTGCCAGTGCCAGACCCGGACAACAAGCTCCCCGGCAACCGTCGCGTCGAACGCCGCCGGGCTCAGAAGTTCGGCGAGTACTGGCGGACCAAGGCACAGCGGGTCGCTCCACCGCTGCTGCTTGACACCACCTACCCGCTGAGCGACCCGGACAACTTCGAGGTCAAGTACGAGGTCGCCGGTGTCGAGGTCGGGATCCTCACCCTCCCCCACAACATGGCAGCCGAGGTCGACATCCTCGACGGGCAGCACCGCACACTCGGCTGGGCACTCGCCTTGCAGGACATCGCCGACGAACTCAAGCGCGCCCGCGCTTCTCTCCTGGGCAGCAAGAACGCTGAGGACGAGATCGGCATCCAGACGTGGCAGGAGAGAGTCGATCAGCTGACTGCGGAGCAGAAGCGGTTCTCCACCGAGTACGCGACCCTCGAGATCCTCGAAGGCGTGACCGAGGAGGACCACAAGCAGCTGTTCACCGACATCGCGGTCAACGCCAAGGGCATCAGCAAGTCCATCACCACGTCGTTCGACCGCCGGAGCAAGCTCAACCGCGTAGCCATGGACATCGCGGAGTCGATCGAACTCCTCGACGGGCGCGTCGACTTCGAGAAGGACCGCGTCACCGGCAAGAACGAGAACCTCATCTCCGTGAGCAACCTGGCCGACATCGTCCGCCACGTGGCCGTGGGCATCGACGGGCGCATGACGACCGGCCGGGAAGGCCGGATGAAGGACGGCGCGATCGCCGACATGACCGAACTGTTCTTCCAGGCGTTGGAGGCTAGCTTCGACGAGATCGGTCAGCTCGCGGAGGACGAGATCGATCCGACCGAGCTGCGGAGCACGAGCCTGCTCGGCTCGATCACCATCCTGCGGGTTCTCGCCGGCGCTTTCCACATCCTCGCGGTCGACATCACCGACGACTCCCACCCCCACGTCACCCAGGCCGGCGGTCAGCGCGCGCGGAAGCTGTTCGCGAGCCTGAACGGCCACATGGGCTTCCCGATCGAGAAGGGCTGGTTTGAGACCGGCTACTTCGCCGAGCCGGACTCGCGGGCACCGTCGTCGCGCGCCCAGGACCTCAAGGGCTTGGCGACCGACATCGCCAAGTGGGCCGACAGCAGTGTCCCGTTCTGACATCCCCCTCGAGCAGCACCCCGACTCAGCGTCTGGGCCTGCCGCGCGGAAAGGTGGCGACCGCTCCGGCTCGACGGAGCAGCTGGCGATGAGTGGCTTCACGTTTGTGGGAGGTGCTGGAGGGTGAGGGCATTGTGCCTGCACAACGCGTCGGGCGAGTTGCCCGACGAGCAGCGTGGTCGCTTCGGGCGGATCGATGAGCGCTTCGATCTCAGTGTGGGGAAGGTCTACGACGTCCTCGCCATGGGTGTGTTCGAGTCTGTGCTGCAGGTTCTGGTCCGTGATGAGACGGGTGCGCCCTGCTTCTGTCCCGCCGCGCTCTTCAAGATCGATGAGCAACTGTTCCCCCAGGGGTGGCGATTCGCTCTGCGTGACGGAGTCCGGCTGGCGGGTCGTCGTTCGTGGACCGAGTGGGTGGCGGTGTGGGGGTACGCCGAGATCACTTCGGACGAACGGCACATGAACGACCTTGGTGAACGTGTTCCGAAGGCGCTCGAGGTCTTCGAGCGGGAGTACCTCAAGGCGTCGAGCAGCGAGGAGGAGAGCGCCGGCTGAGCGCTCGCCCGCGCTGGCGACGAGGTTCGCCGCCCAGCCTCGCGTCCACGAGGCTGTCTCCCGGCGGGGCCGTGCAGGTGACTGCCGACCGAGGAAGATCGTCTGCTGGCCGACTCAGGTGGCACGACGGTGGATCAGGATGATCACGGTGAGGGAGGACATGCACTACGGGAAGGAGCGGCCCAAGGAGTCCAGGCGGACTCGCCTCGCATATGCCGGTGCGTTCTTCTTGTGCGTCGCGGTTGGTGCCACCGGCCTCGTGGCGCTGATTCTGGCAGGTGCTCCGAGCGATCCGAGCCCCGGACAGGGGCGCAATCTCGGAGTCCTCCGTCTGATCTCGATGCTGGTGAGCGTCGTGTGCCTGACCCTCGCAACAGTCGGTGTGCGGATGCTCGTTCGGAAGTGGAGACGTCGCCGGGCGCGTCTGGTCTTCGTCGTTCCTCCGAGTTGGCCATCGCTCCCCGACGGTTGGGCGCCCCCTGAAGGTTGGCAGCCAAGTCCAGAATGGCCTGAGCCTCCGCCGGGATGGCGCTTCTGGGGCGAGCGATGATCCGGGCTTCCGGCGACCGCTGCTCGACCACTCGCAACCTCCGCGGGTAGACCGGCGGGAACTTCCTGCAGCTCACCGAACCCCTGCAGTTCACCGACCCGCTCGGGCTTGACGCCTGGCAGGACGCAGGCGACTGGTCGGCGGCCTTCGGTGACACCGTCACCTTCGGTCTCACCCGTTGGGTGCGCACCAAGCTCGGTGTCGACGGCGTCGTCGATCACTGCTCCGACTTCTACGTCTGGGGCGGCTACGGCGGCCAGATCGCCAATGTCGGGCTGATGTTCACCGGGGTCGGGGAAGTAGGCCGAGCCACGGCCGGGGCCGATCCGCGTGGCAGTGAACGAGTGGTGACCGGAGGCTCTGGTGGGGCTTGGTACTCGCCCGACCGCTACGGGACGTTAAGGTCGTGGCCGTGGTGAGCCGGTGGATCGACCTGCCTCGCACTTTGCTGGTCGAGGGGCCGTCGGAGCCGTATCTCGTGACCGAAGAGCGATTGCCCGAGCTCCGCAAGTTCGTGACCGGCGCCAACGCGACGTGGGCGACGGTTGACGTCGCAAGTGCCTCGGACAGCGGCGCGATGATCGACGCCTTGAAGAGCCTCCTTCCGTTTCCTGATTGGTGCGCCTCGAGTTGGGATTCGATCGAGGATGCCTTTGAGGAGATCCGTCAGGGCTGGAGCTTTCCACTGGTCATCGCCGTCCGGGGGTTGCGTTCGACCCTGGAGACAAGGCCGCACCTAGGGCTTGAAGTCGTGGTTCGCCTCAGCGAGCTGGCTCACGCCTTTTCAGTCGCGGGGGATCAGCTGACCGTGATCTACGTGGCCGACCGCTGGGCTTGATGGCTTCGGCCGTCAGATCGTGTCTCGGGTTGTCGACGACGAACCTAGCGACAGCAAGACCTCAGGCATCGCCAGCCCCGCCGTGAACTTCCTGGTCGCGTTCGCAGACCAGAAGCTCGACGGTGGTTCGAGAAGAACGCCCTACCGCTCGTCCGCCGGGTCGAGCACTGCGCTGCGGGCCTTGGTGAGCGCCCGCACCGCAGACCTGGGCGTCAGCCGGAGTGCCCCGGCGGCGAGCTGGTAGCGCAGGGACGGCGTGGAGATGACCGCGCCGCGGCGGACGTCGGCGAGGGCGCGGGAGACGACGTCTTCGGCGTTGAGCCAGGCCAGGTCGGGGTAGGCGTGCACGTCCATGCCGGCGCGCTGGTGGAACTCGGTGTGGGTGAGGCCCGGGCGCAGCACGGTGGCGGTGACGCCGGTGCCGGCCAGCTCGGCGGCCAGGGACTCGGTGAACACCTGGACCCAGGCCTTGTGCGCCGAGTAGGTGCCTGAGGCCATGAGGCCGGCGACGGAGCCGACGTTGAGGATGGCGCCGCGGCCGCGTTCGGTCATGGCGCGGGCGGCGGCGTGCGAGAGGACGAGCACCGCGCGGACCATGACGTCGAGCGCGCGCTCCTGGTCGGCCAGGTCGTCGTCGACGAACGGCTCCCCGGGGGCGAACCCGGCGTTGTTGACGAGCAGACCGACCGGGCGCTCCTCGGCCGACAGCCGGGCGCTCACCTCGTCCAGGCCGGCGCGTTCGGCCAGGTCGGCGGCGATGATCTCGGTGCGGATGCCCGCCGCGGCCTCGAGCTGACCGGCCAGGCGCTCCAGCCGCTCACCGTCGCGCGCGACCAGCACCACGTCGTGCCGTGCCGTGGCCAGCTGCCACGCGAACTCCAGGCCCAGTCCGGCGCTGGCGCCGGTGACGAGTGCGGTTCCCATGCCGACCACCCTACGGAACCGCCGCGACTTCACATCCCCCTCGGGGCTGAGAGTTGCCCGCCGATCGGGTCAGTCCCGCGGCCACCGGGAAGCCGACGTCAGGTCCGTGCCCCGGCGGCGACGCGGCGGCTCAGGCCTCGTGCACCAGCTCCCCCGCGACGAACGTGTGCGTCACGGTGGCCAGCCCGATCTGGGACGGCGGGGCCGCGAACGGGTCGCGGTCCAGCACGACGACGTCGGCCGCCTTGCCCACCTGCAACGAGCCCGAGTCGGCCTCGTCGTGGTTGAGGTACGCCGTGCCGAGGGTGTGCGCGGTGAACGCATCGGCCAGGGACAACGCCTGCTCGCCGAGGAACGGGGGCAGGAACCGCCCGTCGGACGCGACCCGGGCGCGGTTGACCGCCGTGTGCACGATCTCCAGCGGGTTCGCCGTGCTCACCGGCCAGTCGCTGCCCGACGCCAGCACCGCACCGGCCCGGGCCAGCGCGCCGAACGGGTACTGGTGCCTCGCGCGGGCCGCACCGAGGAACGGCACGGTGAGCTCGTCCATCTGCGGTTCGTGCCGGGCCCACAGCGGCTGCATGCTCGCCACCACACCCAGCTCGGCGAACCGCGGGACGTCGTCCGGGTCCACCACCTGGATGTGCGCGAGGGTGTGCCGGCGGTCGTGCGCACCGTTGGCGGCCCGCGCCGCCGCGATGGCGTCGAGGGCCTCGCGCACCGCCCGGTCGCCCAGGGCGTGCACGTGCAGCTGGAAGCCGAGGGCGTCCAGGCGCACGGCGACCTCACGCAGCAGCTCCGGGTCGACGAAGCTCTTGCCGGAGTTCGGCGTCGGGCAGCCGCACGCGTCCAGGTACGGCTCGAGCATCCCGGCGGTGAAGTTCTCCGCCACCCCGTCCTGCATGATCTTCACCGAGGTCGCGGCGAACCCGGCCGCCACCGCGCGCTCCCGGCGGGCCACCAGGTCGTCGATCTGCTCCAGGCCGCGGTCCCGGTCCCACCACAGGGCGCCGACGACGCGCGCCTTGAGCTCACCGGCGGCGACCAGCCGCAGGTACGGCTCCAGGGTGTCCGGCACCGAGGTGCTGGCCCCGATGATCGCGTCCTGCCAGCCGGTGACGCCCCAGGCGAACAGCTGGCGCTGGGCGAGCCGCAGCGCCTCGTCCATCTCGTCCGCCGACGGCGCGGGCAGCAGCCGGGCGACGAGCCCCATCGCCCCTTCCTGCAGGGTGCCGTTGGCCCGGCCGTCGGGGTTGCGCTCGATGCGACCGTCGACCGGGTCCGGCGTGGTGTCGTCGATCCCGGCCAGTTCGAGGGCGCGGGTGCTCACCCAGGCGGTGTGCCCGTCGCGTGTGGCGAAGTACGCCGGGCGCCCGCCGACGACGGCGTCCAGGTCGGCGGCCTGGGCGATCCCGCCGGGGAAGGCGTCCATCGACCAGCCGGCGCCGACCACCCACGGCGCGTCGGTGGTCGCGGCGTACGCGGCGATGGCGGCCAGGTACTCGTCCCTCGTCGAGAAGCCCGACAGACCGCAGCCGAGCATCTCCAGCCCGGCGTGCACCGGGTGCGCGTGGCAGTCCTGGAACCCGGGCAGCACCAGCCCGCCACCGGCGTCGACGTGCTCGGCCGACGGGTCGTCGACGCCGATCGCCGCGATGGTGCCGTCGGCCAGCAGCAGCGGGGCCTCGACGATCCCGGCGGGGGTGAACAGCCTGCCGCCGGTGACGACGGTGCGGTGCGCGCTCACGTGGTGCAGCCCTTCGGCTCGGGGGTGGTGCGGCGCACGGTAGCGGGGCCGTGTGTCGGGACGGTTGCGGGCGGCGGAGGTGTCGGCGGGACCGCCTAGGGTGGGGGCCGTGCAGGCGGTGCAGGGGTCCTCAGGTCCGGTCGCCGACGAGCCCCCGGACTGGTTCGACGGGCTCGACGAGCCGCCCGCCTGGTTGGACGAGGCCGAACCGCCCGGCTGGACCGACGAGCCGCCCAGCGACGGCGCCCAGCCCGCGGGCGGCGCCCGGCCCGGTGCCGCGCCCGCCACCCGATCCGTCGCGCACGGCGCCCCCGCACCCTCCCGCGGTACGCCCGAGCAGGTGCTGCACGAGGTCTGGGGCTACCCGGCGTTCCGCGGTGCGCAGGAGCAGATCGTCGACACCGTCGTCGCGGGCGGGGACGCCCTCGTGCTCATGCCCACCGGCGGTGGCAAGTCGCTGTGCTACCAGGTGCCGGCCCTCGTGCGGGAGGGCACCGGCGTCGTCGTCTCGCCGCTCATCGCCCTCATGGCCGACCAGGTGGACGCCCTCTCCGCGCTCGGCGTGCGGGCCGGGTTCCTCAACTCCAGCCAGGACGGACGCGAACGGGCCGCCGTCGAGACCGCGTTCCTCGCCGGTGAGCTCGACCTGCTCTACCTGGCCCCCGAACGGCTCGCGGTGCCCGCCACGCTCGACCTGCTGGACCGCGGGCACGTCGCGGTGTTCGCGATCGACGAGGCGCACTGCGTCGCCCAGTGGGGGCACGACTTCCGGCCCGACTACCTGCGGCTGTCCCTGCTGCACGAACGCTGGCCGCAGGTGCCGCGGGTGGCGCTCACCGCGACTGCGACCGACGCGACCCGGGCCGAGATCGCCCAGCGCCTGGAGCTCACCGACGCCCGGCAGTTCGTCGCCGACTTCGACCGGCCGAACATCACCTACCGGATCGTGCCGAAGGACAACCCCAAGGCCCAGCTGCTCGAGCTGCTGCGCGCCGAGCACGCCGGTGACTCCGGCATCGTCTACTGCCTCACCCGGGCGTCCGTCGAGCAGACCGCCGCCTGGCTGGTGCAGCAGGGCGTCCCGGCGCTGCCGTACCACGCGGGGCTGGACCGCCGGGTGCGGGCCGCGAACCAGTCGCGGTTCCTGCGCGAGGACGGGCTCGTCATGGTCGCGACCATCGCGTTCGGGATGGGCATCGACAAGCCCGACGTGCGGTTCGTCGCGCACCTCGACCTGCCCAAGTCCGTCGAGGGCTACTACCAGGAGACCGGCCGCGCCGGCCGCGACGGGCTGCCGTCCACCGCCTGGCTGGCCTACGGCCTGGCCGACGTGGTGCAGCAGCGCCGGCTCATCGAGGGCTCCGAGGGCGACGCCGCGCACAAGCGCCGGCTCGCCGCGCACCTGGACGCCATGCTCGCGCTGTGCGAGACGGTGGACTGCCGCCGCGTCCAGCTGCTCGCCTACTTCGGCCAGACCAGCACCCCGTGCGGCAACTGCGACACGTGCCTGGCCCCGCCGCGGTCCTGGGACGGCACCGTGCCCGCGCAGAAGCTGCTGTCCACCGTCGCCCGGCTCGACCAGCGCGGGCAGCGGTACGGCGTCGGGCACGTCGTCGACATCCTGCGCGGCAAGCGCACCCCGCGGGTCACCCAGCTCGGGCACGACGGGCTGTCCACCTTCGGCATCGGCGAGGACCTGGCCGACGGGGAGTGGCGCACCGTGGTGCGTCAGCTGCTCGCCGCCCGGCTGCTCGACGTCGACTCCGACGGGTACGGCACGCTGCGGCTCACCGAGGGTTCGGCCGATGTGCTGCGCGGGCAGCGACAGGTGCGGCTGCGCCGGGAGGCCCCGCGCGCGGCGAAGGCCGTCCGCAGCGCCCGGACCGCGAGCGCCGCGGCCGACCTGCCCGCGGCCGACGTCGACGTGTTCGAGCGGCTGCGTGCCTGGCGGGCCGCCACCGCCCGGGAGCAGGGCGTGCCGGCCTACGTCGTGTTCCACGACGCGACGCTGCGCGAGGTCGCCACCCGGCGGCCCAGCACGCGCGCCGAGCTCGCCGGGATCAGCGGGGTGGGCGCCACCAAGCTCGACCGCTACGGCGAGGGGTTGCTCGCGGCCCTCGCCGCCGGCGACTGACCGCCCGTCGCCTTCTCGTTGGGTTCGGTCTCCTCGGACTGCGGCTCGTCCGACGGCTCGTCCGGCGGTGACCCGCCCGAGGGCCCGTCCGACGGCCCCTCCGCGGGCTGCTGGTCCTGCGGCTGCCGGGTCGGGATGCCGCCGGTGAAGAACAGCGCGAGCACCGCGACCAGGCTGAGCACGCCGAGCGCGACGTGCAGCCCGTCGATCCGGGAGGCCCGGTTCTGCTCGACGATCGTGGCCTGCAGCGTGGGCGAGACCCCGGCGTCGGCCAGCGCGGTGGACAGCTGGGCGTCGGACACGAACGAGGCACCCGTCGACAGCTCGACGTGCGCCGCCTGCTTCACCGAGTCGGGCACGTCGGGGTTCTGCGTGATGCCGGCGAGGAACGAGCTGCTCAGCGCCGCGATGAGGATCGACCCGGCCAGCGCCGTGCCCACCGAGGACCCGAGGTTGGTCGCGGTGTTCTGCAGCCCGCCGACGTCACCGCTCAGCTCCTCGTCGACCGAGGAGACCATGACCGCGCCCAGCTGCGAGGCCAGGGTGCCGATGCCCAGGCCCATGAAGACCATCGGCAGCGCGACCACCGCGGGAACGGCGTCCAGGTCGATGCCCGAACGCAGCAGCAGGATGCCCACGAGCATGAGCGCGATGCCGATCCGCACGGCTCGGCGCGGTGAGACGTGCGGCCACAGGCGCGGGATGCCCAGGGCCGCCACCAGCAGCGACAGCGAGAGCGGCAGCACGCGCATCCCGGTCTCCAGCGCCGGCAGCTCGAGCACCACGGACAGGAACAGCGGGACGACGAAGAACACCCCGGCCTGCACCAGGAACTGGAACCCGAACAGCGTCAGACCCGAGCGCAGCACCGTGTTCTGCAGCATCGAGATGCGGATGAGCGGTTCGCGGCCGGCCGCCGCCAGGTGCTTCTCCCACAGCAGGAAGCACCACAGCGTGACCAGCCCACCGATGATGAACCAGAACGTGAGCGACGTGCCGAGCAGCGACGGCGCGCCCGGCCGGGCCGTCAGCCAGCCCCAGTCGCTCGACCGCAGCACGCCGAACACGGTGACGCCCAGCCCGGTCGCGCACAGCGCCGCACCGAGCACGTCGAGCCGGGCCGTCGAGCGGGCCGCAGTGTCCTTGATCTTGCGGGACAGCACGAGGATGACCGCGACGATGACGACCTCGCTGAAGAACACCCAGCGCCACGACAGGTAGGTCGTGGCCGCACCGCCCAGCAGCGGGCCGACGGCGATGGCGACCGCACCCACCGCCGCCATGAGGCCGTACGCGCTCGGCCGCTGCGCCGGGGCGAAGTTGACCGCGATGAGCGCGACCACCGCCGGCAGGATGAGCACCGCACCCAGCCCCTCGAGCACCGACCAGCCGAGGATGAGCACCGGCAGGCTCGTCGACAGCCCGGTGACCAGCGAACCCACGCCGTACACGACGCAGCCGATCTCGAACGCCCGGCGCCGCCCGATGATCCCGCCGAGCTTGCCGCCGATCACCATGAAGGCGGCCATGACGAGGGCGTAGAGCGTGATCGCGGTCTGGATCCCGGTGATCGAGGTGCCGACGTCGTGCGCGACCTGCGTCATCGACACGTTCATCACCGAGCTGTCCAGCGTCATGAGGAACTGGCTCGCGGCGAGCGTGAGCAGGACCCCGCCCGCGGCGGCGGACGGGTCGGATGACTGGCGTGCGGCCACGGTCGCTCCCTCGATTCAGGTGGCCGCCATCATCCTCGGAGCGCGCCGGGTGCGGGCGTCACGGGTGGGAGTGTCCCCTGGTTGCTTGACAGGCCGCACCCGGACTGGTCATCCTCGACCCAGGTCACGAGTGCCAGCGTTCAGCCCCGGCTTGCTGGCCGGCAACCCTCCTCCGCGGTGGGGTGCCCCGGGTGACGACCTGGCTGCCCGTCGACCGTCGGGCGGCAAGCGCGGGACCCGCAGGTCCCGGTCGCACCGGAGGACTGTCATGACGCTCACCCTGGACCGTCCCGTCTGCGAGGCCCTGCTGCCCGTCGTCGGGGCCGACACGCTCGTGCCGCTCATCGACGGCCGGCAGGTCACCTACGCCAACCTCGACGGTGCCGCCTCCGCCCCGGCCCTGGTCTCGGTCGCGGCGCGGGTCACCGAGGTGCTGCCGCTGTACGCCTCGGTGCACCGCGGCGCCGGCTACCTGTCCCAGGTGTGCACGGCGCTCTACGAGCAGGCCCGGGCGCAGATCGGCCGGTTCGTCGGCGCGCGGCCGGACGACGTGACGATCGTCGTGCGCAACACCACCGATGCGCTCAACCTGCTCGCCGGGGTCGTGCCGGGCAAGGTGCTCGTGCTCGACGGGGAGCACCACGCCAACCTGCTGCCGTGGGTGCACGCCCGCCGCGGGGAGCACAGCACGACGATCCTGCCGGTGCGCGACACCGTCGCGCAGACGCTCGAGGCGCTCGCGGCCGAGCTCGCCGTCGGCTGCTACGCGCTGGTCACGCTCACCGGGGCGTCGAACGTGACCGGCGAGTCGCTGCCGATCGCCGACGTCGTCGCGCTCGCGCACCGGTGGGGGGCCCGAGTCGTGGTGGACGGTGCCCAGCTCGTGCCGCACCGCGGGTTCTCGCTCACGGAGACCGGGGCGGACTACGTCGCGTTCTCCGGGCACAAGACCTACGCGCCGTTCGGTGCTGGGGCGCTCGTCGGGCGGCGGGACTGGCTCGACGCCGGCCCCGCGTACCTGGCCGGCGGCGGTGCGGTGCGCGACGTGCGCACGGACCGGACGCTGTGGCA
>NZ_VWSD01000250.1 GCF_009829685.1 Cellulomonas citrea
CGAACCCCCGGCAGCACCCGAACCCGTCGCACCTCCGAGCGCTCCGGCACCTGCCCCGGCCGCCCACGGCAGCGCGACCAGCCCGCCGCCGACCGCCAGACCCTTGGCCAGCACGGCCGCCGCGAGCGAACCGAGCACCACCGGCGCGACCACGGCCCGCATCCCGTGGTTGACGTCGCCCAGCTCGGCGACCAGCGCGGTGCACCGCACGCAGCCGTCGAGGTGCTCGGCCACCTGGCGGGTCTCCCGCGGCCCCAGACCGGCTCGGACGTAGCCGCCCAGCCGCCCGGCCACGTTCCGGCAACCCTCGTCCAGCGGTGCGGCCAGGTGCTCGGCGAGGTAGGCCTGACGCAGCCCCTCGCGCGCCCGGTAGGCCAGCGCGGCCGTGCTGTTGGCGCTCAGACCCAGCAGCGGTGCGATCTGCGCGGGCGACAGCCCCTCGACCTCGGAGTGCCAGAGCACCACCTGCCAGCGTTCGGGAAGCGTGCGGAACGCCCGGTTGACCACGGACCGTTCGAAGCCCTCGATGGCCGGGTCGTCGGCCCCGGCCATCGGGACGCTGCCGGCCTCGAGCGTCGCGACGTCGTCGGTGGGCTCGGTGCGGCGTCCCTGGTCGCGGCGGACGGCCGCGACGCGACGCACCACGGTGAACAGGTAGGCGCGGAAGGCCTCCTGCGGCCCGTTCCCGCGCAGCAGCGCCGACCACACCGCGGTGAAGGCGTCCGCGACCACGTCCTCCGCGTCCTGCACGGAGTCGGTGTACTGCCGGGCGACCACGAGAGCCGCCGCCGCGTGCCGGTCGTACAGCTCGGAGAAGCTCGTCTGGTCGCCTCCGCGGACGGCGAGGAGGAGCTCGGCGTCGCCGATGGCGGCGTGCTCAGCACCGTCGATCGTCACCCTGCCCCGCTTCCTCGCACCGCGACTCACCAGACTGCCACATAGGGCAGATCGGGTGAACTGTGCACAGATCTTCGCCGACCCGCGTCACTGCTGGCCACCGGGACACTCTCATCCGGTGTGAGCACCTCCTCCGACCTCGGCAGCCCCCGTGCGGGGAACCTGCGGGAGCGGTGGCGCGCCACGAGCCTCGAGGCGAGCTGGCTGCGCCCCTCGGACTGGTACCACCCGGCGGTCGACCCCCTGGTCGCGGCCCTCGTCTCCCGTGCCGACGCGCTCGGTGCGGCGGAGGAGCTGGGCCGGGCGCGCGCCGACGCCGGGGTCGGCATCGGGGAGGCCCTCGACGACCTCGAGTGCCTGTTCCGAGTGGCGGGCACCGCGCAGACACCGTTCGAGGTGATCCGCGCCCTGGCCGAGGGGTGGGCGGACGCCCAGGCCGGCGCCGCGGTCAATGGCGGTGCGATGGACCCCGAGACCGGGCTCCCGACGCACCAGTACCTCACCGTCCGGCTCGCCGAGACCTACGCGGAGGGCGAGCGGCTGTCCTTGGCTCCGGCGCTGACCCATGAGCTCGTGCTCGTCGACGTGGCCGCCGGTGCGGTCTCCCCGTTCCTGCGTGCGGCGCGCTCGGCCGCGGTCGGCGCCGCGCTGCGCGCCACGTTCGGTGGGGGGCAGCCGATGGCGAGCCTGGGCGGCGGGGTGTTCGTCGTGCTCGCGCACCGTGACGGCGACCTGCCCGAGCGGCTGGCTGCGGTGCAGGACGCCGTGGCCCGCCGCTGCGAACGCCTCGAGGTCGGGGTGCTCACCCGGTCCCCGGTGCGGGTGTGGACCGAACCGCTGCCTGCCACGCACGACGGTGCGGTGCACCGACTGCGGCGGCTGGCCCGCCCGACGGGGTAGCGCACCCGCCCGCCGAACCGTCCTGCACGTTCCCGGGCGGGCCGACGCACCGCGGGCTACCGTCGTGTGATGGTGCATGCACGCGTCGACGCCGACGACCGGACGGTGCCCCACCCTCGTGGTGCGACCGATGAGGACGAGCCCGGCCCGGTGATGGATGCCGGCACCTTCGCCACGCTGTACGCCCTGGACGACGCCCGGGTGCTGCGCCGCTACCGCTCCGGGACCGACGCCGGGGGCGAGGCCGTGCTGCTCGCGCACCTGGCGGCGCACGGGCTGCCGGTGCCGTGGGCCGTGCACCGCGGCGGTCCGGACCTGGAGATGGAGCGGCTGCACGGCCCGACCCTGCTGCAGGGACTGGCCGCGGGGGAGGTGCCGCTCGTCGAGGCCGCCCGGCTGCTGGTCGACCTGCACACCCGGCTGCACGCGGTGCCCGTGCCCGAGTCGCTGTTCCCGCGCGCCGACGCCGGGCTCGTGCTCGTGCACCTGGACCTGCACCCGGGCACCGTCGTGCTGTCCGACGAGCACGGCCCGTCCGTCGTGGCCTGGGGCACGGCCGGTCTGGGCGACCCGCGCGAGGACGTCGCGACCACGGCGCTGCTCATCGGCGAGGTCGCCAGCGACGACGGCGAGGAGCACGCCCGGG
>NZ_VWSD01000251.1 GCF_009829685.1 Cellulomonas citrea
CAGGTCGCCCGGCCTCAGGCCGGCGGCCGCGAGCGCCTGCGTGACCAGGGGCGACGCGAGCTCGGCGTGGCGGCGGGCGAGGAGTTCACCGGCCCGGGCCAGCACCCGGCCGTCGTCGTCCAGCACGGCCACCGCGACACCGACGGAGGTGTCCAGCGCGAGGATCGGCACGGCTCAGCCCTCCACCGGGTCGCCGGGCAGCACGACACCGGCCCACCGTGCGCCGACCCCCGTGCAGGTGAGCACGCGGGCCCCCGCGGCGGCGTCGGCCGGGTCGTCGACGGCGCCGCGCGGACGTTCCACCGACACCTCCAACCGGTCCCCCGCCAGCGGTTCGACCCAGCCGGCTCCCCACTCCACGACGGTCACGGACTCCTCCATGCTGGTGTCCAGGTCGAGCGCGTCGACCTCGGCGAGGCTGGACAGCCGGTAGGCGTCCACGTGCACGAGCGCCGGCCCGCCCACCAGCGAGGGCTGCACCCGGGCGATGGTGAACGTCGGCGAGACCACCGGGCCGCGCACCCCCAGCCCGGCCCCGATGCCCTGGGTGAGGGTCGTCTTGCCCGCACCGAGACCCCCGGTGAGCACGACGAGGTCGCCGGCCCGCAGCAGCGTCGCGAGCCGCTCACCGAACGCGCGGGTCGCCTCGGCGTCGACGAGGGTCGCCCGGGTGCTCATCCGACGTACTCCCGCGGCACCCGGGCGCCCAGCCGGGTGACGATCTCGTAGGAGATGGTGCCGGCCACCTGCGCCCAGTCCTCGGCGGTCGGGCCGCCGTCGGCCCCCGTGCCGAAGAGCACCACCTCGTCACCGGCCTGCTCGGTGGCGCCGGGCCCCAGGTCGACGACGAACTGGTCCATGCAGACCCGCCCCGAGACGGCGAGCCGGCGCCCGCCGACCTGCACCGGACCGCCGGGCCGCGCGTTCGAACCCGAGGCGTGCCGGGTGATGCCGTCGGCGTACCCGAGCGGCACGATCCCGATGGTCGTGTCCTGCGTCGTGGTGTACGCGTGGGCGTACGACAGCCCGCGCCCGGCGGGCATCGGCTTGACGGTGGCCAGCCGGGCGGTGAGCGTCATCGCCGGCACCAGGCCCAGCTCGGCGCTGCTCGCCTGCTCCGGGATCGGCGACAGGCCGTAGACCGCCAGACCGGGGCGCACGAGGTCGTAGTGCACCTCGGGCGTGGTGAGCACCGCGGCCGAGTTCGCCAGGTGCCGCACCTCCAGGTGCGCCCCGGCCCGCTGCGCGGCGTCCACGGCCTGGGCGAACACCTGCGCCTGACCGCGCACCGTGGGGTGGTCCGGCGAGTCGGCGAAGGCCAGGTGCGACCAGATGCCCACCACCTGCACCGTGCCCTCGGCCTGGGCGGCCATGGCGGCCGGCAGCAGGTCGTCGAGCATCGGCAGGGTGAGGCCGTTGCGGCCCAGCCCGGTGTCGATCTTGAGGTGCACCCGGGCGGTGCGGCCGGTGCTGCGCGCGGCCTCGGCGACCGCCTCGAGCGCCCAGGCCGCCGCGACCGACACGTCGACGTCGGCGGTGAGCAGCTCGGCCAGGGGAGCGCCGGGTGCGTACAACCAGGTGAGCAGCCGGGGCTCCGTGATCCCGGCGGCCCGCAGCGCGAGCGCCTCGCTCGTCTGGGCGACACCCAGCCAGGTGGCGCCGCCGGCCAGCGCCGCCTGCGCGGCGGGGACCAGCCCGTGCCCGTACGCATCGGCCTTCACCACCGCCATCACCTGGGCCGAGCCGACCCGGTCGACCAGACCGGCGACGTTGTGGCGGATGGCGGACAGGTCGACGGTCGCTCGCGCGGGATACCAGGTCACGGCGTCCAGTCTCCCACCGCGTCGTGCAGCACCACGTCGGCCCGGCCGGCACCGGCGGCCACGAGGGCGGCGTTCGCCTCGTCGCTGCGCGCCACCCATGCGACGGCCTGCTCGGGTGTCTTGCCGAACGCGACGTGCCGGGCCACCAGTCGCTCGCGCCGCCGGTCGTCGTCGGGGGCCAGGTACCAGGTCTCGTCGAGCAGTCCGGCGACCGGGGCGAAGCCGTACGAGTCCAGCAGCAGGTAGTTCCCCTCGAGCACCACGAGCGGCACCTGCGGCGGCACCGGCACCGCCCCGGCCACGGCGTGGTGCAGCTCGCGGTGGTACTCCGGCGCCCACACGGTCTGCTCACCGGCGCGCAGCCGGGCGACGAGCGCGACGAACCCGGGTGCGTCGAACGTGTCCGGCGCACCCTTGCGGTCGGCCCGTCCCAGCCGCGCCAGCTCGCTGGGCGCCAGGTGGAACCCGTCCATCGGCACGACGACGGCGCGGGAGTGGAGCACGCTCTACGCCCGACCCGACGGAACACGTGAGCTCGTCACCTCCGTGTCGGCGGTTCGCACCAAGGCCCACGGGGCCTGGGAGACGATCGACAGCTCGCTGACGCCTACCCAGACC
>NZ_VWSD01000252.1 GCF_009829685.1 Cellulomonas citrea
GCGTGAGCCGATCTTCACCGGCACGACCTCGGCACCCAGCAGCCGCATCCGAGCGACGTTGAGCGCCTGGCGGCGGGTGTCCTCCTCACCCATGTAGACCGTGCAGTCCAGGTCCATGAGCGCGGCGGCCGTGGCGGTGGCGACCCCGTGCTGACCGGCGCCGGTCTCCGCGATGACCCGGGTCTTGCCCATCCGCTTGACCAGGAGTGCCTGGCCCAGGACGTTGTTGATCTTGTGCGACCCGGTGTGGTTGAGGTCCTCGCGCTTGAGGAACACCCGGACTCCGTCGCCGACCGTCGCGGCGAACCGCGGCACCTCGGTGAGCGGGCTCGGGCGGCCGGTGTACGTGCGGTGCAGCCGGCTCAGCTCGGCGGCGAACGACGGGTCCACCAACGCCTTGTGGTACGCGGTCTCGAGCTCGTCGAGCGCCGCGACCAGCGCCTCCGGCACGAACCGACCCCCGAAGGAGCCGAAGTACGGCCCGGCGTGGCTGGCCAGCGGACCGTCCTGAACGTCCGCCTCGACCGGGGGCCGCCCGCTCATCGGCGCACCGCCCGCAGCGCCGGGTGCGACCCGGCCGCGACCAGGTCGGCCACCGACTTGCGCGGCGCGTCGTCGGTCACCAGCGCCTCGCCGACCAGGACCGCGTCGGCACCGGCACGGGCGTACTCGACGACGTCGTGCGGACCACGGACCCCCGACTCGGCGACCTTGACGACCGAGGACGGGATCGACGGCGCGACGCGGGCGAACGTCTGCCGGTCCACCTCGAGCGTCTTGAGGTCGCGCGCGTTCACGCCCACGACGCGCGCCCCGGCGTCCACCGCACGGGACACTTCCTCCACGTTGTGCACCTCGACCAGGGCGGTCATGCCCAACGAGTGCACCCGGTCCACCAAGGACGTCAGGACGGTCTGCTCGAGCGCCGCCACGATGAGCAGCACGAGGTCGGCGCCGTGCGCCCGGGCCTCCCACACCTGGTACGGCGTGACGATGAAGTCCTTGCGCAGCACCGGGATGTCCACCCGGGCGCGCACCGCGTCCAGGTCGGCGAGCGAGCCGCCGAACCGCCGGGACTCGGTGAGCACCGAGATCGCCGTGGCGCCGCCCGACTCGTAGTCGCCTGCGAGGGCCGCCGGGTCGGAGATGTCGGCGAGCGCACCCTTGCTGGGGCTCGACCGCTTCACCTCGGCGATCACCGTGACGGCGTCGTCGACCTTGAGCCTGGCCGGGCAGTCGATGGCCGACGGCCTGCGTTGGGCCATCGCCTTCAGGTCGTCCAGCGAGGTGCTCGCCTGACGGGCCGCGAGGTCTTCCCTGACCCCGGCCACGATGTCGTCCAGCACGGTCACGTCGATCGCCTCCCCACGCGGCTCCGCGGTCCGCAGCTGCTCACCACGCCCGCCGCGGCCCATCGTAAGGGTGACGCCGCACTCGGCCGACCACGGTCCACGCCGCGGGCGACCCTCACCTGGGCCCCAGCAGCAGGTGGGCCGCCGGCACGTTGCGTGCCACCCCGAAGGCCAGCACGACGGCGAGCAGCGCCCAGCCCACCCAGGCCGGGACGCGTCGGGCGGGCCGGTCAAGCACCTGTCGACGCAGCCACGCCGCCCAGACCAGCGCCACGGGACCCGTGGCCAGCACCCACAGCGGGTTCATCGCCCACGCGGCCGCGACCCGCCCGCGCAGTAGGTCCTCGGTCGCCCGCAACCCCCCGCACAGCGGGCAGTACAGACCCGTCAACGCGTACAGCGGGCAGAAGCCCCACGCACCCGACCGGGACGGGGAGTGCAGCAGCAGCGCTGCCGCAGCAGCGCCGGCCCCGGCAGCCACCGCGAGCGGAGGGCGCACCCGCGCCCACAGGCCGACGGGTGAGGCACCCGCCGACGATGCCGTCACCGGCTCAGTGAGCACCGGCCGTGCCGTCACGGGGCTGCCCGAACCCGGCGACCGACAGCACCTTGCCGACCACCAGCCCGAGCACGCTCACGCCCAGCCCGGCCCAGAACAACCAGGTGGCGGCCATCACGAGACCGATGCTCGCGATCAGGCCACCGGCGACCACGACCCATGTCGTGGTCCAGGCCGCGACCGTGCGCCCGTGGTTCGCCGGAGGCGGCCCCGCCGGGGGCTGGACGACCAGATCAGCGGGCACTGCGACGTCCTTCTCGGCCATGCAAGGTCACCCTTCCTCCGACGGTTCGACACACCCTAGCCGAGCCCGTCGCCGGACGGCTCCCCGCCCGTCTGGCTCGGGTCCACCCCCCGGGACAACGCGTCCCAGTCCGACCGTTCGTCGGGTGCCACGGTGCGCTCGTGCCGCCGGCTCGAGCCGGGCCAGCCGCGGCTCGCCCGCGCCAGACCGGCTCCGCACACCACGAGGAGCAGACCTCCGGCGGCCGCGAGCCAGGGCCAGGGCGTCGGGCTCGGCC
>NZ_VWSD01000253.1 GCF_009829685.1 Cellulomonas citrea
CCGGGCGCGGCTCCCGCCCC
The DNA here is from genome assembly GCF_009829685.1 of Cellulomonas citrea. Lineage (GTDB taxonomy): Bacteria > Actinomycetota > Actinomycetes > Actinomycetales > Cellulomonadaceae > Cellulomonas > Cellulomonas citrea. Next base: position 21 of record NZ_VWSD01000253.1, read on the forward strand.
GTGCAGCCGCCCGCGGCCCGCCCGGGTTCCCCTCCGGGCCGTGCGCCCGCGAGGATGGGGTGGTGACCGCCGACGCTCCCGCCCTGCGCGCCTCCACGTTGCGTGCGCTGCTGCTGGCCCCCGCCGGTCCGCTCGCCCGGCTGGAGGTGGTGGACCGGACCGGGTCGACCAACGACGACGTGGTCGCGGGGCTGCGGACGACGCCCGAGCTGTGGCCGGGCGGCACGCTGCTGGTCGCCGAGCACCAGGAGGCCGGCCGGGGCCGGACCGGGCGCACCTGGCAGACCCCCGCCCACACGTCGTTGACCTGCACCTTCGTGGTACGTCCGGGGCCGACGGGAGAGGGGCTGGGCTGGTTGCCGCTCATCGCCGGGCTCGGTGTGGTGCGGGCCCTGCAGGCCACCGCCGGCGTGCCGGCCCGGCTCAAGTGGCCGAACGACGTGCTCGTCGCCCCGCCCGGTGTGCCGTCGTTGCCCGGCTGGGGCGGGCAGCGCAAGGTCGCCGGTGTGCTGTGCGACGCGGTCGCGCTGCCCGACGAGCTGGCGGTGGCCGTCGGCATCGGTGTCAACGTCTCGCAGGACGCCGCCGCGCTGCCGGTGCCGACCGCGACCTCGCTCGTGCTGGCCGGCGCCCGCGGGGTGGACCGGGAGGTGCTGCTCGTGGCGCTCGTCTCGGCCCTGGCCGAGCTGTCCGAGCGGTGGCAGACCGGCGGCGGGCAGGCGGGGGAGAGCGGGTTGGCGGACGAGGTCGCGGCGGTCTGCGCGACCCTCGGCTCCCGGGTGCGGGTGGAGCTGCCGGGCGGTGCGGCGCTCGTCGGACGGGCTGAGCGGCTCGCCGGCGACGGTGCTCTCGTCGTGGCCGGCGAGGACGGCGCCGAGCACGTGATCCGGGCCGGCGACGTCACCCATCTGCGCCCCGTCGACTGACTCGGGGTACTCTTGCCTCGGCGCATCACGCGCCGGCGTCGACGAACGCGTTCCCCGCCCCCCGACCGGTCACGGTCGGCGGGCCGTGCGATCTGCACCAGGGATCCCATTTGGCGGCGAACGACGTGCCGACCGGCACGCTCGCCCCTGGGCGCCCGCTGCGCGCGCCCCACTGACCGAAGGTCCTCACCCACCCATGGCTTCCTCTTTCGCCGCTCTCGGCGTGCCCGCACCGCTCGTGGACGTGCTCACCGCGTCCGGGATCGACGCACCGTTCCCCATCCAGCGCGACACGCTGCCCGACACCCTCGACGGGCGTGACGTGCTCGGTCGCGGCCGCACCGGCTCCGGCAAGACGCTGGCGTTCGCGCTGCCGCTGGTCGCGCGGATCGCCGCCGACCGCACCGGCCGTCGCCGTCCCGGCCACCCGCGCGGTCTGGTGCTGGCGCCGACCCGCGAGCTGGCCACCCAGATCGCCGACGTCATCGCCCCGCTCGCGCACGCCGTGGGCCTCGAGGTGACGACGATCTTCGGTGGCGTCTCCCAGCACCGCCAGGTCACCGCGCTGGCCGCCGGGGTCGACATCGTCGTGGCCTGCCCGGGCCGCCTCGAGGACCTCATGCACCAGAAGCACGCGCAGCTCGACTCGGTCATCGTCACGGTGCTCGACGAGGCCGACCACATGGCCGACCTGGGCTTCCTGCCCACGGTCACGCGCATCCTCAAGGCCACCCCGGCCGCCGGTCAGCGGATGCTGTTCTCGGCCACGCTGGACAACGGGGTCGACCGCATCGTGCGCGCGTTCCTGCACGCCCCGGTCACGCATGCCGTGGACGACGCGTCCAGCCACGTCGACCAGATGGTGCACGAGGTGCTCACCGTGTCCGGCGCCGACGTCAAGCGTGACGTCGTGCACGCCCTGGCCTCCGGCACCGGCCCGCGCATCCTGTTCGTGCGGACCAAGCACGTGGCCAAGAAGCTCGCCAAGGCGCTCGTCGCCGACGGCATCGCCGCGGTCGACCTGCAGGGCAACCTGTCGCAGGCGGCGCGCGACCGCAACCTCGCCGCGCTGCGCGACGGCCGGGCCCGCGTGCTCGTCGCTACCGATGTCGCCGCCCGCGGGGTGCACGTGGACGATGTCGCGCTCGTCGTGCACGTCGACCCGCCGACCGAGCACAAGTCGTACCTGCACCGTTCGGGCCGCACGGCCCGGGCCGGAGCCGCGGGCACCGTGGTCACGCTCGTGCTGCCCGAGCAGCGGCGTGAGGTGCACCAGATGCTGCGCGCCGCGGCCATCAGGGCCACCCCGGTCGAGGTGACCGCCGCCAGCCCCGTCGTGCAGCGCCTCGTGGGCGAGCGGGCGCCGCGGATCAGTGGCCCGGTGGTCGAGGTCGCCGAGCAGCGTCCGGCCGCCGCGCGCAGCGGTCGTGGTGGTGCGGGGTCC
>NZ_VWSD01000254.1 GCF_009829685.1 Cellulomonas citrea
GGCCACATCGGCCTCGAACGTCGCGACCGCCGAGGCGACCAGGCGCGTCGCACCGTCGGGGTGGTGGCAGGCACCGCGCCCCTCGACCAGCGCCGCATCGGCCAGCAGTCGTTCGACGGCTCCGCCGGCACCCCTGCCGTCCGCCAACCAGTCGACCGAGTCGGCGAGCGCCGGCAGCCCGAACACGCACGGCCCGCACTGCCGGGCGCTCATCGACGCCAGGTAGCGCACGACGTCGGCGGTCATCCGCAGCCCGCACGCGTCCTCGGCCAGCGGGATCACCACACCGGCGCCCAGCGTGAGGCCCTCGGCCCGCAGCGCCGCCTCGTCCACCGGCAGGTCGGCCAGCCGGTGCCACGGCGCCCACAGCCCGCCGTAGCCGCCGAGCAGCACCGCCTGCGGGCGCCGCGACCAGCCCAGGCCCGCGAGAAGCTGGGTGAACGTCGTGGCGCGTTCGACCTCGACCACCGCGCGGCGCTCACCGAGCACCGACAGCAGCCGCGTCGTCCTCGGGGCGTGGCCGCGCGCCGCCAGCGCGACGTGCGCGAGCGTCTCGACGTTGTGCACGAGGGTGCGCGGCGCCCGCGGGTCCTGCGCCCGGCGCCGGACGGTGGGCAGCGCGGGGCCGCCGTGCACCGCCCGTGTGATGGCGCTCGCCTCACCGGCCAGGTAGTGCACCGGCCCGTCGAGCACCTCGACCGGCAGCCCGGGGTCGAGCCAGCGACGCTCGTCGAGGGCCGCACGCAACGTCCGGCGGCCGCCGTCGTCGTCGCCGTGCAACCAGACCACGGCCCGTTGCGCACCGAGGGCCTGGGCGGTGAGCAGCAGCCCGTCGAGCACGAGGTGCGGTCGCTGGCGCAGCAGGGTGCCGTCCTTGGCTGCGACCGGTTCGCTCTCGGCGCCGTTGGCCACGACGGTGAGCGGGCCGCGACCGGCGGCCGTCGAACGCCACTTGAGCGAGACCGGCACATGCGCGCCGCCGTGGCCGAGCAGCCCGGCGCGGTGCACCACGTCGAGCAGGGCCGGGGTGCCCACCGGCCGCGGGCCGAGCCGGTCCACGTGCTCGGACCAGGTCTCGGCGGGCACCGGCCGGACCGGGTCGGCGGGGCCGCCGCAGGCCAGCGGGACATCGGCCAGCAGCAGCCGTTCGCCCGGCTGCGCGGGGGCCCCGACCGTGCCGCCGTCACCGGGCAGGGTGGGGAAGGTGAGCGCGGTGGTCATCGACGGGCCTCCTCGATGCGTCCGGACCCGCCGAGGGCCGGCTCCGCCAGGTCGCGCGCCAGCTCCTGCACCCGGTCGCCCGGGGTGCGGGCCGCATACCGCGTGACCGCGAGGGCGAGCACGGCGCACCCGGTCGCCAGGTAGAAGCCGCGCAGCGCGACGACGTCGGACCCGGCGAGCACGCTGTGCGCCCACACCAGGCCGAGCACGACGACGGCGACCTTGTGGATGGGCCACCACAGCCGCCCGGCCACCCGGCCGGCGAACCGGGCCGTGAGCCCGGTGACCAGCCCCGCCCACAGCGCGAGCACCCCGAGGGTCACCGGCACCGGGCGGTAGACCGAGGCCATCGGCAGCAGGGCACCGACCCAGCCGACCTTCGCCCACGGGTCGGTGGCCAGCACGACGACGTGCAGCACCGTGAACACGAGCGTGAAGGTCGCCAGGCCCACGTGCACCGCCAGCCGGGTGCGCGGCGAGGGCAGGTGCAGGTGCCGCGACCACGGGTGCGCGAGCACCAGCCCGGTGGTCACGAGCGCCAGCAGCAGCACGTACGACGTGAGCCCCGAGGCCCGGCCGAACACCCACGGCACCTTCGACCCGCCGAGCGCGTCCAGCACCAGCCACCCTGCGGCGGCCAGGCTGCCGGCGGTCGCCAGCACCAGGGCGCCGGCGCCGAGCCCGAGCACGACGGGCGGCGGCTCGTGGCGGCTCATCGGGCGACCCGCCACAGCACGTGCGGCTCCATGGCCGCCGAGACCTGCACCCGCCCGTCCTCGTGCACCCAGGCCGCGGCCAGGTCGCGCACATGCGCCTGGGCGGCGATCTCGGCCGCCCCGGCCAGGAAGAGGGTCTTGCTCCACACCTCGGCCCACGCCGGGTCGGTGTGCAGCACCGTGACGGCGGCCAGACCCGCGCCGCCGGGGGTCCCGGTGCGCGGGTCGACGAGGTGGTGCACCGTTCGCCCGCCGGCGGTCCAGCGCCGGCGGCGGGTCGACGACGTCGCGCAGCCCTGGTCCTCGACGCGCAGCACGAGCACGGGTGAGTCACCGCCGTGCGGGTCCTCGACGCCGACCTTCCAGCCGTCACCGTCGGGCCCGGGGCCGCCGAGCCACTCGTCGCCACCCGCGTCGACCAGCACCGACGCACCGGCGCCGGCGAGCTCG
>NZ_VWSD01000255.1 GCF_009829685.1 Cellulomonas citrea
CGGCGAGCTCCTCCCCTGCCGACACCGCGCTACAGCCGACCGGCACCGGCGGCGGACAGCAGCCGCGCGAACCGCACCGCGGCCTTGACGGCGTCCGCTCCCTCGGCCGCGGCGCTCACCCGGACGACGACGTCGTCGGGGGTGATGGAGCCGGTCAGCCCGTGGTCGGCCTCGCACTGCGGGTCGTCGCACGCGGCCGGCTCGAGGTCGACCCGCGACACCGAGCCCCAGCCGATGGCGATCACCACCTCGACCGGCGCGGTGCGACCCTCGCGGTAGCGCGCCGGGTCGCCCACCACATGGGTGAGGCCGACGGTGCGCAGCTCGCGCAGGGGCACCGACTCGGTGGTCGCCGAAGCCGAGGCCGACGGGTGCTCGGAGTCCGCGGGCAGGTCGTCGACATGGGCCACGACGAGCCGGCTGGGCGTCAGGACGAGCACGGTGACGTGACGGCGCAGCTCGACGTCGTCGAACGTGGTCTCGGGCAGCACGAGGTGCGCGACGACGGGCTCCTCGGCCAGGGCCACGTCGAGCACGTCCGCCACGAGGGCCGGGTAGTAGCCGGCCCGGTCGAGGTCACGGCGCAGGGTGGAGGGGACGACGGGCACCGCACCATCTTTCCATCCCCGACGCACCGATGCGGCCCGTCAGCTGCGCGGCAGCAGGCGCCGGGCAGCATCGGCCCGTTCAGCGGTGGCCAGCGTCGCGCTCGCCGCCAGCACGTGCACCCCGCTGCGCGCCACGACGACGGGGTTGAGCTCGAGCGAGGCCAGCTCCGGCAGCTCGTCGGCGAGCACCGCCAGCCGCGCGATGAGGTCCTCCAGCGCGGCCACGTCGACCGGCGGCGCGCCGCGGTGCCCGAAGAGCTTGGGCGCCGCCCGCGCGGTGCGCACCAGCTCGCGCACGTCGACGTCGGTGAAGGGCGGCACGCCGTAGGCGATGTCGCCCAGCAGCTCGACGGCGTCCCCGCTCACGCCGAACGACACCACCGGGCCGAACAGCGGGTCCTCCGACGTGGACAGCACGCAGGCCACCCCGCGCGGCGCCATCGCCTGCACCACGAGAGGGGACGGGCCGCCCCCCAGGCCCTGTCCGAGGGCGAGGACCTGCGTGGCGGCCGCCGCGATCTCCTCCGGGTCGACCAGGTCGAGGCGCACCCCGCCCAGGTCCGCCCGGTGCCGCAGCCCGGGCGCGGTGGACTTGACGGCCACCGGACCGCCGAGCTCCGCCGCCGCAGCCACCGCACCGGCTGCGTCCTGCACCGGCACGTTGGGCCACGACGAGATGCCCGCGGTGGCCAGCAGCTCGGCCACCTGGGGCTCGGTGAGCGTGACCGGGTCCGTGCCCCGCTCCCCCAGCCAGCCGCGCACCAGCCGACGGGCCGCCCGGGCGTCCACCCCCGCGGGACGGACGGCCGTGCCCCGGTCGGCCGCCCGCCAGGCGGCGTACCGGGCGGCCAGGCCGAGCGCCGCGGCGGCGTCCTCCGGGGAGGCGAAGGCCGGGACCGTGCACGGCCGGCCCTCGGCGTCGGGCGCGGTGAGCTCCTCGCTCAGGCCCAGCAGGTCGGGCATGCACGCCACCGTGGTGCGACCGGTGCGTGCCGACGCCTGGGCCAGGTGGGCCGCCAGGTCCCGGTCGAGCCCGCCGAGCAGCGGCACCCGCACGACGAGCACGGCGTCCACGTCGGCGGCGTACACCGCGTCGATGGCCGCCCTGATCTGCTCCGGTGCGGCGTCCTGCGGCACCAGGGCGACGTCACCGGGCACCTGCAGACCCGCGGCCGTGGCGGCCTCGGCCACGAGCGCGGCCACCGACGCCGAGGATGCCAGGACGGCCGTGCGCGGCCCGGCCGGCAGCGGTTGCAGCGCGAACAGCTGGAGGGCGTCCATGAGCTGGTGGGTGGTGTCGACCTGCAGCACCCCCGAACGGCGCAGGATCTCCTGCAGCGCACCCGGCGGGACCTGGGTGGCCCGCACGGCGTGACCGGGCGGCACCACCTGGCCCGACCGACCCGCGGTCACGACGACGACCGGTTTGGCCGCGGCCAGCCGGCGCGCCACCCGGGAGAACTTGCGTGGGTTGCCGATCGACTCCAGGTAGAGGGCGACTGCCTGCGTGTCGTCGTCCTCGCCCCAGAACTGCATGAGGTCGTTGCCCGAGACGTCCGCCCGGTGCCCCGCCGAGACCAGCTGGGCGATCGGCAGCCCGCGCCGGCCGGCCGCCGCGAGCAGCGTCACCGCCATCGGCGCCGACTGGCAGAACAGGCCCACCCGGCCGGCGGCGGGCACCGGGTCGGCCAGGCTGGCGTTGAGCGTGACGCCGTCGTGCGTGGCCAGCAGCCCGAAGCTGCCCGGGCCCACGACCCGCATCCC
>NZ_VWSD01000256.1 GCF_009829685.1 Cellulomonas citrea
ACGCCGATCAGGCCAGCGCCATGCTGCGGGACCTGGCGACCCGGGCGCTGGAGCACGGCCCGGCGCCGGAGCCGCTGCGCACGGTCGAACCGGACGGACGGCGCACCCACCGCACCCGGCTGCAGGGCTGGTACCTGCGTCGGGACCGGCGGGTCGCGGTCGGCACCGACGGGCAGTTCTACGTCCTCGTGCGCCCCGGCGGTCTGCTCGCGGGGCTGCGGCGGTACGAGCCGGCCCCGTCCGAGCCGCCGCTGGTGATCGGTGCGGGCGGGCGCGACGGGGAGTCGATCGACCTCGCGGATGCGATCGCCCGGGTGCTCGCGCAGGGCTGAGCCTCCGGGCCGCGCGCCGTCGGTCCGCGCTCGCCGACAGTCCCCGCCTGCCGTCAGTCGGCGCGACCGGCGAACTCGGCCAGCACCAGCCCGACCGCAGCCGGATCCTCGACGGCGGACAGGTGCCCGACCGCGGGCACCACGACGAGCTGGGCATCGCTCGCCACCTGCGCCATCGCCTGGGCCACGTCCACCCCGGTGAGGCCGTCCTCGTCGCCCACCACGACGGCGACCGGCCCCCGGTAGGCCGCGAGCACCTCGGTCCGGTCCGGACGGGCCGCCATCGCCCGCTGGCACCAGGCCACCACCGCGGGCGGCTGCTCCCCGATCCAGCCGGCGACCTGCGCCACCAGAGCCGGACGAGCGACCTGCGTGGTCTCCCCCAGCAGCCCGGTCACCATCGGTCGCACCGCGTCGACGGTGCCGTCCTCGAGCACCTGCTGCGCGATGGACAGCCGGCGCGCGGCGGCCTCGGGCGTGTCGGCCGTCGTCTTGGTGTCGACCAGCGCCAGCCCGGCGACCAGGTCCGGGTGCCGCTCGACCAGCGCCAGCGCGAGGTAGCCACCCATCGACAGGCCTGCCACCACGACGCGGCCCACACCAGCGCCCACGAGCTTGGCCGCCAGGGCGTCGGCCGCCTGGTCGAGCGAGGGCTCGGCCGGGGGCCGCGCACGGTCGGGCAGGTCGACGGCCAGCACACCGCGTGGGGTCGGCACCGCCGCGGCGGCCGCGGCCCACATCCGGTGGTCGAGCGGAAAGGCGTGCAGCAGGAGCAGCGGCGGGTGGCCGTCGACCGGTGCGCGCAGCACGTGCAGACTCATGCCGTTCCCTCCTCGGACGTCGCCGACCCGAGCTCGCCGTCCCAGGTGGTGGGCAGCGGCACCGGGACCTGCGGGGCGACGTGCGCCACGATCTCGTCGAGCACCCGGCGCACCGAGGTCTCGCCGACCCACAGGTGCTTGGCCCCGTCGACCCCGATCACCTCGGCCTGGGCGACCCGCGCGAACCGGCGACGGGCCTCGGGCGGCTGCAGGTAGTCGTCGTGCTCGGGCACGAGGGCCACCAGCGGGCGGCCGAACGCTGCCCAGGCGTCGAGGTCGTCGTCGCCGGCCCGCCGCAAGGGCGGCGACAGCAGCACCGCCCCCTCCACCCTCGGGTCACGACCATGCATGAGCGCGAGCTCGGTGCCGAAGGACCAGCCGACGAGCCACACGTGCGGCAGACCGCGCGCGGTCACCAGGTCGAGCGCCGCCGCGACGTCATGACCCTCGGCCCGGCCGCCGTCGAACTCGCCCTGCGACCGCCCTCGCGGGCTCGCCGTGCCACGGGTGTTGAAGCGCAGCACCGCGAGGTCGGCCAACGCGGGCAGCCGCCAGGCCGCCTTGCGCAGCACATGGGAGTCCATGAACCCGCCGTGCGTGGGCAGCGGGTGCAGCGTCACGAGCGTGGCGCGCGGCGGACGCTCGGCCGGCAGCGCCAGCTCGCCGACCAGGGTGAGGCCGTCGGCCGTGTGCAACTCGACCTCCTCGCGCACGGCGGGGAGCACGGACATCGAACGGATCAAGGTGGGGGGCATCGGGTCGAAGCCTAGTCAGCGCGGGTCAACGCCGTTGCCCGCGGCGGTCCCAGCAGGCCGTGTGCCAGTGCCGGCGGTCCTCGACCCCACCGCCGACCAGGGCGTCCGTGCGCCACACGACGACGTGGGCCACGTCGACCACCACCTGGGAGCAGCCCGGGCAGCGGTACTGCTTGGCCGAGGCCCGCACCCGTTGCACGACCCACTCGCCGTCGGGACCGCTCACGGCCGACCGGCCGCCGGTCGCCCGGTCCAGGTCGAGCTCGACGTGCTCGGCCGTGTACGGCCGCTTGCCCGAGCGCCGGGAGGACGGCATGGGCTCAGGCCCCGACCTCGACCCCGGCGCGCAGCACCCGCCGAGGACGCAGGTCGGCGTCGGTGACAAGCACATCGGCGCGCAGCCCGGCCGCCAGCTCGCCGCGGTCGGTGAGTCCGAGCAGCTGCGCCGGGGTGGGGG
>NZ_VWSD01000257.1 GCF_009829685.1 Cellulomonas citrea
GCCGACGGCACGCTGCGGCTGGACCCCGGCGCCGACTGGGACGAGGCGCGCCGCACCCTGGCCGCCCTGCCCGGCATCGGCCCGTGGACGGTGGAGACCATCGCGATGCGCGCGCTCGGCGACCCCGACGCCTTCACCGCGACCGACCTGGGGGTGAAGGCCGCGGCCCGCACCCTCGGGCTCCCTACCGGCGGCGCCGGGCTGCTGCGCGCCGCGACCCGGTGGTCCCCCTGGCGCGCCTACGCCGTCCAGCACCTGTGGGCCCTGTCCCCGCACCCCGTCAACCAGCTCCCGGAGCAGCCATGAGACACACCGTCATCGACTCGGTCCTCGGACCGCTCACCCTCGTGCTCGACGACGACGGTGCGCTCACCGGCGTCTACATGGCCGGGCACACCCCGGCACCACGCCCCGAACGGCTCGGGCCGCAGGTTGGCCCGGAGGGCTTCGAGACCGTGATCGACCAGCTCGAGGAGTACCTCGACGGGCGCCGGCGCACGTTCGAGCTGACGACCCGGGAGGTCGGCACCCCGTTCCAGCGCGAGGTCTGGGCCGCGCTGCGCGAGCTGCCGTACGGCGCGACGACCACCTACGGCGCGCTCGCGCGGCACGTCGGCCGCCCGGCAGCCGCCCGTGCGGTGGGGGCCGCCGTGAAGCGCAACCCGCTGTCCCTCGTCGTGCCCTGCCACCGCGTGGTCGGTACCGACGGCACACTCACCGGCTACGCAGGCGGACTCGAGCGCAAGACGTTCCTGCTGGCGCTCGAACGGTCCACGGACTGCCTCTGACCTGCAGGAGCGCATGTCGGGACCAGCTCCCGGTCTCATTCCCGTGAGACGCCCCGTCCGCCGATCGAGACGGATTTGTGACGTCACGGACTTGTCCCGGTGATCTTCGAGCGGGACAGTGCCTGGCGTACCCATTCGTTCCGCGGGGCACGACGCGTCGTCGTCGCCGTCTCCCCGCGCTCGGAGCAGATCACGGAAGAGGTCGGCATGGCACTGGCACGCACCGGAAGGCGGGCGCTCCTCATGGGCGCCGGCGTCACAGCAGCAGCACTGGTCCTGAGCGCGTGCGGCGGAGGTGCCAGCAAGTCCTCGACCACGGCGGGCGCCACGGGCGGCACCATCACCGTCGGCACGACCGACAAGATCGTCTCGATCGACCCCGCCGGTGAGTACGACAACGGCTCGTTCGCCGTCGTCAACCAGGTCTACCCGTTCCTGCTCAACACCCCGTACGGCAGCCCTGACGTGCAGCCCGACATCGCCGCGTCGGCCGAGTTCACCTCGCCGACCGAGTACACCGTCACGCTCAAGCCGGGGCTCAAGTTCGCCAACGGCCACGACCTCACGTCCTCGGACGTGAAGTTCTCGTTCGACCGGATCGTCAAGATCGCCGACGAGAACGGCCCGAGCTCGCTGCTGACCAACCTCGACTCGGTCGAGGCCAAGGACCCCACCACGGTGGTGTTCCACCTCAAGGCCGCGAACGACCAGACCTTCCCGCAGGTGCTCTCGAGCCCCGCCGGCCCGATCGTCGACGAGGAGGTGTTCCCCGCCGACAAGCTGCTCGATGACGACTCGATCGTCAAGGCCGAGCCGTTCGCCGGTCAGTACTCGATCACCTCGTACAAGAAGAACGAGCTCATCTCGTACGCCAAGTACGCCGGCTACCAGGGTCTGCTGGGCGCCCCGAAGAACGACACCGTGAACGTCACGTACTACGCCGACTCCTCGAACCTCAAGCTGGACGTCCAGCAGGGCAACGTCGACGTCGCGTACCGCAGCCTGTCCGCCACCGACGTGGCCGACCTGCGCACGGACTCCAAGGTCAAGGTCGTCGACGGCCCCGGCGGTGAGATCCGCTACATCGTCTTCAACTTCGACACCCAGCCGTTCGGCGCCAAGACGCCCGAGGCGAACGCCGCCAAGGCCCTGGCCGTGCGCCAGGCCGTGGCCGACCTGGTCGACCGCAAGGCCCTGGCCTCGCAGGTGTTCAAGGACACCTACACGCCGCTGTACTCCTACGTGGCCGACGGCCTCACCGGCGCGAACACCGCGCTCAAGGGTCTGTACGGCGACAAGGCCGGCGGCCCGTCGACCGATGCCGCCAAGGCCGTGCTCGCCGCCGCCGGGGTCACCGGCCCGGTCAAGCTCGACCTGCAGTACACGCCGTCGCACTACGGCCCCTCCTCGGCCGACGAGTACGCGCTCATCAAGGACCAGCTGGAGAAGTCCGGTCTGTTCACGGTGAACCTGCAGTCCACCGAGTACGAGCAGTACTCCAAGGACCGC
>NZ_VWSD01000258.1 GCF_009829685.1 Cellulomonas citrea
CGCGCGGGTGCCGGCCGACACGCTCAGCCAGCCGTCGGCGGGGCAGGTAACCGGGCGCACCGTGCGGACGGCCGAGTTCGCGACCGCGAACTGCGGGGCCAACCCGGCGAGGGCGGGGGTCGCAGCGCCCACGTCCGACCAGCGCACCCCCGCGGTGCCGATGAGCACGACGGGCCCCGGGGCGGTCTCGGCCGACGTGCTCCCGGCAGCCGAACCCCCGGACGCCGCCGCCGGTCCGGCCCCGGCACCCAGCAGCACCAGCAGCCCGACGGCGGTGAGCAGACCGCGACGGGACCAGGAGGGGGGCACCCGTCCAGGGTAGAGGGGCACCCCAGGAGCACCGCGGTGGGCCTGGGACGGGCCGCGACCGCCCGCACCCCGGCCGCTAGGCTCGCCCTGGCCCGCAGCCGGCGTGGCCGCCGCACCCGGGGGAGGGTCATGTCGCTGCCGCGCTACGCCTACCTGGGACCGGCGGGCACCTTCACCGAGCAGGCGCTCGGCCAGGTCGCCTCCCGGGAGGAGGCCGTCTACCTGCCGCAGCCGGACGTCACGTCGGCGCTCGCCGCGGTGCGCGCCGGGGACGCCGACTTCGCGGTGGTCGCCATCGAGAGCACCGGGGAGGGCGGGGTCACCGCCACCCTCGACGCCCTGGCCAGCGGCTCGCCCCTCGTGCTGCTGCGCGAGATGCTCGTGCCGGTCCAGTTCGACGTCGTCGCCGCGGCCGGGGTGCAGCTCGCCGATGTGCGTCGGGTGAGCGCCCACCCGCACGCCTGGGCGCAGTCGCGGGTGTGGCTCACCGCCCAGCTGCCCGGGGCGGTGCACGTGCCGGCCGCGTCGAACACCTCCTCGGCGGCGCTGCTGGGTGCCGGCGAGCCGGTCTCGTTCGACGCCGCGCTCGTGCCGCCGTCGGCCGTCGACGCCTACGGGCTGCAGGTGCTCGCGCACGGGGTGGCGGACAACCCCGACGCCGTCACCCGGTTCGTCCTCGTGGGTCACCCGGGCGACGTCCCCGCGCCGACGGGGGCGGACAAGACGACGCTCGTCGTGCACCTGCCGGACGACGAGGCCGGTGCGCTGCTGTCGATGCTGGAGCAGTTCGCGACCCGCGGCATCAACCTCTCGCGCATCGAGTCCCGGCCGATCGGCGACGCCCTGGGTCGGTACTCCTTCTCGATCGACGCCGAGGGCCACGTGGCGGACGCCCGGGTCGGCGAGGCGCTCATGGGGCTGCGTCGGCACTGCCCGTTCGTGCGCTTCCTCGGCTCGTACCCGCGCGCCGACGAGGTCGAGCCCGTGCTGCGCGCCGGCACCGCCGACGCCGACTACGCCGACGCCCGCGCCTGGCTCGACGCCCTGCGCCGCGGCGAGGTGGGGTGAGCCGAACGGCTCGTCGCGGCCTCGGTGCGCGCGGGCTCCGGGCGCTCGAGCGCCGGCTCGACGCTCAGGACCGACCTCGGATGGTCGAGACCGCCAACGGCGGCTGGTGGGCCCACCTGGCCGTCGGGGCGCTCACGGGGCTCCTCGTCGCCACCTCGGTGGAGGGTGCCGCCCGCTGGTGGGTGCTGGGTGCTGCGCTCGCGGTCTACGCCGTCGTCGTCTGGTACCTGAGCCCGACTCGGATCACCTGGGTGGACGGTTCGGTGCTCCGCCGCACGTCCCTGTTCCGCGAGACGGTGCTCGACCTTGACCAGCTCGTCCTGGTCGACCATGTCCTCAGCCCGAAGGTCGGCGCGGCGGACGTCGTCCTGCGGGACCGTTCGGGTGTGCGGATCGTCGTGCCTCGGGTGCCGCAGACGGAGCCGCTCCGTCACGCGATCGGACGGGGCATCGCGCCGGCGGTCTGGTCACGGGCACAGGTCGACCGTCGTTCGGTCGGCGACCTGGGGCTCGGGGCGCAGGCCGGCTGACGCCTCGGCTCCCCGGCCCGCCTCACGCCCCCCGGCGGGTGAGGACGGCGGTCGCGTCGACCGAGCCGTCGCCCGCGGTCGTGCCCATCACCTGGACCTGGGCGCCGACCTGCAACGACGTCGAGCCGCGCTCGGAGACGGTGGTCGCGGTCGAGAGGCGCACGGTCACCGGGCTGCCGCCGTCGGGCGTCACGGTGAGCGTGCCGTCGCCGACGGCCGTCACCGCACCGCTCACCGCGGGGGTCCCGCCGCCCGCGAAGCC
>NZ_VWSD01000259.1 GCF_009829685.1 Cellulomonas citrea
AGCGAGGCGGCCATGAGGGCGAACGGCCGGTCCGGGCGGTGCTTGCGGGCGCGCAGCCGGGCCACGGCCGCCTCGTCGTCGGCCCGCACCGCCAGGTGGAACCCGCCGAGCCCCTTGACCGCGACCGTGCCCCCGGTGGCCAGCACCTGCTGGGCGACGGCGAGGGCGGCCTCGTCCCCGTCGGTGCGGGTGCTGCCGTCGGTGGCCCACAGCCGCGGGCCGCACACCGGGCAGGCGACCGGCTGGGCGTGGAAGCGGCGGTCGGCCGGGTCGAGGTACTCGCGCTCGCAGTCGGCGCACATGGCGAACCCGGCCATCGACGTGCTGGGCCGGTCGTACGGCAGACCGGTGACGATCGTGAACCGGGGGCCGCAGTCGGTGCAGGTGATGAACGGGTGCCGGTGGCGGCGGTCGGCCGGGTCGAACAGCTCGCGCAGACACGCCGCGCACACTGCGCAGTCGGGCGGCACGGTGGTCCGCGGGCCGGCGTCCGACGTGCTGGCGGCGATCGTGAACGCGGTGAGGGCCGGGTCCTCGGGCACGTCCTGCGTGCGGACCTCGCGCACGAACGCCAGGGGTGGTGCGTCCGCGGCGATCCGGCGGACCAGCTCGGCGAGCGCGGCCGGCGGGCCCTGGGCGTCGACCACGACCCCGGCGGCCGTGTTGGTCACCGAGCCGGTGAGCGCGAGCTCATGGGCCAGCCGGTAGACGTGCGGGCGGAACCCCACGCCCTGCACCACCCCGGTGACCAGGAGCTGTCGTCGGGTCATCGTGGACCCGCCCCGGGCCCGTCTGCGGCCCCGACGCACCGCAGCGTCATCTGCACTCCTCGCCCGGGCGGCCGGAGCGACCGGCCGCACCCGGTGGAACCTAAGGACGGCCCGCGGCAGTGTCAATCGCGCCGCCCCACCCGCGGTGCGCCGTCGCAGCGGCGGCACCGGCTCGTAGCCTCGTGCCACGCCCGCGGGGCGTTCGAGGGGAGGGCCCATGACAGCCCGTGCGGTACGGCGGGGGACCGGCCGGCGCCAGGTGCGGCGATGACGTTCGCCACCCTGGCCCTCATCGGCGTCGTCGCGCTCGCTGGCCCGGCGCTGGCCGCACGCGAGTCCTGGCGGGTGCCGGTCATGGTGGGCGAGCTGCTGGCCGGGCTGGCCCTCGGCGCGAGCGGGACCGGGGTCCTGGACGCGCACGACCCCACGTTCCAGCTGCTGGCTGATGTCGGGTTCGTGCTGCTCATGTTCGTCGCCGGATCGCACGTGCCCGTGCGTGACACCCAGGTCCGCGCGGCGCTGGGCTCCGGGGTGCTGCGCGCCGGGCTGGTCGCCGTCGTCTCGGCCGGGCTCGGGGTGACGATCGCGCTGGTGCTCGGGGGTGGGCACGCACCGCTGTACGCGGTGCTGCTCGCCTCGTCCTCGGCCGCGCTCGTGCTGCCCACCGTCGACGCGCTGCGGCTCGGCGGCCCGGCCGTCCTGTCCATGACCGCGCAGGTCGCCGTCGCGGACATCGCGTGCATGGTGGCCCTGCCGCTCACGATCGTGCCGCAACGGGCGGTGGCGGCGCTGGGCGGCCTCGTCCTCGTCGCGGGTGGTGCGCTGCTCGTCCTGCTGGTGCTGCGTGAGGCGCAGCGGCGCGGGCTGCGCCGGCGCTGGGAGCGGGTGTCCAAGCGGCGCGGGTTCGCCCTCGAGCTGCGGGTCAACCTGCTGCTGCTGTTCGCCCTGGCGGCGCTCGCGGTGTGGGCGCACATCTCGGTGATGCTCGCCGGGTTCGCGCTCGGTCTCGTGGTCGCGGCGATCGGTGAGCCGCGCCGGCTCGCACGGCAGATGTTCGCCCTCGCCGACGGGTTCCTCGGACCGCTCTTCTACGTCTGGCTCGGTGCCTCGCTCGACCTGTCGGCGCTGGGGGACTCCCCGCGCGACCTGCTGCTCGCCGCGGCGCTCGGCGTCGGGGCCGTGCTCACCCACCTGGTGCCGCGGCTGGTGGGGCAGCCGGCCCCGCTCGGGCTGCTCGCCAGCGCCCAGCTCGGCATCCCGGTGGCGGCCGCGACGATCGGCACCCAGACCGGCGCGCTGCGGCCCGGGGAGGCTGCTGCCCTGCTGCTCGC
>NZ_VWSD01000025.1 GCF_009829685.1 Cellulomonas citrea
TTCCGCTCGGACACCTCCGCGATCCCGTTCGTGCGGTACGAGCCGGACCACGAGGGCATCCGGCGCTCGGCGGCCGACGTGACCTACGGCTACGGCGAGGCGCTGCGCGACCACGTCGTGCGCCCGGAGGTCCGCGCCCGGGTGGCCGGTCTCACCGAGGACGCGTTCTCCCGCGGCTCGTTCGACGCCCGCCGCGCCGCGCAGGACGCCCGGCTGCACCTGCCGCCGCTGCCGACGACCACCATCGGCTCGTTCCCGCAGACGCCGGAGATCCGCAAGGCCCGCGCGGCCTTCGGCAAGGGCGAGCTCACCGCAGCCCAGTACGAGGACGAGATGCGCGCCGAGATCGGCCGCGTCGTCACGCTCCAGGAGGAGCTGGGCCTCGACGTCCTCGTGCACGGCGAGCCCGAGCGCAACGACATGGTGCAGTACTTCGCCGAGAACCTCGACGGTTTCGCGGTCACCCAGAACGGCTGGGTGCAGTCCTACGGCTCGCGCTGCACGCGCCCGTCGATCCTGTGGGGCGACGTCACGCGCCCGGCGCCGATCACGGTCGCCTGGTCCAGCTACACGGCCTCGCTCACCGACAAGCCGGTCAAGGGCATGCTCACCGGTCCGGTGACGATCCTGGCCTGGTCGTTCGTGCGCGACGACCAGCCGCTGGCCGACACGGCGTTCCAGGTGGGCCTGGCGCTGCGCGACGAGATCGGTGACCTGGAGGCCGCGGGCATCCCGATCGTCCAGGTCGACGAGCCGGCGCTGCGCGAGCTGCTGCCGCTCAAGACCGCCGACCAGGCGGCCTACCTGGACTGGGCGGTGCGCTCGTTCCGGCTCTCCACGGCGGGGGTGCGGGCGGACACCCAGATCCACACCCACCTGTGCTACTCGGAGTTCGGCGAGGTCATCGACGCGATCGACGGTCTGGACGCCGATGTGACGAGCATCGAGGCGGCCCGGTCGAAGATGGAGATCGTCGACGACATCGCCGGTCACGGCTACCCGCGCGGCATCGGCCCGGGCGTGTGGGACATCCACTCCCCGCGCGTGCCCAGCGAGGCCGAGGTCGAGACCCTGCTCGCCGGTGCGGCCCGCTCGATCGACGCCGGGCTGCTGTGGGTCAACCCGGACTGCGGTCTCAAGACCCGGCGCTACGAGGAGGTCACCCCCTCCCTCGAGCACCTCGTCGCGGCGACCAAGGCCGTGCGCGCCACGCTCTGACGCTGCTGCTCGAAGGGCCGGTCGGGACCTCCCGGCCGGCCCTTCGCCGTCTGCGGGACGGTCGCGTACGCACCGGCGTGACGTCGGCGGTGACCGGCCGACGCCGGGCGGGCGGCGCTCCGTCGTCCGAGAGGTGTCCCGCCGGCCACCCGTCGCGCGTGCCGTCCTACAGTCGGCTGGTGACCAGTGCGTTCGACCTGACCCTCCCCGAGCTCACCACCCGGACCTCGGCCAAGTGGCGGGTCTACCCGCCGGACGTGCTGCCGCTGTGGGTCGCCGAGATGGACGTGCGCCCGGTGCCCGCCGTCGTCGAGGCGGTGAGCCGCGCGGTCGCGGCCGGGGACACCGGCTACCCGGGCGGCACCGAGTACGCCGAGGCGTATGCCGCGTTCGCCGCCGAGCGCTGGGGCTGGGCGCTCGACCCGGCGAGGCTGCGCCGGGTGCCCGATGTCCTCACCGGCATCGCCGAGCTCATCGGCCTGCTCACCTCACCCGGCGGTGCGGTCGTCCTCAGCCCGCCGGTGTACCCGCCGTTCTTCTCGGTGGTCGAGCACACCGGCCGACGGGTGGTGCGCGCCCCGCTGGGCGGCGACCTGCGGCTCGACCTCGACGCGCTGGCCGGTGCGTTCGAGCTGGCCGGGCCCGGTTCGGTCTACCTGCTGTGCCACCCGCACAACCCGACGGGCAGGTTGCACACGCCGGCCGAGCTGGCCGCCGTCGGGGAGCTGGCCCGGCGCGCCGGTGTGCGCGTGGTCTCCGACGAGATCCACGCGGCCCTCGTGCTGGACGGGAGCTTCACCCCGGCGACCACCGTGATCCCGGACGCGTTCGCGCTGCACTCGGCGTCCAAGACGTTCAACCTCGCCGGGCTGCCGTCGGCGCTGCTCGTGCCCGGCCCGGACGCGACCGGTGACCTGGCGCGGATGTCGCCGTTCGCCGGGCACGGCTCCAGCCACCTGGGTGGGATCGCGCAGGCCGCGGCACTGCGCGACGGCGGGCCCTGGCTGGACGAGCTGCTGGACAGCCTGCGCGCCAACGTCGTGCTGCTCGACGAGCTGCTCACCCGGCTGCTGCCGGCGGTCTCGTGGACGGCGCCGCAGGCCACCTACCTCGCCTGGCTCGACCTGCGCCGGGTGGTGCCCGACGGTGTGGAACCGGCCCGCCACCTGCTGGATCACGCCCGGGTCGCGGTCAACCCGGGCCCGACGTTCGGCGCCGAGGGCGCAGGCTTCGTCCGCCTCAACCTGGCGACGTCACCGGCGATCCTCACCGAGGCCGTCGAGCGGATCGCCGCCGCCGTCCCCTGAGCACATGACGACGGCCCCCGGTCGGTGACCGGGGGCCGTCGTGGTGCGGTGGCGCCGAGGGCTCAGGCCTTCGCGGCCTCGAGCCGGGTCGTCGCGTCGCCGTGCTGGACCTCGATCCGGCGCGGCTTGGCGTCCTCGGCGACCGGGATGGTCAGCGTGAGCACGCCGTCGGTGTAGGTCGCCGCGATCGCGTCGAGCGCGAGCCCGCGGCCCACGGTGAGCTGCCGGGCGTAGGTGCCGACCGGCCGTTCGCGGGCCAGCCACTGCAGGTCACCCTCGGGTGCGGCGGAGCGCTGCGCGCGGATGGTCAGCGTCCGGTCCTCGACGTTGACGTCGATGGTGCCCGGGTCCACCCCCGGCAGGTCCATGTGCAGCACGTAGTGGTCGCCGGCCCGGTACAGGTCCAGCGGCATCGCGGCCGACGCACGGTCGGCTGCCACGAGCTGCCCGAGCATCCGGTCCATCTCGTGGAACGGGTCGAATCGCGTAGCCATGTGCCCACCTCCTCGTCATCGGGACCCGGCGTTCCCGGGCCCTGCGGTCCGCCGGCGACGCCCCGCGCCACCGGCTGGCTACGCGTTCTGTTCTAGCACTCGCCCTAGGAGAGTGCTAACGATGAGGGGCGTCGTTCGCTCACGGGGAACAGGGCCGGCCGGACGCGCGGGCGGGGTCCGGGACGAGGTTCAGCGGGTCGCGGCGGGGACCAGGGCCGCGCTCAGCGCGTGCACGATGCGGACGTCGGCGTCCAGCCACGGCACGGTCGACCACTGGCCCACGGGGAGCCAGCGCAGCTCGTCGTGCTCGACGAGCGGTTGAGGGGTCCCGGACACGACCTCGGCCGTCCACAGCCGCATCACGTACCGGTCGGACAGCCGCCAGACGCCGTCGTCGGGCCCGGTCAGCTCCGCGCCGAGGCCGACGCGGACACCGAGCTCCTCGTACAGCTCGCGGTGCACGGCCTGCTCGGGGCTCTCCCCGGGCTCGACCTTGCCGCCGGGGAACTCCCACCGGCCGGCCAGGCTCGCCGGGCGCACCCGGCGGGCCGCCAACAGCTGGGACGGCGCGTCCAGGTCGTCGACCAGGGCAGCCGCGACGACGAGCAGCTGGCCCGTCGACGCACCGTCCGCCGCAGGCGGGGAGGAGGTCACTGGATGCCGTGCGCCTGCGCCCAGGCGACGGCCTCGGCGCGGGTCGAGACGCCGATCTTGCGGTAGACGGACCGGACCTGGGACTTCACCGTGTTGCGGGTGACGAACAGCCGGGTCGCGATCTCCTCGAGGGTGACGTCCTCGGTGAGCTCGCTCAGCACGACCCGCTCGCGACGCGTGAGCGCCTGACCCATGACATCCATCGACTGGTGGAAATCGACCATGCTCATGCTGACCTCCGGTGAAGGGTGACTCCGTCTGAGCAGTGCCACCGTTGCCTCGTACCGGATGAGAGGCGGGATGCGGCGGGTGATGACGCCACTTTCTCACCCGATTTCTCACCCGGCACTCAGGCACGTCGGCGGCTGACTTCTGCTGTGCAAGGACGGCGCACGAGCCTTGGTGATACATCAGGCGAATCAGACATCCCAGACCGGGGTGCAGCACACCGTCGCACCGGGTCGAGACCCGGTGCGACGGTCCAGCCGCGGCCCGGGGGCTCCCGGGCCGGGCCGCTCAGGCGAGAGCCGCGTACGCGTCCGCGTCGAGCAGCGCGCCGGTGGCCTCGACCTGCACCGTGAACAGCCAGCCGTCCCCGTACGGGTCGGCGTTGACGATCGCCGGGTCGTCCACGGCCGCCTGGTTGACCGCCACGACGGTGCCGGTGACGGGCGAGTACAGCTCGGAGACCGACTTGGTCGACTCGATCTCGCCGACCACAGCACCGGCCACGACGCTGGCGCCCTCCGCGGGCAGCTCCAGGTAGACGACGTCACCGAGGGCGTCGGCCGCCACGTGGGTGATGCCGACGGTGGCCGGGTCGCCGGCGCGCAGCCACTCGTGCTCGGCGGTGTACTTCAGGTCGGCGGGCGGGGTGCTGGTCATGGCTTCTCCTTGCGGGCTGTGACGTGCGGTGCGGGCTGCGGGGGCAGGACGGCAGGGGTGCGGACGGGGGTGGGCTCAGCGTGCCCGACGGTAGAACGGCAGCGCCACGACACGCACCGGTTCGGCCCGGCCGCGCACGTCCACCGCGAGCTGCGTGCCGGGCTCGGACAGCTCCGGCGGCACGTAGGCCATCGCGATCGGGTGGCCGAGCGTGGGCGACGGCATCCCGGAGGTGACGGCACCGACCGGCGCACCGTCGGCGAGCACCGCGTACCCGTCCCGGGCCGCGCGCCGGCCCAGGCCCTCGAGCCCGACGAGCGTGCGGGTGCCGGGCTGCTGCGCCCGGGCCGCCAGCGGCTCGCGCCCGACGAACGGGATCGGCGCACCGTCGGCGCCGATCTTGTCGAGCTTGACGACGCGGCCCAGACCGGCGTCGTACGGGGTGGTGGTGCGGTCCAGCTCGTGGCCGTACAGCGGCATCCCGGCCTCCAGGCGCAGGCTGTCGCGGGCCGCGAGCCCGGCCGGGACCAGCCCGAACGGCTCGCCGGTGGCCAGCAGCGCGGCCCAGAGCGCCGACGAGACCGGACCGGGCACGAAGAACTCGAACCCGTCCTCACCGGTGTAGCCGGTGCGGGCCAGCAGCCCGGGCGTGCCGTCCACCGTGACCGGCAGGAACGCGTAGTACTTGAGCGTCGCGGGGGTGACACCGAGCTCGGGGTCGACCACGAGACCCGGCAACGCCTCGACGATCTCCAGCGCCCGCGGACCCTGCACCGCGACCAGCGCGGTGGCCGGCGAGTCGTCGGTGATCGTCACCTCGAGGCCGGTCGCCCGGGCCGCGAGTTCGGCGAGCACCACGTCGTGGTTCGCCGCGTTGGCCACCACCATGTAGTCGTCCTCGGCGAGCCGGTAGACGATGAGGTCGTCGATCACGCCGCCGTCGGCCGCGCAGATCATCGTGTAGCGCGCCCCGGTGACGCGCAACGCCGAGAGGTTGCCGACCAGCGCCAGGTCGAGGAAGCCCGCGGCACCCGGGCCGCGCACCCCGATCTCGCCCATGTGGGACAGGTCGAACAGCCCCGCCGCGGTGCGCACCGCGGTGTGCTCGGCCAGGTCGGAGGTGTAGCGCAGCGGCATCAGCCAGCCGGCGAACGGCACCAGCGTGGCACCGAGCGCCTCGTGCGCGGCGCGCAGCGGGGTGGGGCGGGGGTCGGTCGTCGCGTCGGTCAACGCAGGATCCCTTCGGGGCGCAGCGGGTGGGAGGTCGGGCAGGTGGCGGTCATTCGGCGAACGCCTCGACCGGCGGGCAGGAGCAGACCAGCTGCCGGTCGCCGCGGGCCCCGTCGATGCGGCGCACCGGCGGCCAGTACTTGGCAGCCCGCAACGAGGCCACCGGGAACGCCGCCAGGGACCGCGGGTAGGGGTGCGTCCACTCGTCGGCGGTCACCGACGCGGCGGTGTGCGGGGCGTTGCGCAGCGGCGAGTCCGCCACCGGCCAGGTGCCGGCCGCGACCTGGTCGATCTCGGCGCGGATCGCCAGCATCGCCTCGACGAACCGGTCGAGCTCGGCCAGGTCCTCCGACTCGGTGGGCTCGACCATGAGGGTGCCGGGCACCGGGAACGCCAGCGTCGGGGCGTGGAAGCCGTAGTCGGCCAGACGCTTGGTGACGTCCTCGGCCGTGACCCCCGTGTCGTGGGTGATCTCGCGCAGGTCGAGGATGCACTCGTGCGCCACCAGCCCGCCGGGGCCGGTGTAGAGCACCGGGTAGGCGTCGCGCAGCCGGGCCGCCACGTAGTTCGCGGCGAGCACCGCCACACTCGTCGCCCGGGTCAGCCCGGGGCCGCCCATCGCGGCGACGTACGCCCAGGAGATCGGCAGCACCCCGGCCGAGCCCCAGCGCGCACCCGAGACCGGTGCGTTGCCGCCCTGGCCGCCGGGGGTCGGGTCGCCGGGCAGGTAGGGCGCCAGGTGCTCGGCCACCGCGACCGGGCCGACGCCCGGGCCGCCGCCGCCGTGCGGGATGGCGAACGTCTTGTGCAGGTTGAGGTGCGAGACGTCGCCGCCCAGCTCGGCCGGCCGGGCCAGCCCGACGAGGGCGTTGAGGTTGGCGCCGTCGATGTACACCTGGCCGCCCGCGGCGTGCACCAGCTCGGCGACGGTGCGCACGCCCTCCTCGTAGACGCCGTGCGTCGAGGGGTAGGTGATCATGATCGCGGCCACCCGCGGACCGTGCTCGGCGATGCGGGCGCGCAGGTCGTCCAGGTCGATGGACCCGTCGGGCGCGGTCGCCACGACGACGACCCGCAGCCCGGCGAGCGCCGCGGAGGCCGCGTTGGTGCCGTGCGCGGACGCCGGGATGAGGCACACGTCGCGCGCCTCGTCGCCCCGTGCGCGGTGGTAGCGGCGGATCGCGAGCAGCCCGGCGAACTCGCCCTGCGAACCGGCGTTCGGCTGCAGGCTCACCGCGTGGTACCCGGTGATCTCGGCGAGCCACGTCTCCAGCTCACCGGCCAGCCGCGCGGTGCCGGCCTGCGAGGACGCCGGTGCGTACGGGTGCACGTCGGCGAACTGCGGCCAGCTGATGGGCTCCATCTCGACGGTCGCGTTGAGCTTCATGGTGCAGGAGCCCAGCGGGATCATCGTGCGGTCCAGCGCGAGGTCCTTGTCGGACAGCGCCCGCAGGTAGCGCAGCATGCCGGTCTCGGAGCGGTGCGCGTGGAACACCGGGTGGGTGAGGTACCCGGTGCTGCGCGGGTAGGCGACCGGCCGCACCTGCGGGGAGTCGACGACGACGGCCGGGGTGGCGATGACGGCCTGGGTGCCGACCGGGGAGACGGCCTCGTCGAACGCCTCGACCACGAGGCGCAGGTGCTCGGGGGTGGTGAGCTCGTCGCAGGTGACCTGCACGTGGTCACCGTCGGGCGCCCACAGGTCGATCCCGCGGTGCGCGGCGGCGACGACGACCGCGTTCGCCCGCCCGGGCACAGCCACCCGCACGGTGTCGAAGAACTGCGTGTGCTCGGCACCCAGGCCCACCGTGACCAGCAGGTCCGCGAGCAGGCAGGCCGAGGCGTGCACCCGTTCGGCGATCGCCCGCAGCCCCGCCGGCCCGTGGTAGACGGCGTACATGGCGGCGACCACGGCCAGCAGCGCCTGCGCGGTGCAGATGTTGCTGGTCGCCTTCTCGCGGCGGATGTGCTGCTCGCGGGTGGCCAGCGCCAGCCGGTACCCGGGCGTGCCGTCGACGTCCACGCTCACCCCGACGAGCCGGCCGGGCAGCGTGCGCTCCAGCCCGGCACGCACCGCCATGAACGCCGCGTGCGGGCCGCCGCCGAACAGCGGCACACCGAACCGCTGCGCCGAGCCGACGGCCACGTCCGCGCCGACCTCACCGGGCGCCTGCACCAGGGTGAGCGCGAGCAGGTCGGTCGCGACGGTGACGAGCGCACCGCGCTCGTGCGCCGCGGCGACCACCGGCGCCAGGTCGACCAGCCGGCCGTCGGCCCCGCACTGCTGCACGACGACGCCGACGAGCGGCCCGTCGACCGCGGGCAGCCCGCCGTCCAGGTCGGCGACGACGACGGTCTGCCCGATCGCCTCGGCGCGGCCCTGGGCCACCGCGAGCGACTGGCCGAAGAGGTTCGCGTCGAGCACCACGGTGCCCTCGACCTTGCTGGCGCGGCGCATGAGCGCGACGGCCTCGGCGACCGCGGTCGCCTCGTCGAGCAAGGAGGCGTTGGCGACCGGGAGGGCGGTGAGGTCCTCGACCACGGTCTGGAAGGTGAGCAGCGCCTCGAGCCGGCCCTGCGAGATCTCGGCCTGGTAGGGCGTGTACGACGTGTACCAGGCGGGCGACTCCAGCACGTTGCGCCGGATGACGCCGGGGGTCGCGGTGCCGTAGTAGCCCTGGCCGATCATGGTGGTGCGCACCAGGTTGGCGGCGGCCCGCTCCTTGAGCGCGGCCAGCACCTCGTCCTCGGACAGCGCGGGCGGCAGGTC
This sequence comes from Cellulomonas citrea, assembly GCF_009829685.1. GTDB lineage: Bacteria > Actinomycetota > Actinomycetes > Actinomycetales > Cellulomonadaceae > Cellulomonas > Cellulomonas citrea. The sequence continues at coordinate 8,559 of NZ_VWSD01000025.1, forward strand.
CAGCGGGCGCGACGAGCGGATCGCGGCCGGGACGGCGGTGCCGACCAGCGCGTCCAGGTCGTCGTAGCCGAGCGTGGCGAGCATGTGCGCCACGTCCGACGCGCGCGGCCCGACGTGGCGGTCCACGAAGGCAGGGGCGCTGTCGTCGGCGTTCGATGAGGTCACAGGGTTCGATGCGGTCACTGAGGGACTCCGCGGGGTAGTCCGGCGCACGGCCGGGACCGGCTGGTGGCCTCCCCGCTCTGTCCTCGCGCACCGGGCGCTACCTGAGAGTTTGGCCGCACCGCGCCGGGCCTGGTGGGCCGGGGAACGGACGACGTGCACCGTCGGTGGGCGACCGGGCGGTCGCCGCTTTCCAGAGTTGCCTGATCGCGACGGTACGGGGGCCTGAGAGATTCCCGGGGAGGGTTGCTCCTTCGGCGCATCCGACGGGTGCGGACGCTCTCCCGTCGCGTTTCATGCGGCATGTGAAGTTGTGGGCACAGCGTAGCGGCTGGGCCGGTCGGGTCCGGCGGGGCTGAGCCCCCGCCGGACCCGACCACCGTCAGCCGAGCAGCCCGACGACCCGCTCGACGAACCGCTCCGGCTCCACGAGGTGCGGGTAGTGCCCGGCCGACCACACCTCGACCTGCGCCTGCGGGATGCGCCCGCGCAGCCAGCCGGTGTAGTCCTCGCCCAGGTCGGCGCCGTGGATCACGAGGTAGGGCACGTCGGCCGGCAGCGTGAGCAGGGCGTCCACCTGCTCGGCCAGGTCCTGCGGCGACAGCTCGAGCATGAGCGCCCAGCTGCCGAGCACGACATCGGCCTCCGGTCGGCGCAGCTCCTCGATCCGGTCGAACTCGTCGTCGTCGAGCACCCCGCGCATCTGGGCGAACATCCCCCGGATGACCTGCTCGAACGCGGCCGAGCGCAGCATCGGCTCGAAGCCCAGCGTCTGCTCCTGCATGGCACCGAGGGCCAGCGGCTGGTCGATGTTCACCACCGACGCCACCGGGTAGGCGCTCGCGTAGGCGGTCGCCACGATGCCGCCGAGCGAGTGCCCGACGACGTACGGCACCGCGTCGGGACCGGCCACCTGCTCGACGACCGCGTGCACGTCCGCGGCGTACTGCAGCGGGTGGTAGCCGTCGCCCGCGGGGGAGGCGCCGTGCCCGCGCAGGTCAACCCGCAGCACCTGGGCGTGGTCGGCGAGCTCGGCGGTGACCGGGTCGAACGAGTGCCGGTTCTCGGTGATGCCGTGGATGAGGACGAGCAGCGGGCCGGAGCCCTGGACGTCGTAGGACAGCGGGACGGTCGGGGGCATGGCGGGCTCCTCAGGGGGTCGGTCCGGCAGGGGGTCGGGCGGGGGTGCAGCGAGGGTCCAGCGAGGTCGAGCAGGTCCAGCGGAGGGTCGAGCGTCCAGCGGGGTCGAGCGGTCCAGCGGGGGGTCAGGCGGTCCAGCGGAGGGTCGAGCGGGGTCCAGCGGTCTCAGGTGAGCCCGAGCAGCGCGAGCAGCCGGGCGGCGAACCGGTCGGGGTCCACCAGGTGCGGGTAGTGCCCGCTCGCCCACCCCTCGAGGCGGGCGTCACGGGCGTGCTCGCGCAACCAGCTCACGTACGGCCGGCCCGGGTCGGCGCCGAGCACGCAGAGCACCGGCGTGCCCGGCAGCACCGCCACCACCTGCTCGGCCCAGGCGCGCAGGTGCGCCGGGTCGCGCAGCGGCTGCCACATCCCGGCGAGCACCTGCGGGTCCGCCCGGCGCAACGCGCGCAGCCGCGCCTGCTCGGCCGGCGGCAGCGGCCCGTACCCCGAGGGGTAGAGCAGCACCCGCTCCAGCTCGTCGGCGCCCGGGGTCGGCGGCAGCGCGCCCACCAGGGCGTCCGTGCCGCTCCAGGTGAGGTGCTGGTCGACGTCCACCACCCCGGCGACCGGGAACCAGGTGGCGTAGTCCATCGCGACGAACGCCCCGTAGCCGTGCCCGACGACGAGCGGCGGCCGGGCGTCGGCGTCCCGGGCGGCCAGCACGGCGCGCAGGTCGGCGACGTGGTCCTCGACGTCGTACCGGTCGGCGGTCGGCGAGTCGCCGTGCCCGCGCAGGTCCACCGTGAGCACGCGCGCCTGCGCAGTGAGCCGCTCGACCACGGGGTCCCAGCTGCGGTGGTCCTCGGCGAGCTCGTGCAGCAGCACGACGAGCGGCCCGTCCCCCTGCTCGGTGACGGCCAGCGGCACCGGCCGCGTCCCGCGGGGACCCGTCATCGCACGTGCGGCGGCTGGATGACCAGCGCGTGGGCCAGGGCGCCGGCCGCGAGCGCCGCGTCGACCACCACCTCGACGTCGACCAGCGCCCCCTCGACGAGCAGCGGCTCGCCACGGTCGGTGAGGCCCGACCAGCGCACCCCGGCGTGCGGCGGCGGCACGAACGCCACCCCGGGCGGCAGCTGCAGCACGGCAGCGGCGCGCACCCCCAGGTCGTCGGCCCGGCGCACCAGCACCGAGTGCACGACGGCGAGACGTTCGACGCTGCGGGCCAGCAGCTGCTGGCGGCGCTCGTTCGCGACGAAGGTCACCGTGACCAGCCCGGTGCCCTCGGCGGCCTCGCCGGTGGCCAGCGCGTCGAAGTTCACGCCCCGGGTGGCGAACACCCCGGCGAGCGCCGCGATGGTGCCGGTCCGGTGGTCGGCCCGCACGTACAGGATCCAGCGCACCTCGTCGCTCATGCCGCTCCCTCCACCCACGGGTCCGTCAGCTGACGGATGCGTTCGCCCACCTGCTGCAGCCGGCGCGACTCGTCGGGCGCCGTCGGGTCGCCCAGCACATGGGTCCAGCCCTCGGGCCCGAGCACGAGCGGCACGCCGAGCACACCGTGCCACGGCGCGCCACCCACCTCGACCTCACCGGCGAGCGCCACCTGACCGGCCACGACGATGTCGCGCCCGTCGCACACCACCTCGACCAGGTCGACGGTCGCGGCCGCCGAGCCCGCCGCCGTCTTGGCCCCGCTCTGGTGCGTGAGCCACGGCCGCGCCACCACGCGAAGATCGGGTGGGTAGGTCTCGACCTGCGCGAACGCCGCGGCGACATCGGTCGCGAGCAACGGCGCCAGGTCGCGCTGCGCAGCGGCGACCTCCTCGCCGAAGGTGTCGAGGGTCCGTGCCCCGCGCAGCCCGGCGACGGCCCGCGCCCGCTCGTCGACCAGCAGACCGGAGATCCGCACGCTCGACCACAGCGGCACCAGGTCGTGCCCGTGCTGCCCGCCGACGAACCCGCCGACCCGGTGCCGGCGCACACCGAGCGAGTCGGCCAGCTCGCGCCGGAACCGCAGCGTGTCCAGCCAGGCGCCCATCCCGATGACCCGGTGCCGGCCCAGGCGCTGCGCCATCACGGCCACCCCGAGCTCGACGGGGTTGGACACGACGATGACCACCTCGCTGCCCGACCCGCCGGCGGCCAGCGCCTCGGCGTAGGCGGCGAACACGGCCGCGTTGTCGGCGGCCAGCGCGGTGCGGTCGGTGTTCGCCCCCGGGTGCGCGGGCGAGGTGCGCCCGGCGACCACGACGACGACGTCGGCCACCACGTCGGAGGGGTCGAGCGCCACGTCGATGAGCGGGGCGTGCTCGGCGTACGCGTCCACCAGGTCCGCCCGCAGACCGTAGGCGGCGCGCCCCGAGGCGCCGTCGGCCCGGCCGACGAGCTGCAGCCGCGCGGTCGCGGGCAGGATCCGCCGTTCGACGAGCTGGGTGCACACCTGACGGCCGACGTCCCCCGTCGCCCCGAGCACCGCTACGTCCATGCGCGAAGGCTAGTGGGCGCTCATGGGCGTGCGAAGGCGGTGCGCTGCCAGGCGTCGATGCGCTCGACCGCCTGACGTGCCACGTCGGGCGGCACGCAGAACGACAGCCGCACCCAGCGATCCCCGTCGGCCGGGTCGAAGTCGGTGCCCGGGGTGACGGCCACCCCGGCCTCGGCGAGCAGCCGACGGCACCACGTGACCGAGTCCAGACCGGAGGCGGACACGTCCGCGTACAGGTAGAACGCACCGTCGGCCGGCGCCACCCGCGACCAGCCCAGCCCGGGTGCGGCGTCGAGCAGCACCTGCCGGGAGAGCGCGTACTGCCGCACCCGCTCGTGCGCCTCGTCGTAGGCCTGCGGCGTGAACGAGGCGAGCGCGGCGTACTGGGACAGCGCGGGCGGGCACAGCGCCAGGTTCCCGGCGAGCGCGGAGACCGGTTCGACGAGCTCGGCGGGCAGCACGGTCCAGCCCAGCCGCCAGCCGGTCATCGCCCAGAACTTCGACCACGAGCTCACCACGACCGCGTCGGCGAACTGCGCGGCCGTCGCGGCCGGTGCAGCCCCGGGATAGGTGAGGCCGTGGTAGATCTCGTCGCTCACCAGCCGCACGTCATGGTCGGTGCACCAGGACGCGAGCGCGGTGAGCTCGTCGGCCGCGATCATCGTGCCGGTCGGGTTGGCCGGGCTGGCCACCACGAGGCCGGCGACGGGCTGGTCGAGGTCGGCGAGCATGGCCGGCGTCGGCTGGTACCGGGTGGCCGGGCCGCACGGCAGGTCGACCACCTCGCAGCCGAGCGCCGCGAGGATGTTCGCGTAGGCGGGGTACCCGGGGCGGGCCAGCGCCACCCGGTCGCCCAGCCCGAACGCGGCGAGAAAGGTGAGCAGGAACGCCCCCGACGAGCCGGTCGTGATGACCACCCGGGCCGGGTCGACGTCCACGCCGTACCAGCGCCCGTAGTGCTCGGCCACGGCGCGACGCAGCTGCGGGAGGCCGAGCGCCTCGGTGTAGCCGAGCGACTGCTCGGTGAGCGCAGCCGCCGCCGCGTCGAGCACAGGCTGCGGGGCCCCGCCCATCGGCTCGCCGACGCACAGCGTGAGCACGTCCTCCCCGGCGGCCCTGCGGGCGTTGGCCTCCTCCAGGATGTACATGACGGCGAACGGGGAGACCGGCGGTCGTGGGGTGGAGCTCACGACGTCATTGTCCGCCGTCCGTCCGCCGCCCGGCGGCCGATCCGGACCTCCGCCCAGGTGCCCTCGGGGGCGTCGTCGATCACCCGCAGCGCGGACCCGGCGACCTGCTCGAGCGCCGCCGCGCGCGCCGCGTCCCCGGGCACGGCCACGACGGCGAGGGTCGGCGGATCGCTGCGGGCGTAGACCGAGACGGTGAGCTCACGCGGCAGCGGGTCGCCCAGGGCCGCGACGACCACGGCGCACACCAGGTCGTGCGGCGGTGGCGGCGCCTCGTCGGCCTGCACCCGCACCCGGCAGCCGGCGGTGCGGGCCCGGCGCACCGCTGCCCGGGTGTCGTCGTCGAGCACCTCCGGCAGGTGCAGCTCGTCGCGCACCGACTGCTCGAGCAGCGCCGCCTCGGCCCGCACGGCGGGGTCGCGCGTGCTCAGCGACCCGTCGACCAGCCCGTTGAGGAACGGCAGCACGAGCACCTGGAGCCGGGCCCGGCGCCTGGCCCGCACGGCACGCGCGACCGAGCGGTCCCAGGCCTGGACGATCTGCTCGTGCGCGGCGTCCTCGGCGCGGCCGGCCACCGCCGCCAGCCGCCACATCACCGTCCGCACCCGCAGCCCGATCCCGACGACGAGCGAGCTGAGCAGCAGCACCATGAGCAGCAGGTCCGGACGCGCCCCGGCCCGCAGCCCCAGCACCCAGACGCCGAGATGGGTCGCGAGCAGCGCCGTCACGGTCGAGGCGACCGCACCGCGCATCCCGACGATGAGCAGCAGCGGGCCGACCGCCACCAGCGGCCAGGGCCCGAACCCGCCCCAGCCGTACGGCGTCAGGTCCTTGAGCAGCCACAACGCGCCGCCGCACGCCACCACGAGCACGGCGGCCACCCAGCCTCGGGGCAACGGACGGTCGGCCCGCAGCGCGGTCGCCACGGTGAGCACGGTGAGCACGGCGAACCAGGCCACGGCGAACGGGCGGGTGCCGTCGTCCGGCACGTCGACGAGCGCAAGCACACCGGCGGCCGCGAGCAGCGGAAGCGGTGACAGGGACAGCAGACGGCTCGGCTGGGCGGGTCGCGGCTCGGCCCCGTCGCCGCCGGCGGGCCCGACCCGTTCGGGGTCGGGCCACCACAACGTGACCCGGGTGCCGGCGCCCGGTGAGCTCGTCACCTGCGCCCGGCCGCCCACCTGGGCCAGCCGCTCGACCACCGACACCCGCAGCCCACCCGCCGGCAGGGAGGTCGGGACGGCGAAACCTGCACCGTCGTCCGTCACGACGACCCGCAGCCCGTGCAGCGACCGGCCGGCGCCCGCCGCGTGACCCACCCCGGCCGCGGCGGGTCCGGCCGCACCCGGCCCTTCCGGCCCGTCCGGGTCGCCGTCCGCCGCACCCGTGCGCTCCACCTGCACCCGCACGAGCGCCGCACCGGCGTGCCGGTCGACGTTGCGCAGCACCTCCGACACCGCACCGGCCAGCGCTGCGGCCACCCGCGACGGCAGCACGAGCTCATCGGGCGCCCGGACGTCGACCGGTGTGAAGGCGGTGTCGGCCAGGTCGCGGATCGCCGGCATGACGTCGACCTGCCCCGCCGCCGGCTCGACGTCGACCCGTTCCACCGCGGCGACCGCACGGGCCGCGTAGCGGCGCACCTCGACGCCCGCCAGGCCGGGGGTCGCTGCCGCGCGCAACGCCGCCGCGACCTCGTCGTGCAGCATGCCCTGCCAGGAGCTGTGCACCCGGGCCCGGGCCCGGGCCCCGACCAGTGCGACCTCGGCCGCACGCTGCTCCTGCACGGCCGCGTCGGCGCGGTCGGCGGCGGCACGCAGCTCGTCCCGTGCGATGTACGCCATGACGCCCAGGGCCAGCGGGAGCCACAACCACACGAGGGCCCCACCCAGCCCCAGACGGGGCAGGGCCACGAGCAGCTGGGCGACCATGACGAGCACGGCGATCAGCGCACCGCGCGGCAGCAGCAGCACCGCGGCGAGCACCGCCAGCACCGTGGGGGCGACCGCGAGGATCGGCGGCACACCCTCCGGCGCCGGCCCGCCGAGCACCGCGAGCGGCACCAGGGCCGCGACCGCGAGCAGCAAGGCGGTCCCCCGTCCGCCGTGCCCGCGCAGCAGGCGCACCCCCACGACGAGCCACAGCCCGAGCAGGGCCACGGTGGCCGCGCCCTCCCCCGTGGGACGGGACCACACCCGCGGCAGCACCCCGACCCCCACCGCGACGAGGCTGAGGATGAGCGCGCCGGACACCGCATGCCGCAGCCCGGCGTCCACCACGTCGCGGCGCCGCAGCGGGACCGCCATGCTCACTGCGCGGGTTCGAGGTCCAGGTGACCGTCGCGGGCGACCAGGTACGCGGCCTCCCGCGGGCCGTTCACCACCGTGGTCCCGCAGCGGGCGTACTTCTCGACCACCCGGTAGCAGTAGGTGCGCGCGGTGTCGGCGCTCGTGCCGACCTCGCGCGCGATCTGCATCCACGGCAGCCCCCGGGCGAGCAGGCTGAGCACCTGGATCTCCTTGGGGGACAGCCGCACCCGGCGCAGCGGGTCGGTGACCAGCTGCTGGGCGAGCCGGCTGGAGACGGCGAACTCGCCGGCCGCGACCTGGTGGATGGCCTCGACCAGGCTCTCCTCCGAGTCCTCCTTGAGCACGAGCCCGAGCGCCCCAGCGTCCAGCGCGCGCCCGACGACGGCGGGCCGGTGGTCGGAGGTCAGCACGATCACCCCGGCCCCGAGCCCGGTGAGCCGGCGCACGTTGTCCTGCACGTCCGACCCGTCGTTGAGGTTGAGGTCGAGCAGCACGACGGTGAGCGGGGTGAACCACGAGGCGAACAGCTCGTCGACAGTGCGCCCGGTCGCGACGAGATGGATCTGCGGCCGCGCGGTCGTCAGGGTCTCGGCCAGCCCGCGCAGCACCAGCGGGTGGTCGTCGACAGCTCCGACCAGAATCACCGCACGCCTCCCCTCAAGCGTCGGGCCCGTGCGGGCCGCCACCCCCCCCCCCCGGCGACCTGCTCCGCTCCCGTGCCACGAGGTCCACCCGGAGCGTCCGCATCTGCGGCGAACCCCGAACGGGCCCGACGCGGGCCGACCGTCCGCTCTCAGGACGTCCGCGCCCCGTGCCTGACCCGGTAACTGTGCACGTTACCGCGCGGTCACATCGGCCCGTGGGGCGTTGTGCCACACGTCACCCGCCCAGAGGCGATCTCACCCGGGCAGGGCGGGGCCACCCCGACCGAGGTCCCGGTCCAGGCCGCCTCGCGCCTGCGCCACCAGGGTGGCGACCTCCTGCACGACGGCGGCAGCGGCGGCCTCGACCTGGTCGAGGCACACCTCGAACGCGCTGTCCGGCCCGTACCACGGGTCGTCGAGGTCCAGCAGGTGCTCCGGGCCCCCGACGGGGGCGGCCGGGTCGAGCGCGCGGTACAGGAGGATGCGGCCGGCCGGCTCCCCCGAGCGTCGCGCCTCGTCCGAGCGTCCGGCGAGGTTCCGCAACGCCCGCGCATGCCCGGCAGTCATCGCCAGGACGAGGTCACGGCTGCCGAGCTCGTCGGCCGTCACCTGGCGGGCCCGGTGCCCGTCGCCGCCCGGGTAGCCGCGGGCGAGCAGCGCCCGCCGCGCCCGCGGGTCGATCGGGTTGCCGTGCTCCTCGTCGCTGGTGCCGCGCGAGTCGACGACGACGAGGTCCCCCAGCCCGGCGGCCTCGAGACCGGCCCGCAGCACCACCTCGGCCATGGGCGACCGGCAGATGTTGCCCGTGCACACGGTCATCACCCGGATCGGCAGGTCCACGCTGCTCCCTCCCGCACCCGCCCGGCGGCGTGCGCGCACGTGATTGTCGCCGAGCGACCCGTCCGACGCGACGTCCCGGACGTGCCGGACGGGCGCCAGGCTGGGCGCGCCACCGCACGACTCGACGTCCCGAACCGTGCAGATCGACGGATCCTTCCGCCGGCACCCTGTCGGTGCCCGGCGTCGGACGTGGCAGGGTGGAGACCGTGGGTCTCAAGACAGCAGGACAGATCGATCAGATGCGCCCCGTGGGGCGGTTCGTGGCGAGCGTGCTCACCTCGTTGCAGGAGTTCGCCCAGCCGGGCATGACGCTGCGCGACCTGGACACGCATGCGCACGACATGATCAAGGCGGCCGGCGCGCGTTCGGTCTACCTCGGCTACCACCCGTCGTTCGGGGCGATGCCGTACCCGGGTGTGCTGTGCACCTCGGTGAACGACGCGGCGCTGCACGGGCTGCCGTCGGACCAGGTGCTCGCGCCCGGTGACGTCGTGTCGGTGGACTTCGCCGCCGAGCTCAACGGCTGGGTGGCCGACTCGGCCGTCACGTTCCAGCTCCCGCCGCACACGCCCGAGGCGCAGCGCCTCATCGCGACGACGGCGGCCGCGCTCGACGCCGGGATCGCGGCCGCGACGGTCGGTGCTCGGATGGGCGACGTCTCGTCGGCGATCGGCAAGGTCGGCCGGTCCGCCGGGTACGGCATCAACGCCGACTTCGGCGGCCACGGCGTGGGCCGCACCATGCACGAGGACCCGCACGTGCCGAACCTGGGCCGGCCCGGCTCGGGTCAGCGGTTGAAGAACGGCCTGGTCATCGCGATCGAGCCGTGGTTCATGGCCGGGTCCGACGACTACGAGATCGACCCGGACGGCTGGACCATCCGCTCGGCCGACGGTTCGATCACGGCCCACTTCGAGCACACCGTCGCCCTCACCGACGCCGGCACCATCATCCTCACCGCCCGCGACTGACCCCGGCCCGGCTCCCGGCTCCCGGCTCCCGGCTCCCGGCTCCCGGCTCCCGGCTCCCGGCTCCCGGCTCCCGGCTCCCGGCACACTGGTCAGTTGGGACCTGCGCAACGCCGTCCGGCCCCATCAACTGACCAGTTCCGGCTCTCATCGGGGCGGGTCTGAGTCTGGGGTCCAGTGGGCGCGTGGGCCCCGGGGGGCGAGGCCTGGGCGCGGGCCTGGGCCTGGGCCTGGGCCTGGGCCTGGGCAGGGAACAGCCCGTGGGCCGGTCCCTGACGGGGCCTGCCGCGAAGGACGAGATCGCGGCTCCCACGGGCTGCGGTGACTGCTGTGGTCTACGCCGACCGCCCCCGGTGACCCGGGTGACGCCGGTGCGGATCGAACAGTCCGTCCGATGCCTCGGGCGGCTAGCGAGCAGCCACCTCACGCGTCCGATGGAACGTCATGTCCTGGACCACCTCCTCTCCCGTGTCCGACGACGGTAGGTCGGCCGCCCGCCGGGCGCCAAGGGGTTTTCGCCGGTGCGGGGCGCTGGTTCAGGCCCGCATCGCACCGACCGCACTCGAGCCAGGACGCACGGAGCCCGCGCCGACCGCACCCGGACCCGGACCCGGCCGCACCCGGTCCCGGACGCACGGCGGCCCGGGTCGCAGTGGCTGATGCTGCGACCCGGGCCGTCGTCCTCGCCGTCAGGAGCGTTCGACGAGGAACTGGGTGTAGGCCGGGACGGTGAGGAAGGTCGGGAAGTCCTCCCCGAGCGCGACCTCGCGGAACAACGACGCAGCGTCGTCGAACCGGTCGCCGTCGAACCGCGGCAGCTCGGCGAGCACCGTCTCGAGCACCTGCTCGACCGACTGCGCGTCGACGGGCGTGCCCTCGGCCGTCACCACCTGCTGGTGGATCCACTGCCAGATCTGCGAACGCGAGATCTCGGCCGTGGCCGCGTCCTCCATGAGGTTGTCCAGGGCGACGGCCCCGGACCCACGCAGCCACGCCTCGAGGTAGCGCACCCCGATCGACACGTTCTGGTGCACCCCTGCGTCCGTGATGGCACCAGGCTCCTGACCACCGGCCGAGGCGATGTCGAGCAGGTCGGACGCCTCGACGTGCACGTCCTCACGCAGCCGGTGGCGCTGGTCCACGCGGTTGCCGAACGCCTCGTCGAACACGGCCCGGGCCACCGGCACCAGGTCGGGGTGGGCGACCCAGGTGCCGTCGTAGCCCTGGCCGACCTCCCGCTCCTTGTCGCTGCGCACCTGGGACAGCGCCCGCTCGGTGACCTCCGGCTCGCGCCGGTTGGGGATGAACGCGCTCATCCCGCCGATGGCCTGCGCCCCGCGCTTGTGGCAGGTCTGCACGAGCAGCTCGCTGTACGCCTTCATGAACGGCACGGTCATGGTGACCCGCGACCGGTCCGGCAGCACGAACCGCTTGCCCCGGTTCCGGAAGTTCTTGATGACGGAGAAGATGTAGTCCCAGCGACCCGCGTTGAGCCCCGCGCAGTGGTCGCGCAGCTCGTAGAGGATCTCCTCCATCTCGAACGCCGCCGTGATGGTCTCGATGAGCACGGTCGCCCGGATGGTGCCGTGCCGCAGCCCCAGGTAGGCCTCGGTGAACCGGAACACGTCGTCCCACAGCCGCGCCTCGAGGTGCCCTTCGAGCTTGGGCAGGTAGAGGTACGGCCCCCGGCCGGAGTCGATGAGCGCCTGGGCGTTGTGGAACAGGTACAGCCCGGCGTCCACCAGCGAGCCGGAGGCGGACGAGGTCTGCCCGGCCCGGTCGGTGTAGGTGAGGTGCTTCTCGGTGAGGTGCCAGCCACGCGGCCGGAACACGATCGTCGGGGTGACGTCGCCGACCTTGTACTCCTTGCCCTCGGGGCTCGTGTACTGCAGCTGCCCGCGGATCGCGTCGTACAGGTTTGCCTGGCCCTCGATCATGTTCGACCAGGTGGGGGCGTTGGCGTCCTCGTGGTCGGCCAACCAGACCTTGGCGCCCGAGTTGAGGGCGTTGATGGTCATCTTCTTGTCGGTCGGCCCGGTGATCTCGACGCGGCGGTCCTCCAGCGCCGGGCCGGGGCCCGCCACCTTCCAGGACTGGTCCGCCCGGATGTGGGCGGTCAGCGGCGAGAACCGCGGGTCCACCCCGTTGGAGAAGGAGTCCCTCCGCCGCTGGCGCGCCAGCAGCAGGTCGTTGCGCGGCCCGGCGAACCGGGTGTGCAGGTCGGTGAGGAACTCCAGCGCCTCGGGGGTGAGGACGCGGTCGAGGTCCGGCAGGGCCGGTCCCGCCACCGTGAGCGACGGGGTGCCTGAACCAGCACCGGATCGTGGGGTCGGTGAGGTGTCGATGAGGGTCATGCTGCTGCTCCCTTGCGCCAGCGACCGGATCAGAACTGTGCGGCCTCGGTGGACCCGGCGAGCGCGAGGGTCGCGCTGTCCGGGTTGAGGGCGGTCGCGACGCGGTCGAAGTAGCCGGTGCCGACCTCGGCCTGGTGACGGGTGGCGGTGTAGCCGTCCTTCTCGGAGGCGAACTCGGCCTCCTGGAGCTGGACGTAGGCCGTCATGTCGTTCTCGGCGTAGCCCTTGGCCAGGGAGAACATCGAGTGGTTGAGCGCGTGGAAGCCGGCCAGCGTGATGAACTGGAAGGCGTAGCCGTGGCTGCCCAGCTCCTTCTGGAACGTGGCGATCTCGTCGTCGGAGAGCGCGGCCTTCCAGTTGAAGGACGGCGAGCAGTTGTACGCGAGGAGCTTGTTCGGGAACTTCTCGTGGATGCGCTCGGCGAACTCGACGGCCTGGCCGAGGTCCGGGGTCCCGGTCTCCACCCACAGCAGGTCGGCGTAGCGGGCGTACTGCAGCTGCCGGGCGACGACGGAGTCCAGACCCGGGGTCACGCGGTAGAAGCCCTCCTCGGTGCGCTCACCGGTGAGGAACTCCTGGTCGACCGGGTCGACGTCCGAGGTCAGCAGGTCGGCGCCGAGGGCGTCGGTGCGGGCCACGACGACGGTCGGCACGTCGAGCACGTCGGCGGCGAGCCGCGCGGCGTTGAGGGTGCGCACGTGCTGGCGGGTCGGGATGAGGACCTTGCCACCGAGGTGACCGCACTTCTTCTCCGAGGAGAGCTGGTCCTCCCAGTGCACACCGGCGGCGCCGGCGGCGATCATGCCCTTCATCAGCTCGAAGGCGTTGAGGGGGCCGCCGAAGCCGGCCTCGGCGTCGGCGACGATCGGGGCGAACCACTCCTTGGTGGCCGTGCCGTTGGTCGCGACGTCGATCTGGTCGGCGCGGGCCAGCGCGTTGTTGATCCGACGCACCACGGCCGGCACCGAGTTGGCCGGGTAGAGGCTCTGGTCGGGGTAGGTCTGACCGGACAGGTTCGCGTCGGCCGCGACCTGCCAGCCGGACAGGTAGATGGCCTCCAGCCCGGCCTTGACCTGCTGCACCGCCTGGTTGCCCGTCAGCGCGCCGAGAGCGTGGACGTACTCACGGTCGTGGATCAGCTCCCACAGCCGCTCGGCACCGCGACGGGCGAGGGTGTGCTCCTCGATGACCGACCCGCGCAGCGCGACCACGTCGTCCGCCGTGTAGGTGCGCTCGATACCCGCCCAGCGCTCGTCCTGCTCCCACCGTGCGGCGAGCTGGGCCGCCACCTGCGCCTGATCGCCGTTGTTCGTCGCCATGGGATTTCCTCCGCCTGTTCTGCTCCTGAGCCGGCCGCTCCGCCGGGTCCCCCAAGAGTGACCCCCTGACGAACGTCCTTCTCCGACGAAGTGTGCAGAAGAACACAGCAACTTCCCCTCGACAGAACGGGTGGGTGCTGCGACCTTGGTCCTATGCCGACGACGTCATCGCCCAGCCCTTCCCGTGCCGTCACGCGCCCTGCGCGTCGGACCGCCGCCCCCGGGCTCACCAGCGACGGACGTGCGGCGCGCGTGGCCGGCACCCCCGGACCGGCCGGCACCCCGGGGCCCGTCGTCGCCCCGGCCGGGGCCTCGGTGCCGCCCGCCGCCCCCGGTGCGCTCGACACGCTCGTCCTCGGCCGCCGCATCCGGCACCTGCGCACCGCACGCGGCATGACGCTCGACGACCTCGGCCGCAAGATCGGCCGCGCGGCGTCCCAGGTGTCCATGCTGGAGAACGGGCACCGCGAGCCCAAGCTGTCGCTGCTGGCCCTCGTCGCCGAGGCGCTCGACGTGCCGCTGTCCGAGCTGCTGCGCACCGAGCCGCCCACCCGTCGGGCCGCGCTCGAGGTCGAGCTCGAACGGGCGCTGCGCGGGCCGCTGTTCGCCAGCCTCGGGGTGCCGCAGGTCAAGGTCGGCAAGTCGCTGCCGACCGACGCCCTCGAGGCGCTCGTCGCGCTGCAGGGGCAGGTGCAGCGGCTGCTCACCGAGAACGCCGCGACCCCCGAGGAGGCGCGTCGCGCCAACGCCGACCTGCGGGCGCAGATGCGCAGCCGCAACAACTACTTCGGTGAGCTCGAGGAGCACGCGCGCACGCTGCTGTCCGCCATCGACTACAGCGGCGGACCGCTCGGGCAGCGCGCCTGCGCCGACATCGCCGCGAACCTGGGCTTCACGCTGCACTACGTGAGCGACCTGCCGCACTCGACCCGCACCGTGACCGACCTGAAGAACGGTCGGATCTACCTGCCGCAGGGCAACGCGGGCGTGAGCGACTCCCGGTCCCCGCTGCTGCAGGCCCTGGCCAGCCACGTGCTCGGCCACCGCGAACCGCGCGACTACGCCGACTTCCTGCTGCAGCGGGTCGAGGCCAACTACCTCGCGGCGGCGCTCATGATGCCCGAGCACACCACGGTGCCGTACCTCAAGGAGGCCAAGACCGAGCGCCGGCTGTCGGTCGAGGACCTGCGCGACGCGTTCGCCGTGCCGTACGAGACCGCCGCGCACCGCTTCACCAACCTGGCGACCCGGCACCTGGACATCCCCGTCCACTTCATGAAGGTGCACGAGGGCGGCACCCTGCACAAGGCGTACGAGAACGACGGGATCCGCTTCCCCACCGACCCGCTCGGTGCGGTCGAGGGGCAGCCGGTCTGCCGGCAGTGGACGGCTCGCGTCGTGTTCACGCTGGAGGACCGCTTCTCGCCCTACTACCAGTACACCGACACCGACTCCGGCACGTACTGGTGCACCTCCCGCGTGCAGCCGTCCAGCCAGGGCGCGTTCAGCGTGAGCGTCGGCGTCTCGTTCGCCAACGTGCGCTGGTTCCGCGGCCGGGAGACCAGCGAGCGCCGGTTCTCCAAGTGCCCCGACGCGTCGTGCTGCCGCACCCCCCCGACCACGCTGGCCACGCGGTGGGACGACAGCGCGTGGCCGTCGGCCCGGCCGCACGCCTCGCTGCTCGCGGCGCTGCCGGTGGGGGTGTTCCCCGGGGTGGACACGACCGAGGTCTACGAGTTCCTCGACCGGCACTCGCCCGCCGAGCAGGACTGAGCCGGACGCCCCAGGCGACCGGGGCGCGCGCGCCCTAGGGTCCAGTCATGACACTCCCTGCACCGGTCCGTCGACGCGCCACGGGACCTGCCTGGCTCACGTTCATCGGGGTGGGCCTGGTGGTGGTCGCCGCGGTCGCCGCCGGTTTCGCGGTGCAGGCGTTCATCGGTGTGCTGCCCGGCGGGGTGCTCACGCTGGACGGGTCGCCCGGCGGTGCCGTCGTCGCCACCGTCGACGCCGGCACCCGGGGCACGGCGACGCTGGAGCCGGGCCGGTACACGGTGTGGCTGGCTGCACCGGGCTCCGAGGGGAGCCTCACCGGGCCGGTGCAGGTCACCGGCCCGGACGACAGCGCCGTCCCGCTGCGCAGCCCGTCGATGAGCAGCCAGATCACGATGGGTGACACCTACGCCGTCGCGAGCAGCACCTTCACGGCGACGACGGCCGGGCAGTACGTCCTCACGGTGCCCGCGGCCGAACCGTCCACCGCGCGGGTGCTCCTCGTCCCCACGGCCTCCGAGCAGGACCTCACCCACGGGATCCTCGGCACCGTCGGCGGCGCGTTCCTGGCCGTCGGCCTCGGCCTGGTGGGCACCGGGATGGCGGTCGGCGGCGGGATCTGGTGGTGGGTGCGCCGCCACCCCAAGCCCCAGCCGGCGCCGTGACCGGGCCGCGTCCCGGCGACGACGCGTCGGGCTGGGTCCCCGATGTGCTGGGCGACCGGTTCGAGCAGCTCACGCTGCCGCTGCCGGCCGACGACGAGGGCGCGGTCGTCGCGACGCTCGTCCGCCCGGTCGTCCGGCCCGCGCACCCGCGCCTCGACGTGCTCTACGTGCACGGCTGGTCCGACTACTTCTTCCAGACCGAGCTCGCCGACTTCTGGACCGCGCAGGGCGCCGCCTTCCACGCGATCGACCTGCGCAAGTACGGCCGCAGCCTGCGCGAGCACCAGACCCCCGGGTTCGTCACCGACCTGGCGACCTACGACGAGGACCTGGCCGCCGCGCTGGCGGTGCTGCGCACCGACCCGGACCGGCCGCTCGTCGTCACCGGTCACTCCACCGGGGGGCTCACGCTCAGCCTGTGGGCGACCCGGCACCCGGACGTCGCCGCCGGACTGCTGCTCAACAGCCCGTGGCTGGAGTTCCAGACCCGCGCCCTGGGCCGGGCCGTGCTCACCCCGGCGATGACGCTGGGCGCCCGGATCGACCCGCGGCGCGAGCTGCCCAACGTCGACCTGGGGTTCTACACCCGCGCGGTCTCCGCGACCGAGGAGGGTGAGTGGACCTACAACCTCACCTGGCGGCCCCAGCGCGGTTTCCGCACCACCCGCGCCTGGCTCGACGCCGTGCTGCGCGGGCAGGACCAGGTGGAACGCGGACTCGACCTGACGGTCCCGGTGCTCGTGCTGCTGTCCACCCGCAGCACCCTGCTGCCGCGCTGGACGCCGGAGATGCTGCACTCGGACACGGCGCTCGACGTCGTCGGGGTGGCCCGGCGCAGCGCCGACCTGGGCCGGCACGTGCAGATCGAGCGGATCGAGGGCGCGCTGCACGACGTCGTGCTCTCACCCGCCCCGATCCGGGCGCAGGCCTACGCGGCGATGGCGCACTGGCTGCGCACGTCGGTGCTCACGGCGGCGGGGTGAGCCTGGCCGCCTAGCCCCTCCCGCCGGGGCGCCGCAGTCCCTACCCTCAGGAGGGGCACTCCTCGCGCACCGGCGGGGACAGGGGGACGAAAGAGGTCGGCGATGATCCGTGCGTTGCCATTCCTGATCGAGATCGGGCTGCTCGTGTACTGCCTGATCGACGCGATCCAGTCGGACGAGGGCAGCATCCGCAACCTGCCGAAGACCGTGTGGATCTTCCTCATCATCCTCGTGCCGCTCGTCGGGGGCATCGCCTGGCTGACCGTCGGGCGGCCCGTGAGCACCCGCGGCCGGGACGTGCCGTGGCCCTCGACGTCGACCGCCGGCTTCCCGGAGTACGAGCGGCCACGGCGCTACGCCCTCGACGAGCGGGAGTTCCAGGCCGGGGTCGAACGCTCCCGCCAGCTCGACGAGAAGATGATGCGCGACTGGGAGGCCCAGCTCCGCGAGCGCGAGTCGCGACTCAAGGACGAGGACCCGCAGGCCCCGACGGCGTGAGCGTAGGGCAGCCCGCCACGCCGGTGTCCCGGTTGGGCCAAGGCCGCCGGACCGCGCCCGTCGTGCGGTCCGAGCAGGTCCCGCGCGGGGGCGTCGACCGCGGGTTACGTTCGCCGCATGACCGAGTCAGGGGGGCCGGTGCCGTCGTCGACGCCACCGGGGAGCAGGTCCGTGTGGTCCCGTCCGTCCGTGCTGGTGCCGCTCATCGGGCTGCCGGTCGCGTTCGCGCTCGGGGCGCTCGTCTCGGGGTTCTCCGGGGGGCTCATCCTCACCGGGGTCGCTGTCTTCCTCGGCGGGCTGTGGCACCTGGCGAGCGGTCGTGGCTTCCTCTCGTTGCCCGGTCGGCCGTTCGGTGTCGGGCTCCTCGGCGCCGCGCTCGTCGTCACGATCGCCGGCGGGGCGGTCGGTGCGTCGGGCAGCCCGACGACACCGGCGGGCACGCCCACCGCGACCCGGGCGACACCGACGCC
>NZ_VWSD01000260.1 GCF_009829685.1 Cellulomonas citrea
ACGGCCGTGGCGATGTTGTCGCCCACGGTGGAGAACAGGATGGACAGGAACACCGCGGTGCCCAGCGTGCCGCCCATCTGCCGGAAGAACAGCGACGAGCTGGTCGCCACCCCCATGTAGCGCACCGTGACGCTCGACGGCCGGCTGACCGGACCTCCCCGGCCGGTCACCGGTGGCTGCCGCTACCCGCTCGACGTGCACCGCGCCGAGATCGCCGGTGAGGTGACGCGGGCGGCGGCCCCCGTCGACGTGATCGCCCCGTGCGCCCCGCTGAGCGCAGGGAGCACGGTCCGGACGGTCGGCACCCTGTCCGAGCCGGGGGCTCCAGGCCGGGCGGTGGCCGTGCTCCGGCCGTCGCAGCCCCCGCAGCAGCTCCGTGCTCCGACCGGGCTGGACGCCCTGGCGGCGCGCGTGCGCGCCACGGCGGGGAGCGCAGCCTCGGCCGTCCCCGGAGAGCCTGGTGCGCTGCTGCCCGCGATCGCCTGGGGTGACGTCTCGCGGCTGCCCGACGGGCTGGTGGACGCGATGCGGACCGCCGGTCTCACCCATGTCACCGCCGTCTCGGGCGCCCACTTCGCACTCATCGCGTCCCTCGTCCTGGTGGTCGGTGCGACCCTCGGGCTGCCCCGCGCAGCACGAGCCGGCCTCACCGTGGTGGTCGCCGCGGGGCTGGTCGTGCTGGTGGGCCCGCAGCCCAGCGTCCTGCGGGCGGCGGTGATGGGCGCGGTCTCGGTCGCGGGCCTGCTCCTCGGGCGCCCCTCGGCCGGACCGGCGGCGCTGTCGACCGCCGTCATCGGGCTCATGCTGGCCGACCCGTGGCTCGCGGTCGACCTCGGCTTCGTGCTGTCGGTCGCGGCCACCGCGGGGATCGTGCTCGTCGTGCCCACGCTCGTGGCCCGTTGGTCCCCGGTGGTCGGACGTCCGGTGGCCACGGTGCTGGGCGTGCCGCTGGTGGCGCAGCTGGCCTGCGGCCCGTTCCTGCTCGCGTTCACCCCGACCGTGGCGACCTGGTCGGTCCTGGCCAACCTTGCCGTCGCACCCGCGATCGGCCCGGCCACGGTGCTCGGTCTGGCCGGGGCAGTCGTGAGCCCGGTCTGGCCGGGCGGCGCGGCGGTGCTGCTCGCCTGCGCCGGGGCGGCGTGCTGGTGGGTCGTCACGGTGGCGCACCTCGTCGCTGCGGCGCCGGGCGCGGGGCTCGCCTGGTGGCCGGGTCTGGTCGGCGGCGTGCTGCTCGCCGGTGCCGGGATAGGTCTGCTGGGGCTGCTGCTGCGCACGGCGCCCGATCCGCATGGCACGCTGAGCGGGTGCCCGGACCCCGTCGACCCGCCCGCCGTGAGCAGCCGAACACCCTGAGCTGGAACGAGGCGGCCCCAGCCCCCGTCGTCCTGGTGCGCGGGGCCGAGGATCTGCTCGCCGAGCGGGCCGTGGCCCGGATCGTGGACGCCGTGCGTGCCCAGGACCCGACGGCCGAGGTGGTGACGCTCGAGGCCGCCGACTACGGCGCCGGGATGCTGGCGGTCGCGACGAGCCCGTCATTGTTCGCCGAGGCCAAGGTGGTGGTGCTCGCAGGGCTGGAGCACGGCTCCGACCAGGCACTGTCCGATGCCCGGGCCTATCTCGACGCCCCGGCCCCGGACGTGGTGCTCGTGCTGCGTCACGGGGGCGGCCAGCGTGGACGGGCCCTGCTCGACGCGTGCCGGGACCTGCCCACGGTGGGCGCCGAACCGTTGCGGTCGGACGGCGACAAGACGGCGTTCGTCACCGCCGAGCTGCGGGCCGCGGGGCGCCGGGCCGAACCGCGGGCCGTGCGCGCCCTGGTCGACGCCGTCGGCAGCGACCTGCGCGAGCTGGCCTCGGCCTGCGCCCAGCTCGTGGCCGACACCGAGGGTCTGATCGCCGTCGACGTCGTCGAGCGCTACTACGCCGGGCGGGTGGAAGCCACCGGTTTCCAGGTGGCTGACGCCGCCGTAGCCGCCGACGCGGGGGCGGCGGTGGCCTTGCTGCGGCACGCCTTCGCGACGGGCGTCGACCCGGTCCCGCTCGTGGCGGCGCTGGCGATGAAGCTGCGGGTGCTGGCCAAGGTCGCCGCGAC
>NZ_VWSD01000261.1 GCF_009829685.1 Cellulomonas citrea
GTGGCCGAGGAACGCCGCGACTACGAGCAGGCGCAGCGGTTCACCGAGCGGGCGCTGGCGCTGCTGGGCGAGGGTGAGGCGGACCGGGACATCCCACGGCTGCGGGTCAACTACGCGTGGCTGCTGCGGCCTGGCCGGCAACTTCGGCATGGAGCGCGGGCACTACGAGGTGTCGGTCGCGGTCGCCGAGAACGCGCTGCTGCCGGCGCTGCGTGCGGCAGCCCCCGGCGACCTCTACCTGGCGGACGGCTTCTCCTGCCGCACCCAGGCCGACCAGCTCGCCGGCACGCAGGGCCTGCACCTGGCCCAGCTGCTCGCCGCGCGGCTCTAGGCGGGCGGCGCCCCGTCGCCGCCGTCGTCGCTGCCGTCCCGAGGGGCGGCCCGACCTGTGCGCCCGGGGCCCGGACGCGGGATGCTGGGCCCATGCTCGTCGCCTTCTCCGTCGCCCCGCTCGGCACCTCCGAGTCCGTCGCCGATGCCGTGGCCGATGCCGTGCGCATCGTCCGCGAGTCGGGTCTGCCGAACCGCACCGACGCGATGTTCACCACGATCGAGGGGGAGTGGGACGAGGTGATGGACGTCGTCCGGCGGGCGACCGAGGCGGTCGGTGCCCACGCCGGCCGGGTGAGCCTGGTGCTCAAGGCGGACATCCGGCCCGGGCACACCGGGGAGCTCGACGGGAAGGTCGCGCGGGTCGAGGCCCGCCTCGCCGAGGGCTGACCGCCCGGGTTTCGGCCGGGTCGTTGGGCCGTTCGGGTGAGCGACGTTCGTCCACCCGGGTGAATCGGACATCTCGGGCAATTCATCACACCTCTGCGTGATGCATCAGCCCTGCCTGTGCGTGAGAAGGTGATCCAGCTCCGACGAGGCGACGCCTCCCCCCTGTGCGCGGAAAGGGCTGAGATGCCCCTGTTCGAGGTCGGTGACGACCGGGTACGGATCGTGCCGCCCGCGCGTCCGGGCCCTGACGTCTTCGCGGCCGAGGTCGGGGCGATCCTGGACCGTCACCTCGACGTCGTCCTGGGCGAGCCGGTGCTCGTCGTGCACAACGGGCGGGACGGGGTGCGCGCCGACCTGCCGGCCGTGGTGGCGATGGACGCACGCCGCTCCCCGGTCGTGGTCGACGCCGTCGCGCGGCTCGACGAGCAGTCGTTGGTCGCCTCGTTGCGCCGGGCCGGCGTCGTCGCACGAATGACGCACCGCGACGTGGCGCGGCTGTTCCACGCGCAGGCGCCGGAGCGGTTCGAGCTGGCCGTGCAGGACTTCCGCGACTCGGTGGCCCTCGCCTCGCCCGGGGTGCCTCAGCCGGGCATGCGGGTCGTGCTGCTGTGCGCCGAGGTCACCGAGGAGGCGGCCGGTGCGGTGCAGTTCTGGCGTTCGCGGGGCCGGCTCGACGTGCTGCGGGTGGGCGTCGTGCACGCGGAGGACGGCCGGCGGCTGGTGAGCGTGGAGACGGTCGAGGACGTGCGCTCCCTCGTGGCTGTCGCCGCACCGGTCCGTGCCACGGCCGACGGGGTGGTCCCGCTGGGTGCGACGCAGGCGCTGCCGATCGTCGCGGCACGCACCGTGCACGAACCGGTCCCGGTGATCGAGCTCGAACCCGACGAGCACCCCGTGGCGGTGCGGACGGCGAACCCGGTCCTGGTGGCGCCGCGAGGGATGTCGGCGGTGGTGCCCGGTGGCAGCGACGCGTCGACCGCGGCCACCCCGGCCCGGGGTGCGCCGACCGCGACCCCGTCGCTGCTGGCGGCAGAGCCGTGGCGGGACGCGTCCCGCGGGGACCAGCCACGCCGCGACCGTCCGTCCCCCCGGCTGACGACCCCGGTGCTGCTCCCGCCGCCTCCGGGTCCCGTGCAACGCCCTGCGTCCGTCCAGCCGCAGCGCGTCGACGACGGTCTGCTCGTCGGCCCGCCGCCCGCGCGGGAGCACTCGGTGTCGGCGCTGCGCACCCGGGAGGACCCGGGGGAGCCGCCCACGACGCGCCCGT
>NZ_VWSD01000262.1 GCF_009829685.1 Cellulomonas citrea
CGTCGTGCGGACCGTCGCGCTGCGCAACGCGATGGGGCTGCACGCGCGGCCGGCCGCGGTGCTGGCCCGCGCGATGGCCGGGTTCGACGCCCAGGTCGAGGTCGACGGTGCCGACGGCGCCTCGGTGCTCGCGCTCATGGCGCTCGGTGCCACGCAGGGCCGCGAGCTGCAGGTCCGGGCCACTGGACCCCAGGCCCGCGAGGCGGTGGACGCGGCCGTGGCGATGGTCGAGGACGGTTTCGGCGAGCTGTGAGCGGTCCGTCGTCGGCCCCGGTGGCGCGCAAGCGCCCAGCCAAGCAGCTGTTCGCGTCCACCGTGCTGGGCCTGGAGGCGATGGTCGTCGTGTTCGCGACGCTCGTCGCCTTCGGTCTGCGGGTCGCCCCGGCGGGTGCCGTCTGGGCGGCCGGCGGTGTGCTCGCGGTCGCGCTCGTGCTCATGGCCGGTGCCGTGCGGCGCCCGGGCGGCTACGTCGCCGGGTCGGTCGGGCAGGTCTTCCTCGTCGCGGCGGGTCTCGTCGTGCCGATGATGACCGTGATCGCGGTCGTCTTCGTCGTCCTGTGGGTGCTCGCACTCGTGCTGGGTGGCCGGGTCGACGCCGAACGCGCTGCCTGGGACGCCGCGCACCCCGGCGAAGGCCCCGGCCCGGTGCTGCCGGCCCGGTAGGGTCGGTGGTCATGAGCGACCTTCAGCGCACCCTCGTCCTGGTCAAGCCGGATGGCGTGCGGCGCGGGCTGTCGGGTGAGGTGCTGCGACGGATCGAGGCCAAGGGCTACCGCCCGGTCGCGGCCCGGCTGCGCACCGCCGACGAGGCCCTGCTCGCCGAGCACTACGCCGAGCACGCCGGCAAGCCCTTCGTCGGCCCGCTCATCACGTTCATGGCGTCCGGTCCGGTGCTGGCGCTCGTCGTCGAGGGCTACCGGGTCATCGAAGGGGTGCGTGCCCTCGCGGGGGCGACGGACCCGACCACAGCGGCCCCGGGCTCGATCCGTGGCGACCTGGCGGCGGACACGGGTGCCGCGGTGATCGAGAACATCATCCACGCCTCGGACAGCCCGGAGTCGGCCGCCCGGGAGATCGCGCTCTGGTTCGCCGACCTCGACTCCTGAGCGTGCGGCGCACCACCTGCCCGACCTTCACGCATCCGACACCTAGGCTCAGCACGTGCACCTCAAGACGCTGACCCTGCGCGGGTTCAAGTCGTTCGCCTCGGCGACGACGTTGAGCTTCGAGCCGGGTGTCACGTGCGTCGTGGGCCCGAACGGCTCGGGCAAGTCGAACGTCGTGGACGCCCTCGCCTGGGTGATGGGTGAGCAGGGCGCCAAGTCGCTGCGCGGCGGGTCCATGGAGGACGTGATCTTCGCCGGCACGGCCGGGCGCCCGCCGCTGGGTCGCGCCGAGGTGGCGCTGACGATCGACAACGCCGACGGCGCCCTGCCGATCGAGTACTCCGAGGTGACGATCTCCCGGACGCTGTTCCGCAACGGCGGCTCGGAGTACGCGATCAACGGTTCGGGCTGCCGGCTGCTGGACATCCAGGAGCTGTTGTCCGACACAGGCCTGGGCCGCGAGATGCACGTCATCGTCGGCCAGGGGCGGCTGGACGCGATCCTGCGCGCCACCCCGGAGGAGCGTCGCGGCTTCATCGAGGAGGCGGCGGGGGTGCTCAAGCACCGCCGCCGCAAGGAGAAGGCGCTGCGCAAGCTCGATGCCATGCAGGCCAACCTGGTGCGTCTGGGTGACCTCACGGCCGAGATCCGCCGTCAGCTCGGGCCGCTGGGCCGCCAGGCCGAGGTGGCGCGCAAGGCCGCCGTCGTGCAGGCCGACCTGCGTGACTCCAAGGCGCGGCTGCTGGCCGACGACCTGGCCCAGCTCTCCGCGCAGCTGGAGCAGGAGATCGCCGACGAGTCGGCGCTGCGCGAGCGGCGCGACCAGGTCGAGGCCGCGCTGAGCGGTGCCCGTGCCCAGCTGGCCGAGCTCG
>NZ_VWSD01000263.1 GCF_009829685.1 Cellulomonas citrea
CGTGCCCGCCCCGCTCGTGGCACCGCTCCCGCCCGTTGCGCCACCCGTCGCGCCGGTGCCGCCCGTTGCGCCACCCGTCGCGCCGGTGCCGCCCGTCGCAGCGCCGACGGAGCTCGCACCGCCGACGGTGCTCGCGCCGCCGGTCGTCTCCGCGCCGCCCGCTCCGCCGCCGCCGGCCCCACCGGCTCAGCCCGTCGCCGCCCCCGCGCTCACCGCGCCGCCGGTCGTCGTGGACCCCGACGACGAGGACGACGTCGAGGGCACGGTCGTCGTGTCCCGGACGCCGTTCCGCCCCTGGTCGCTGCACCTGGACGACGGGCGCACGTTCGAGGTGCTGGGCCGGGCCGTCGTCCTGGGCCGTCGGCCGGTGGTCACCGACCTGGGCGTCCAGCTGCTGGCGGTCCCCGACCCCACGCGCACGTTGTCCAAGACCCACGCCCGGCTGGACCTGGTCGACGACCAGTGGCACGTCACCGACCTGGGCTCGACCAACGGTGTCCTGCTCGTCGGTGCGGACGGCACGGAGCGCCCGGTCGACGCCGGTGTCCCGACCCCGGTGGCGGGCAGGTTCGTCCTCGGCTCGGTCGGGATGTGGCTGACGAGCGCGGCCGACGGTGCGCGGTGACGGGCGCGACGGGGCAGGGGCCTCGTGAGACGGGCGCCGGCGTGAACGACGGGCGCGCCGTGGTCGACGGTGTCGAGCTGGTGTGGGCCGCGTGCTCGGACCGCGGCCGGGTGCGCCCCGCGAACGAGGACGCGTTCCTCGGCGCACCGCCGGTGTTCGTCGTGGCCGACGGGATGGGCGGCTACGAGGCCGGTGACCTGGCCAGCGCCGCGGTCGTCGGCGCCTTCGCGGCGCATGTGACCGGTCCGGGCGTCACCACCCTCGCCCAGCTGCGCGAGGCGCTCGCGGCCTGCGTCGTCGCCGTGCGGGAGGTGGCGGCGGGCACCCGGCGTGGCGCGGGCAGCACGGTGACCGGGGTGGCGCTCGTCGAGCACCTCGGGCTGCCGCACTGGTTGGTGTTCAACGTCGGGGACTCGCGCGTCTACCGGCACCTGGCCAGCACCCTCGAGCAGCTCACGGTGGACCACTCGGTGGGCCAGGAGCTGGTGGCGGCGGGCCGGCTCCAGGCGGCCGAGCTCGCGGGCTTCGCCGGGCGCAACGTGATCACCCGGGCCATCGGCGCGGACGACTCGACCGCGGACAGCTGGCTGATGCCGGTGACCAACGGCGAACGTCTGCTGCTGTGCTCGGACGGGCTCTACCGGGAGCTGGCCGACGAGTCCATCCGCGCGGCGCTCACCATGAGCGGCGCGCCGACCTCGGCGGCGGACGCCCTGGTGCGCCTGGCGAACCAGGCGGGCGGTCGGGACAACGTCACCGTCCTCGTGCTCGACGTGCGCTCAGGAGGACGGCGCCCCGGGCTGGACGGCGACTCGACCGCCTCGGCGACCCCGTTGCACGACGCGACGGACGACGGCACGACGATCGAGGTGGTCCGATGAGCGCGCTGCCTGACGACGTGTCGGGACCGCCCGCGCCCGACACCGACGACGCGCCGGAGGACCACACGGTCGTGGCGCACGGCGTGAGTGCGCTCGGCGACGACCTGGCCCCGGACGGCACCGTCATGGTCGGACGCGCCGCGCCGCTGGACGGCACGGTGATGGTGAGCCGCGAGGCCCCGTTGGACGGCACTGTGATGGTGAGCCGCGAGGCCCCGTTGGACGGCACGGTCGTCGTGAGCCGCGCCGCCCCGGACGACGGCACGGTCGTGGCCGCTAGGTCCGCCCCGCTCGACGGCACGTTCCTGGTGAGCCGGCCCGCACCGTCGACCGGCGAGGTGATGGCCGACCCCGTCCTGCGCGCGCCGCGCGGACCCGCGCCGAGCCCCTCTCGCCGCGCTCGTCGTGCGCCCAGCGGTCTGCCGGTCGAGGACGCCTCGTACCGGCCCCGCCCGGTGCCCCCGCCGCCGGC
>NZ_VWSD01000264.1 GCF_009829685.1 Cellulomonas citrea
GAGCGCGGCCCGCACGTGGCGCCGGATCATGCCTCGACCTCCGCTGCCGGGCCGGCGTCCGACCTGGGGCGAGCCGGCCCGGTGAGCCCGGCCAGCCAGCTCGCGCAGGTGGCGATGACGAGCGGCACGGTGACGGCCACCCCGATGGCCGGGATCGCGATCCCGGAGTCGTTGACCGCGAACCCGATGAGCAGCGCCGTCGCCGTGGCCACCAGGCACGGGGTGAGCATGGGTGCGGCCGTCGCCAGGGCGCCCAGCGCGGTGCCGTGCGACAACCAGCCGTACCGTCCGCCGTCGGGCGACAGCACCACCGTGCGCACGGGCCGCACCAGGGCCGCCACCACGAACGCCACCCCGGCCAGCGTGAGCACCGTGAGCGGGCGGTTGTTGCCGATGATGTGCAGGTTCGCCGAGACCTTGCGGCCGACGACGACCCACAGCCCGCCGTCGAGCGCGGTCTGCACGAGCTGACCCAGGTGGGTGCGCTGGTCGGCCGGGCGCAGCCAGTCGAGCACGGCGAACGCGCCGGTGACGACGACCGCCCCGCCGAGCACCGCGACGACGCGGCGCCAGGTGATCGTGGCACCCGCGGCCAGCAGGGCGAGCACGGTGAACCCTGGGATGAGCGCGGGCGGACCGCCGAAGTCCGCACCGAGTGACGACGTGCCGTCGACGAGCGTGAGCCCGAGCCCGACCACGGCGACCACGCCGGCCGCGAGCCCCCGCCGTCCGGCCCGCACCCACGGGTCGACCAGTGCGGTGGCGGCGAACAGCGTCGCGGCCGTGGCCAGGGCGAACGCCGTGTTGTTGAACCCGTAGAACCGTCCCGCGGCCAGCGTCGGTGCGCCGATGACCGCCGACAGCTGCAACCCGCCGCCACGCACCACGTCGACGACGATGACGAGCGCGGTGACGGCCGCGAGCACCCCGGCCGGTCCGAGCACCGCGCCGCGCCACGGGCCGAGCAGCGCGAGAGCCACGAGCGCGACGTCGAGGACGGCGGCGCTCGCGGCAAGGGCCAGGCCCGGGGCGGGCGCCCGCCACCACGGCACGAGGTTGGCCAGCAGCAGCCCGACCGGCACGGCGCCGACCCCCAGCGCGACGGCACGGGTCACCGCCAGGGTTCGCCGCCGTTGCGGTTCCCCGGCGGCCCGGGCCCCCGGTGCGCGGGCCAGCCCGAATGCCACCGCGGCGTAGAGGGCGAGGTTGAGCAGCACGAGCCCCAGGTAGAACGCCGGCACCAGCGGCCGGGCGACCGAGGCGTGCCGGGCGGTGTCGACGAGCGCGGCGACCCGGTCGGCCGGGGCGGTCGCCGTCGACGCGATCGGGGCGCCGATGAAGGAGGTGGCGTCCAGGCCCAGCGCGTGCGCGAGGGTCGCCGGCACGTCGGTCACCGTGACGATCCCGGGCTGCCGGGTCGAGGCCGAGGTCGCCAGGGTCGGCCCGGCACCCGGCCCGCGGACCGCGGTGAGCTGCAGCGAGGGGGTGCCGTCGCGGTCGGCCAGCGAGCTGACCAGGACGGTCGGGTCGGTGCCCGTCGCGTCGTGCACCCCAGCCAGCGCGGCGGCGACCCGTTCGTCCACCTGGGCGAGCGTCGCGTCGCCGTCGCGCACCGCACCGGCGTCGACCACGACGAGGCGGTCACCGCCGGTCAGCGCCTCGGCGACCTGGGTGCGCAGCGCGGCCGGGTCGGCGGGCAGCGGTGACCAGCGGCCGACGGTGCTGCCCGCGCTCGTCGCGGTGGCGACCGCGGCACCGGGCCCGAGGGCGCGCACCCGCACCCCGGCGGCGGTGAGCCGGTCGCCGAGCAGCCCCGGCACCGCCTCGTACTCGTCCTGCGCGGCTGCGGCCAGGTAGTCGGCCCAGTGCGGGACCGCACCGTCGGGGCCCGGGTCGGCCAGGGTGCGGCAGCCGCCGTCGGGCTGCACGAGGTCGG
>NZ_VWSD01000265.1 GCF_009829685.1 Cellulomonas citrea
AGGAACCAGATCTGCTTGTCGGCGTACGGCTTGGTCATGACGGGTCCTTCACGGTGTCGTCGGGTGCAGTGGTGTCGGGTGCGGGTCGGGTCGGGTCGGTGACGGTGGTGAGCGGGGTGCGGGCGCCACTGGTCTGGTGTCCCCGCTGGTGGCGGCGGCCCGCGGCGACCGGGTGCTCGTCGCCCGCGGCGACCTGGCGGCACCCACCCTGGTCACCGGCCTGCGCGAGGCCGGCCTCGAGGTGCACGACGTCGCGGTCTACCGGACCGTCCCGGCCCCCGCCCCGCCGGCCGCCGTGCGCGAGCACTGGGCAGCGGGCCGCATCGACGCCGTGCTGCTCACCTCGCCGAGCACCGCGCAGGCCGTGCTCGACCGGCTCGGCCCACCGCCGGCCGGCACCACGGTGGCCTGCCTGGGCCCGACGACCGCGCAGGCGGCCCGCGAGCTCGGTCTGCACGTCGACGTGCTCAGCCCCACGACGACCCTCCCGGCGCTGGTCGCAGCGCTGGTCGACCTCTGGAAGGACCCCGTATGACCACCACCCCCGGACGTGTCCGCCCCCGCCGGCTGCGCGCCACCCCGGCGCTGCGCCGGATGGCCGCCCAGACCCGTGTCGACGTCGCCCAGCTCAGCCTGCCGCTGTTCGTGCGGGACGACGTGACCGCACCGGTCCCGGTGGCCTCGATGCCCGGGGTGGTCCAGCACAGCCGGGACTCGCTGCGCCGCGAGGTGGCCCGGGCCGCCGAGTCGGGGCTGGGCGCCGTCATGCTCTTCGGGGTGCCGAGCGTGCGCGACGCGACGGGCACCGGGGCGGACGACCCGGACGGCGTCCTCAACCGGGCGATCGAGGACGTCGTCGCCGAGGTGGGTGACGCGCTCGTCGTGCAGGCGGACCTGTGCCTCGACGAGTTCACCGACCACGGGCACTGCGGGGTGCTCGACGCCGCCGGCCGCGTGGACAACGACGCGACGCTCGAGCGCTACGTCGCGATGGCGCTGGCCCAGGCGGCGGCGGGTGCCCACGTGCTGGGCCTGTCCGGGATGATGGACGGCCAGGTGGCGGCGGTGCGGGACGCGCTGGACGGCGCCGGCCGCGACGACGTGGCGATCCTGGCCTACGCCGCCAAGTACGCGAGCGCGTTCTACGGCCCGTTCCGGGAGGCCGTGGCCTCGACGCTGCAGGGCGACCGCCGGGCCTACCAGATGGACCCGGCCAACCGGCGCGAAGCCCTCCTCGAGGTCGAGCTCGACATCGCCGAGGGCGCCGACCTCGTCATGGTGAAGCCCGCCATGTCCTACCTGGACGTGCTGGCCGACGTCGCCGCGGTCTCGTCGGTGCCGGTCGCGGCGTACCAGGTGTCCGGGGAGTACGCGATGGTCGAGGCGGCGGCCGCGCAGGGCTGGATCGACCGTCGTCGGGCGGTGGAGGAGTCGGTGCTGAGCATCGTGCGGGCGGGGGCCGACCAGGTGCTCACGTACTGGGCGCTCGAGCTCGCCGGGTGGTGGGCCGCCGACCGTCGCGCCTGACCTGCGAAGAAAGTTCCGCTCCCTGGTATCTCCCGGGGATTTCCCTGCTCCTGGCAGTCGAGGCCGGAGGTCGGCCGGCGGGCTCGGGTCCGCGCTGCGGGAGGTGGGACGTCGTGGAGCGAACGTGGGGAGTGGCCGTGGTGGCATCGGCACCGGTGGTGCGTCAGGGGCTGTCGCTGCAGCTGAGGTTGCGCGGGGTGCACGTGCCGTCGGAGGCGGCGAACCTGCGTGACCTCGACCCCCAGGTGCCGGTGGGCGGGCTCGTGCTGGTGGCCGACCCGCGGCACGACCCGCAGGCCCTGAGCGCGCTGCTGGTGCGCGGCACCTCGGTCGTGGCGCTGCACGAGGGTGTCCGCCCGGCCCCGGTGGCCCGGCCGGGCAC
>NZ_VWSD01000266.1 GCF_009829685.1 Cellulomonas citrea
CAGCCCGCAGGCATAGGGCAGCTCCGGGAGCGCCGCCGCGAGCGCCAGCCCGGCCGCGAGCCCGACCGAGGACTCCAGCGCCGAGGACACGACCACCGGCAGCCCGATCCGCTCGGCCAGCTCGAGGCACGCGCGCACCCCGCCGAGCGGCTGCACCTTGAGGACGACGACGTCGGCCGCGTGCTTGGCGGCCACCGCCAACGGGTCCGCGGCCCGGCGGATCGACTCGTCGGCCGCGATCGGCACCGAGGTCCGCCGGCGCAGCGCGGCCAACCCGTCGACCCCGGCGACCGGCTGCTCGGCGTACTCCAGACCGCCCGCGGCCCGGTCCAGCAGCGCCAGCCGGTCGACCGCGGTGTCCAGGTCCCAGGCGGCGTTGGCGTCGATGCGGATCCGCCCCGACGGGCCGAGCGCATCGCGCACCGCCTCGAGCCGCGCCTGCTCCTGGGCCACGTCCTGCCCCGGTTCGGCGACCTTCACCTTGGCCGTCCGGCAGCCGTTCGAGGCCAGCACGATCTGGTGCGCCTGCTCCGGTCCGACGGCGGGCACCGTGACGTTCACCGGGATGGTGTCGCGCAGCGGTGCGGGCCAGCCGAGGTCCGCGGCCTCCCGGGTCGCCCGCCACCAGGACGCCGACTCCTCGTCGTCGTAGTCCCAGAAGGGCGAGAACTCCGCCCAGCCGGCCGCACCGCGCACCAGCACCCCGTCCCGGCTGGTCAGGCCCCTGAACCGGGTGCGCAGCGGGACGGACCACACGTGCAGGTCGAGGTCGGGCACCTGGCCAGGGTAGGCCTGGCCGGCGGGCCACCGGATCCTAGGCTGGTCCCATGAGCCCGTTGCCGCGCACCGTGTCGCAGACCTTCGACCCCACGGCCTGGCGGGAGGTGGCCGGGTTCACCGAGCTCACCGACCTCACCTACCACCGGGGCGTGGACCGCACCGGCGCACTCGAGCGCGACCTGCCGGTGGTCCGGGTCGCGTTCGACCGTCCCGAGGTGCGCAACGCGTTCCGCCCGCACACCGTCGACGAGCTGTACCGGGTGCTCGACCACGCCCGGCAGTCGTCCGACGTGGGCACGGTGCTGCTCACCGGCAACGGCCCGAGCCCCAAGGACGGCGGCTGGGCGTTCTGCTCGGGCGGTGACCAGCGGATCCGCCGCCGGGACGGCTACCACTACGCCGACGACGCCGGTGACGTCGACCCGGCCCGCGCGGGGCGGCTGCACATCCTGGAGGTGCAGCACCTCATCCGGACCATGCCGAAGGTGGTCGTCGCGCTGGTCGGCGGCTGGGCGGCCGGCGGCGGGCACTCGCTGCACGTGGTGGCCGACCTGACGATCGCCAGTCGCGAGCACGCCCGGTTCAAGCAGACCGATGCGAACGTCGGCTCGTTCGACGGCGGCTACGGCTCGGCGCTGCTGGCCCGGCAGGTCGGCCAGAAGCGGGCGCGCGAGATCTTCTTCCTGGCCCGGGAGTACTCGGCGCAGCAGGCCTACGAGTGGGGCGCGGTCAACGACGTCGTCGACCACGCCGACCTGGAGAAGGCCGGTCTGGAGTACGCCCGGATCGTGGCGACCAAGTCACCGCAGGCTGTCCGGATGCTCAAGTTCGCCTTCAACCTGGCCGACGACGGGCTGGCCGGTCAGCAGCTGTTCGCCGGTGAGGCGACCCGGCTGGCCTACCAGACCGACGAGGCGATCGAGGGCCGGGACGCCTTCCTGGAGCACCGTGACCCGGACTGGTCGGCGTGGGGGTACGCGTACTGAGCCGCTAGCGCGGCGGGGCCACGGTGGGGTTCGCGACGGCGGGGCCGGCGGCCGCCGGGTCCGTCGTGGGACCGGCCGGGGGCTCGACCGCGAGGGCGTCCGCAGGCTCCGCAGGGCGGG
>NZ_VWSD01000267.1 GCF_009829685.1 Cellulomonas citrea
CGGCCGCCGCCGGCGGCGCGTCGTCCGGGTCGGGGCGCGGGGCGGAGTGGCGACCCACTAGCGCCTGCCCGCCGGGTGCGATGTCACGCGCAGCATCGTCCCACCGGCCGGTGATGCACGATGCGCGGGCCGCCCACCTGGGGCGACCCGCGCATCGCAGGGTTCGTCGGGGCCGTCAGCGGGGCTGGCGTTCCGGCGGGTGGTTCAGGGCGCGACGTTCGCGCTCCGACGTGCGGCGCACCCGGTCGAACCGGGTGTGGTCGACCCGCTCGGTGTGTTCGAGCCGGGCCAGGTCGATGGTCATCAAGGGGTTCATCTCGGCCCTCCAGGGCATGACGGACGGGGCCCCGACGAGGGCCGAGTCGTTGGTGTGATGGGCCTCAGCACAGCAGAGGGGAGTGGCGCGCGTCACTCGATTTTCGGCGGGCGCCCCGGTGCGCGGCGTGGGCCGGGCGCGGTCGCGGCGAGGTGCCCCCGGGCGGACTCGAACCGCCAACCTGCGGATTAGAAGGCCGTTGCTCTATCCGTTGAGCTACGGGGGCCGGTGAGCGTGCAGGCGCCGTGGGGCGCGCTCCCAGCGTAGTGTGCCGCGTGGCGGGTCGTCGCCGACCGGAAGAACCGGGACAATGTGCCCCGTTGCTGATCCGGTGTGCTGGACGCCGGGTGCATGAAGGAGCGGAGCGCACGTGGCTGACGGTTCCGACGACCCCCGTCGGATGCTGGCTCGACCCCTGGCTGCGGCATCCCTGCTCGACGCGGTGCGCGACCTGAGGCGTGACGCCGAGCGCACGCGCTTCCCGCTGCACCTGCCGGGGTCGGCGTCGGCGGCGGCCTCGCGGGCCCGACTCGTCGACCAGCTCGGCGAGCACCTCATCCCGCGGCTCACCCAGCTGTCCGCACCTGCTGTCGTCGTGGTCGCCGGCTCCACCGGGGCGGGCAAGTCCACGCTGGTGAACTCCCTGGTGGGGGCCGAGGTGAGCGCCGCCGGTGTGCTGCGCCCGACGACGCGTCAGGCCGTCCTCGTGCACCACCCGCTCGACGCGGCGCTGCTCGACCACCACCCGGTGATGGATGCGGTCGTCGTCGTGGCGCACGAGGCGGTGCCGCGTGGCATCGCGCTGCTCGACGCCCCCGACCTGGACTCCGTCGTCGAGGAGAACCGCGACTGGGCGCACCGGCTGCTCGAGTCGGCCGACCTGTGGCTGTTCGTCACGACCGCCACCCGCTACGGCGACGCGCTGCCGTGGCAGGTGCTGGGCGCCGCGGCCGAAAGGGGCACGACGGTCGCGATGGTGCTCAACCGGGTGCCGGCGGCGTCGTTGTCGACGGTGCGCCGTGACCTGCTCGACCGGATGCGTGAGCGTGGGCTGGCCGACGCCCCGCTCTTCACCGTGCCCGACGCGGGGCCGCAGACCGGACCGCTCGAGCCGAGCGCGGTCGCGCCGATCACCCGCTGGATGACGACCCTGGCCGGCCCGGACCGCGCCCGCACCGTGGTGGCCCGCACGTTGCACGGTGCGCTGGGCGCGCTGCGCGGCTGGGTCGAGGAGCTCGCCGCTGCGGTGCAGGACCAGGCCGATGCCGCCCAGGACATCGAACGCGCCATCACCGCGGCGCTGGAGCCGGTGCGTGCCGCCGCCGTCGAGCAGGTGCGCGCCGGTCGGGTGGCCGACGGCGGCGTGCGCGCCCGGTGGCTCGAGCTCACCGCACGCGGCGGGGCGCTGGCCAAGCCGGTGTCGGGTCGCGGTGCGGTGCGCGGGTCGGCCCGCGACGCCCGGGGCCGGGCGGTCGCGGTGCGCCCGCTGCTCGAGGACCTCGAGGCCGGGGTGGCGCTCACCCTCGTCGTCGCAGGGGAGCGCGGCCGGGCGG
>NZ_VWSD01000268.1 GCF_009829685.1 Cellulomonas citrea
CCGCGGCGCACGTCCTGGTCGACCACCCCGGTGCGCGCGACCCCGCCGCCCTCGGCCGCCGCGGCACCGTCGGAGGGGCCCGCATCCGCCCACGACGGGCAGGCACCGGTGCTCAGCTCGCCGCTCGCCGACCTGGCGACCCCGCCCGTGGCGCCCACGCCGGCGACCCCGGAGCCGCACCCGCTGCTCAGCGTCCTCGCGGAGGCGACGAGCGCACCGGCGAAGCTCATCTGGAACCGGCAGCGTCGCGGGCAGCGGCTGACCGCCTGGCTGCGGGCCGACGGGCTCATCGCGCTGGCCGACGGGCGGTTGTACGCCGACCCGTCGCAGGCCGCGACCGGCGCAGCGGGCGCCGTCGGGCAGGTCGACGGGTGGCGGGCGTGGCGGTTCGGTGAGGACGGGCCGACGCTGCAGGAGGCCGTCGTCCTGGTCGCCGGCACCGACACCGTGGGCTGAGCCGGCTCAGCCCCAGCCGTACCCGGCGAGCCAGCGGTCCAGCTCGGCGTAGAAGCGTGCACGCACAGCCGGTGCCGACAGGGTGAGGTCGTGCATGCCGTCGGCCACCCGCAGCACGGTGACGACCGGGCCGAGGTGCACCGCGCGGCGGACGACGGCCTCGACGTCGATCACCACGTCGGCCACCCGCATGTCCTCGCTCCAGCGTGCGGAGATCAGGGTGCGGGCGGACGTGGCGAGCAGCACCGGTGCGTCGATGTGCAGGCCGCGGGCCACGGCGGCGTGCCCCTGCACGATCGCGTTGAGCCAGCCGGCCCGGACCGGGAACGACGGTGTGGGCCGCCACCGCTCGTCGTACGTCCACTCCCCGCCGGTGGCCACCTGCAACGTGCGCGACCAGTAGCCCGGGTCGACGTTGGGCAGCGCGGCCTTGGGGCTGAACCGGGCGAGCTGGGCGATGGCCGGTGCGGACACGGTGCGCACGATGGACGAGCCCTGCAGCTCCAGCCAGGGGGAGTTGAGCACGAGACCGCTCACCCGGCCGGGGTTGCGGTCGGCCCACAGGCACGCGATGAGGCCGCCGGTGGAGTGCCCCATGAGCAGGGTGCGGCCGGGCAGCCCGTGCTCGGCGTCGACGACGGTGAGTGCGGCGTCCAGGTCGGCGTCGTAGACGGCCAGGTCGTCGGTGTAGCCGGGGGTGTGGTGCTCCCGCAGGCTGCGCCCGTACTTGCGCAGGTCGAGCGCGTAGAACGCGACGCCCTGGCTGGTCCAGAACCGGGCCAGGCCGGTCTGGAAGAAGTAGTCGGACCAGCCGTGCAGGTAGAGCACCGCGCGGGCCGGGCGGATCGGCTCGTCGGCCTGCGGCAGGGCGCGGACCAGGGTGGCGACGACGGGGCCCTCGTCGTCGTCCGGCAGCGGCAGGGTGAGGGACTCGAACCCCTCGCCCAGCACATCGGGCCGCCAGTCCCTGGCCGGCTCGGCCATCAGGGCTCGAGCACGATCTTGCCGAACCCCTCGCCCGCGGCCAGGGCGGCGAACGCCTCGTGCGCCCGGGCCAGGGGGAGCCGGCGGTCGATGACGGGGTCGATCCCGGCCCGGTCGAGGTAGGCGAGCACCTGGGCGAGCTCGTCCCTGCTGCCCATGGTGGCGCCGACCACGGTGATCTCGGTGAAGAACAGGCGGCTGATCTCCATGGCGGACGGGTCGCCGGTCGTGGCGCCGGCCACCACGACGGTGCCGCCGGGGCGCACCGAGCGCATCGTGTGCGACCAGGTGGCGGCCCCGACCGTCTCCAGCACCACGTCGACCCGGTCGATCCGGGCGCCGGGCTCGACGGCCTGCGCGGCACCGAGCGCCAGC
Organism: Cellulomonas citrea; assembly: GCF_009829685.1. Lineage (GTDB taxonomy): Bacteria > Actinomycetota > Actinomycetes > Actinomycetales > Cellulomonadaceae > Cellulomonas > Cellulomonas citrea. Next base: position 1,816 of record NZ_VWSD01000268.1, read on the forward strand.
GCCCGCTCCCGTTTGGCGGCCGACCGGCTGGTGACGACCATCTCGAGC
>NZ_VWSD01000269.1 GCF_009829685.1 Cellulomonas citrea
GAGCCGGCCAGCTCGGCCCGCACCGCCCCGACCACCTCGTCCGGGTCGAGCAGCAGGTCGGCGAGCTGCACCTGCGGGCCCGGCCCGTCGGACGTGCGGTGCGGGTGGCGCGGGTCGTCCCACTGGCCGGGGGCGTCGAGCACATCGGGCAGCCGCAGCACGATGCCGTCGTCGGAGTGCAGCGCGGCCACGTCGACGCCGAACCTCTCGCGCAGCCGGGCGGCGACGACGAGGGCCCACGGCGCATGCACGCGCGCGCCGTAGGGGGAGTGCAGCACGAGGCGCCAGTCGCCCAGCTCGTCACGGAACCGTTCGAGCACGATCGTCCGGTCGGTGGGCAGCCGCCCGGTCGCGAGCCGTTGCTCGGCCAGGTAGGCGAGCAGGTTGTCGCTGGCCCACGGGTCGAGGCCGGCGTGCTGCAGCCGGGTGCGGGCGGCCTCGGGCTCCAGGGCGTCGACCTCGCGGACGAAGGCCCCCATCGCGGCTCCGAGCTCGGCCGGCCGGCCTGCCGAGTCGCCCTTCCAGAACGGCAGCCGACCGGGCACACCGGGGGCGGGGCTCACCAGGACGCGGTCCGGGGTGATCTCCTCGACCCGCCAGGTCGAGGAGCCCAGGGTGAACGTGTCGCCGACCCGCGACTCGTAGACCATCTCCTCGTCGAGCTCGCCGACCCGTCGGCCGCCGCGCACCCGGCCGCCGGTGCGCTCGGCATCGGTGGGCACGTCGGTGGCGCCGCTGCCGGGGGCCAGGAACACCCCGTACAGGCCGCGGTCAGGGATGGTGCCCCCGCTGGTGACGGCGAGCCGCAGCGCCCCGGGGCGGGCGGTGAGCACGTCCCGGGTGCGGTCCCACACGAGCCGCGGGCGCAGCTCGGCGAACTCCTCGCTGGGGTACCGGCCGGCGAGCATGTCGAGCACGGCGCGCAGCGTCGCGTCGCCGAGCGTGGTGAACGGTGCGGCGCGGCGCAGCACGGTGGCCAGCTCGGCCACCGGCCAGTCGTCGGTGGCCACCATCGCCACCACCTGCTGGGCGAGCACGTCGAGCGGGTTGGCCGGCACGTGCAGCGCCTCGATCGAGCCGGCGCGCATCCGCTCGGCGCCCACGGCCGCCGCCACGAGCTCACCGCGGTGGGTCGGCAGCACGACCCCGTGCGAGACGGCGCCCACCTGGTGACCGGCACGGCCGATCCGCTGCAGCCCGCTGGCCACCGAGGGGGCGGCACCCACCTGCACGACGAGGTCGACCGCCCCCATGTCGATGCCCAGCTCCAGGGAGCTGGTGGCCACCACGGCCGGCAGCCGTCCGGCCTTGAGCTCGGACTCGGTGCGGGTGCGCTCGGCCCGCGACATGGACCCGTGGTGGGCGCGGGCCACGATGGTGCTGGCGTCGCGCGTGTCCACGCCGACGGCGGTGCCCGACGCCCCGGGGGCGGCCGCCGGGGCGAGCTCACCGGGTGACGGCAGCGGCACGCCGTGCCGGGTCGCCCACACCTCGTTCACCCGTGCGGTGAGCCGCTCGGCCGTGCGCCGCGAGTTGGTGAACACCAACGTCGAGCGGTGCTCGGCGACCAGGTCCACCACCTTCTCCTCGACGTGCGGCCACACCGAGGCGCGGCTGCGGCCGTCGGCCGGGTCGGTCGCCACGTCCTCGCCGGGGCGCACCAGGTCGGTGAGGTCGGGCACCGGGACGACGACCTCGATCCGCACCTGTTTGTGCGAGGGCGGCTGCACCACCACCACCTCGCGCCCGCCGTCGGCCGCGGTCCGGCCACCGGCGAGGAAGCCGGCCACCGCCTCGACCGGCCGCACGGTGGCCGACAGGCCGACCCGCTGC